>NZ_DASVOB010000826.1:0-34680 GCF_036383575.1 Mucilaginibacter sp.
GTTAAGGCTCGCTTCACTAATAATCTGCTTACACCCTGGCGTGTAATAATGCTGGCAGCTTCGCCCGGTAAATTAATTGAATCGGAACTGATCCAGAACCTGAACCCTGCATGTGCCTTGAAAGATGCAAGCTGGATCAAGCCAGGCATGAGCGCATGGGATAACTGGTGGAGCGGCGATGTAAAAATGGATATGCCTACAATTAAAAAGTACATCGACCTGGCATCAGCACAGCATTGGCCTTACATGCTTATCGACTGGCAATGGTATGGGGCATTTAACAAACCGGAAGCTGATATCACCAAACCCGCCCCACAATTGAACATGCCTGAAATTTTGGCGTACGCCAAAGCAAAAAAGGTAAAATGTTGGCTGTGGCTATACAGCTCGGATGTTAACCGGAATGATAATTTTGAAAAAGCTTTTCCAATTTACGAGCAATGGGGCATTGCCGGGGTTAAAATTGATTTTATGGACCGGGACGATCAGCAGATGGTGAACTGGTACCGTCGGATCATTAAAACAGCCGCACAATATCACCTGATGGTTGATTTTCATGGTGCTTATAAACCTGATGGCATTGAGCGTACTTATCCGAACATGATAACCCGGGAAGGGGTTTTAGGAGAGGAATACTCCAAGTTTTCGACCAGGATAACAGCAGGGCACAATACCACCTTACCGTTCACCCGTATGTTGGCAGGACCAATGGACTATACTCCCGGCGGGTTCTTGAATGTAAAGAAGAGTGAGTTCAGAAAAGGCAGCCCTACCCAGGTAATGAACAGCCGCTGTGCCGAACTGGCAAAATTTGTGATTTACGAAAGTCCGTTTACGGTTTACTGCGATGCACCTGAACATATTTTGGGTAAGCCGGGAGCCGATTTTTTAAACAATATACCTACCGTTTGGGACGACACGAAAGTACTTGGCGGATACCCGGGCCAATATATCATCGTTGCCAAAAGAAGCGGTAAAGACTGGTACGTCGGCGCAATGACCAACGACGCGGAAAGGACAATTCAATTGAAAATGGATTTTTTACCATCGGGTAAATATACATTGTCGTCATGGGCGGATGTATTATCCTCACCTCAAAGTTTAACCCGGTCTGAAGGCAAGGTGTCAGCAAGTTCAGTTATAAATATCCATTTGGATACCTCGGGCGGATGGGTAGCCAAAATTACAGCCAATAACTAATCATCGCCCTTTCACCCGGCAACAGAAACATAAAACATAATGATCCGATCATGACAAAGAATAAAACTCTTTTTCCATTTATATTAATAACCAGTTTATTCTTTTTGTGGGGTTTCGCCCATAACCTCGACCCTATATTGATACCGCACTTAAAAAAGTCGTTTACGCTTACAACAGTTCAGGCTACGTTGGTGGATTCCGCAGTGTTTATCGCTTATTTTTTGATGGCCTTACCTGCGGGTTTCATTATGAAAAAATATGGTTACAAAACTGGCATTATAACCGGGCTGCTAATTTTCGCATTTGGCTCTTATTTGTTTATACCGGCAGCCAATACACAGCAGTACACATTTTTTCTGGTGGCCTTGTTTATTATTGCCTGCGGGTTAACCATTTTAGAAACTGCCGCCAATCCCTATGCTTCCTCATTGGGCGATCCCGCGACCTCTACACAAAGGCTTAACTTTGCACAATCATTTAACGGGTTGGCTGCTACCCTGGCGCCTATCATTGGTGGGCGTATTATACTAACCAAAGGGTATACCGCGGCACAACTGGGTACAATGACAGAAGAAGGCCGAAAATTAGCGCTTGCCGCCGAGGCCTCTTCCGTGAAAATGCCCTATTTTATACTTGGCAGCGTGTTGGTAATAATTGCTATCATTTTCGCATTTACACATCTGCCCCGGATCCAACAGCATGAAGAGCATACAGCCAGTAAGAATATTTTCCATGCCTTAAAGCACCGTCATTTAGCCTGGGGTGTTGCCGCTCAGTTTTTTTACGTTGGCGCGCAGGTTTGTGTATTCAGTTTATTTATCCTTTATGCGACAAAATCTGCCAGCCTTACAGAAGTGCAAGCGACCTACTATCTCGGTTTATGCGGCGCTGCATTCCTGATCGGCAGGTTTATCGGCACATTTTTAATGCGATACTACAGCTCGGCAGGTTTACTGGCTGCCTATGGGGGTATTAATATCTTACTTTGCACGATAGCCATTTTTAGTCATGGGATGATCACCGTTTATACGGTCATGGGGATCTGCTTTTTTATGTCGATCATGTTTCCAACCATTTTTGCGCTGGGCATAAAGGGACTTAAGGGTGATACCGAATTTGGCAGCAGCCTGATCATTATGTCTATCGTAGGTGGCGCCATTTTGCCAAGGGTATTCGGTTATATCAGCGACGTAACCGGTAATATTCAATATGGCTATGTGGTGCCGTTAGCATGCTTTGCAGTAGTGGCCTTCTTTGGATTGAAAGGGCATCGTGTAAAAGCGAGGCCGGAAAATGTGCCGGTTGCAGCTATCCTTTAATTATAACCTATTTTCAATATGCAAGAAATCAATCTGCCTAAAGTGATTTTTGGGACAAGCGGGTTAGGAAATTTATATGTCGCACTTTCAGACGATGTTAAATGTGCAATAGTTGCCGAAAGTATCAGGCATTCGCCTAAGCCTGCTGTATTTGACTCGGCCGGTAAATACGGCGCGGGGCTTGCGCTCGAATCGCTGGGGAGCGCTTTGGAACAATTGAAGGTAAACCCATCAAATGTATTGATCAGCAATAAATTAGGATGGCTGCGTACCGAATTAAAAACGTCCGAACCTACTTTCGAACCGGGCGTTTGGCGTGATCTGAAATACGATGCTGTTCAACGAATAAGTTATGAAGGCATCCTTGAATGTTATGAACAAGGGAATGAACTGCTGGGCAATTACCATGCAGAACTGGTATCTGTACATGACCCGGATGAATATCTTAACGCAGCGAGTAATGAGAGCGAACAAACACAACGCTACCAGGATATATTAGAAGCTTACCGTGCGCTAAGTGAGTTGAAACGGGATGGTAAGGTGAAAGGTATCGGCGTAGGTTCGAAGGACTGGCGGATCATCAAAAAAATCGCCCATGATGTAAAGCTGGATTGGGCAATGATAGCCAATAGCATGACCGTTCACAGCCATCCCCCTGAATTAATAGAGTTTATGCAGGAACTTGAGAAGCAGGGGACTTTGATCATTAATTCCGCCGTTTTTAACGGTGGATTTTTAACAGGGTCGGCTTATTATAATTACCGGTTGACAGATCCGGTAAAAGACAAGCATTTATATAATTGGCGGGAGTTATTTTATGGCTTATGTACAGATCATAAAATAAACCCGGCGGATGCCTGTGTGGCTTTTGGATTAAATGGGCCAGGCGTTAAAAGTATCGCCCTGAATACCACCAATCCTGATAGGGTTGCACAAAATGTTGCATTGGCCACTTTAAAGGTCCCAGCACAATTTTGGAAAGAAATGAAACAATACGGTTTAGTTGACGAATCGTACGCTTCTATCTATCTGTAAAAAATTAAATATCACTATGAAAAGATACTGTTTGGCCCTTGATTTAAAGGATGATCCGCAATTGATAGCCCAATATGAGCATTGGCATAAGGCAGAAAATAGTTGGCCGGAGATACGCAAAAGCATACTGGATGCAGAAATTCTCGACATGCAGATCTACCGCACCGGAAACCGGTTATTTATGATCATGGAAACAAGTGATGACTACGAGGCAAAAAGAAAAGAAGCAATGGATGCGCTTAACCCCAAAGTACAGGAATGGGAACAGCTGATGTGGCTATTTCAGCAACCCCTCCCCTGGGCGAAAGAAGGAGAAAAATGGGTACTCATGAAACAGATTTTCAAGCTTTAAAACAGATCAGATGCAGGTAATAGTTTGTGAGGAACCAGGACACTTAGCTTTTAAAGAACAGGAAAAACCCGAAATTAAAGAAGGCTATGCACAGATCAGGATCAGGAGGATAGGAATTTGCGGAACAGATCTGCATGCGTTTGAGGGAACGCAGCCATATTTTAGCTACCCGCGCGTTTTGGGCCATGAGCTTTCCGGCGAATTGGTTGAAACAGGCGGCGCAGCAGGTTTTCAAAAAGGAGACATTGTTACATTTATCCCCTATTTCAACTGCGGCTCTTGTATAGCCTGCAGATCTGGCAAGCCTAATTGTTGCGCAAAGATCAATGTTTGCGGTGTACATGTTGATGGCGGAATGGCTGAATACCTGAATGTACCCACATACTCGCTTGTACGTGGCGAAGGTTTAAGCTATGATGAGCTGGCTTTAGTGGAGCCCCTGGCTATAGGTGCACATGGCGTAAGGCGGGCGGATGTTAAGCCGGGGGAATATGTCCTGGTCATCGGCGCAGGCCCAATAGGTCTGGGGATCATGGAATTTGCCCGCATTGCCGGTGGCAGGGTGATTGCAATGGATTTAAATGCCGGGCGGCTTAAATTTTGCAGCGACAAATTAAAGGTAGATCACACCATCAATGTATCAACCGAAAACGCTTTTGAGCGCTTGGCCGCAATAACACAAGGCGATATGCCTACTGTGGTTATCGATGCAACCGGCAGCTTAAATGCAATTAATAATGGGTTTAATTACATGGCCCATGGAGCCAGGTATGTACTTGTTGGCTTGCAAAAGGGTGAGATCAAAGTTAGCCACCCCGAATTTCATAAACGCGAGGCTACGCTGATGAGTAGCCGCAATGCTACCAGGGAGGACTTTGAACATGTGATCGCATCAATAAAAAATGGCTTAGTGCAGCCGGCAAATTATATTACGCATAGGGTACACTTTGATGAAGTGACAGATAACTTTGAAAGTTGGCTTGATCCTGCGAATGGGGTAATTAAAGCGATGATAGAGATCTAAGTAAGATGAAAAACAACCGACAATTAGTTGGTATCAACTTCTTTTTTTCCTTCTGAAAATCTCGTCCAAATGCCTTACATAAGCAAGTTGAAAATTTACTGAGGTTACCTGGATTTGATTCTGATAAGCATAAACTGATTTATTATTGATCAGCATCAAAAAAGACACCGCCCAATTGGCTTTTTGGTAAACAGCAGATCCCCGGGCAAAAGCTGTGGGATAGATCCTTATTTTTTTATCTCCTGCCAGTTGCGGCTCGTTGCCTCCACTGGCCCCTACTTTCGCCATACCTGACAACAGCCAACGGTCATTAATTACCCATGAATAGGCATATCCTCCGTTTAACCCAACCTGAAAATTGCGAAAGGGACTATTACCGGCAATTGCCATATTGCTATCCAACCCAACTTTGTATAAATAGACGCCCCCTCCCAAAATAAAACTGCCGGCCGATTTGAGTTGCCGCTCACTTTGTTCAAAAGCCGCTTTACCTGAAAACTTATTTCCGTTAAAAACATAGGCAACTTCCCCTCCAATTTGCGAAACTGACAGATCAGGATAGCGAACGATTTCATGGCCTTTTAAATCACTGTAATAAAAACCTTTATATTGCTGTATGAACAGATCAAGCATCAGTTTCCTGCCATAATTATGGATCTGAAAATCTGTTAATTTGGTTTTACCATAAGCCTTACTTTTTAACGACACCACACCATAATCAAACATCGCGTTGATCACCGTGTTTTTTAAGGCGAATATTACACCAACATTGAACGGATTATTGGGGTAATAATTTTTACCCGCCGCCGTCAACAGAACAGCATTAGTGGCTACATACCCGCCTAACAGAATCTTTTGGTTATAATGTCCTATATATGCTGTATCGGCAGCTATTGTCTGGGCCCGGGGCTGATGTGTTGTAAAAACAATAAAGCAAACTATAATATAAACATGTTTCATCACACCTATTGATTAATATCACATCAGCCTTGTAAAGCAAACTGCCGGACGATATAAAAGCAACCTGTCAATTTTCAATTTATTAAAGTTAAACAAACCAGCGCCAAGCATTTGAATAACCGGAGCACTTTGGTCAATTTTAAAACCAAGGCGTGTAGTTTTAAAACCACACGCCTTATAGGGGTATTCAAAAAAAGATCAGTTATGAAGCACCTGGTTCATCACAAGGTTACCGTTAGCGTCGTCTGTAAAATACAGTGTATATATTTTTCCAGCCTGGAGATCAGTGAAACTAAAATTTCCTAAAACGTTCTTAGAAGCCAATCCCACCAATTGTACCGAAAGTGCACCCGGATCTACATATTTGTAGCCGCTTGCTATATTTCTGCTAACATTGCTAACCAGCTCATCACCCGCCGAATTTTTAATTTTGACATCCGAAGGAGCATTGTCGCTTAAGTGTATGAACTTGATCTTTACCTTCCCGTTGTTTGGAGCGGCCAGATCATCCTCAAAGTTTTTTACCCGCGCAGATGATCCTTTTCCGGCGAGGTAAACGGTAAAACTTACGCCATTGGCAGTATAAAGTGAACCGGATGCATAAACTGAATTTGTGCCTTCATTTTTGAACTCCGAAACCATATTTTTCCCCGAAGGCGCAGTTATGTAAGCAGAAGCATCGGTAAAATTAAGTCCGCCGCTTACCAAAACGTTGCCTGCAAGTGTAAAACTCTGTGCCCCGGCATTAGGCGAAGCATTTACTACTTTGATATTAAACTGACCCGACGGGTCGATTGTATTTTTTTTACAGGAAGAAAAACATATTGCTGCCACTACAAGGGCTACACCCGTAAGCAGGTTTCTATAGATTGATGTTGTTTTCACGATTCCTTTTTAATAGTTAGTGTTGAATTGATTGATCCGTTACCTGTACGGCCGGAACATGGTATTACATATACTTTATTTTGATACCTACTTTAGGATGGGTTTTCAGATCGACCTTAAAATCATCGAACGCAGGCTTTTTTAATTTCTCCATAAAGAAATTGGAGAAGCCAAATCCTTCTTTTGGCATCCGGATAAAATTCTTGTCTATTTTCCCGTTCCCATTCTCGTCGTCCAATAATGTGATACCGTATACGCCTTCTTCCAAATTACATTTTACGGTCAGCGTACCGTTAGCCATAGCTTTTTTGTCGAAAATGAATTGCTTGTATGGCTTTTCGTCATTATAACTCACGTCATCTTTGAAAACATTGATGATAATGTTTCCCTTAGGAGATCTGATACCTGTAATATTCAACTCTGTTTCCTTTAACTGCGTTGCAGAAGAAAGAATAATTAGCAGCATCCCCGCGGCCAGGTAAAGGCCTGATAAAAACTTATTTTTCATAATAGTCTTATTTTTAATTGTCATTACTTTAAGCCGAAAGTAACCGCATCCCGCAGGGTATCCTATCAAAAACTAAATAAAGCGGGCATAATAGCGTCTTAATGTTCAAATGAGTAGTTTGAGAAAAATCATGTTTTTGGTGTTAAGCGCAACGGCGTGAGTGTTGAATGATGGTAATTAGCATTAAAAACAAGATAGCTCCTGCTCCTTTTATCGGCATATAAGATGATGTGCCAGGGTATCTACTCACATTGGAGCAGCAGGCATAACAGGTAAAACCCGATGGATAAAAAAGGGCCGTACCCTTTTCAGGTACGGCCCAAACAATTAACCAAAATTCAAACAATGCAGTTGCATTATTGCTCTTCATGCTCCATACGAGGTATTCTTTTCAAAAAAGCTATCAGCGCCTCATCGTGCAAATTAGTCGCTATTATTCAATAATACATCAACCGTTTTTTTGAAAGTACACTAAGTCATTACTGCAGCAGTCTGATCAACTTATTTTTTGTTTGCTCATCTAATGACTTCAATGCTCTTATTTCTTCGGGTACGAGTTTGTAAGAGTGTTCAAATTGCTTCAAATAGTTAAAAGACCGATCAGGATGATAACCTAATAGGCGATTGGTTTCTTCTGCAATGCCAAGATTTTCGGGAATGTACATACCCTCATTGCCATTATCGCCGCTTTTGAGCGTTGCCGTTATCATGGACAAGCGTTTAAATTTCTCTACAAGTCCCGCTGTTACCTCCGGCGCCTGTGCAGCATCATAACTTATACGTATCTGCTGGCTAACCCGGCAATCCTGATCCGGAAGCAGGATATTTAAACACAAATTGGAGCCATCGTAGTTCCAGCTGCCTTCCCGCTTTTCAGAGTTAAATTGCAGCAATTTGCCATTTAACAATACTTTTGAGGGAGGTTGAGTGCCAAATAGTTTCACCGTAAATGTTCTGCGAGCCGGCATCGCCTGATACTTCCCAACGGCAGGACGTATATTTACAACCTGTTCAATGCCCGTCTTCTGCGTCTCTATAGTTGTTGTGGCAAATTCGCTTCCATAATTTTTGTCGTTTCCATTATCCTCGTAAAGCTGAAACTTACCGGTAGCTCCCGGAAAAATCCCCACGGTTAAATTATTGGGATTTTTGTCGAGGTTTTGTATCTGATCATTATACATCGGTATTACAGCGCCCGCTTTTACATATATGGGATATTCGTCAATAGAAAAGGAGCGCTCAATCACCTGCCCTCCCTTTAGCAAAGTTCCGGTTTGCCATTCATACCAGTCGTTTCCTGACGGAAGCCAAACTTTAACAGCAGCAAACCCATCCCGCGACGGCGTTGTTATCGGCCTGATCAACATATTATCACCAAACATGTATTCTTCCTTACAGATATATGATTCGGTCTGTTTTGCGTAATCGTAATACATGGGCCGGCAGAGTCCAATGCCCGTTTCAAAGGTTTTTCTTGACATCGTGTAGATATAGGGCACGAGCGCGTATCGTAGCCTGATGGCATCATGCTGAGGTTTGGCATATTCCGGCCCAAAATTCCAGATCTCTTTTTTGATCGCGGCGTTTTTGGTAGAGTGCGTTCGCATAATCGGACTAAAACCACCGTATTGCAGCCAGCGCGTATACAGCTCTGGCTCTACCCCTTTTTCATTCCCCTTGAGGATGTGCCCACCAATATCATGGCTCCAATAGGTGTACAAAACGTTCGAGGCGGTGCTTGTAAAGTAGGGCTCATAGGCTAATGATTCCCACGACATAAAGGTATCTCCCGAAAATCCGATCTGGTAACGATGATTACCGAGGCCTCCCCAACGGTGATACAACAACGGCCGGGTTTGACCATGCATGGCTTTATCGGTAAAAAAGGTATAGTTAAGCCACCATGTGTTACTTAGCGCAGGGATCTTATTATCATTTGGCCATTGCTGCCAATCCAGCCACCAGAAATCAACTCCTGCTTTCTCTATCGGCCTTAATACAATATCGAACAGGCCACGCATAAAAGCCTTGTTAGATGCTTCAAACGGAATTGGCTTCTTTTGAGAAGTATCCGTCTTCATGTAAGCCGCAAAGCTGTCGTAGCGTTCTTCTGATGGTTGGATCCCGTCTGCCGGATGAAGGTTCAATGTTGTTTTCAAATGGTTTTCTTTTGTCCATTTCAGAAATCCCGAAGGATCAGGGAAAAGGTTTTTGTTCCAGGTGTAGCCTGTCCAGCCCTTGGTATGCCAGTCCATATCAATTACCAAAACATCTGTAGGTACATCAAACCGCTTAAGGTTTTGAACCAACTCCCGAAGTTCATTGTCCGAATAACTCCAATACCTCGACCACCAGTAGCCAAACACATATCGTGGCAGCATTGGCACATGGCCTGCAATTTTGCTAAAATCCAGTAAGGCGGATTTATAGTTGTCGCCATAACCGAAAAAATACCAGTCCAATTTTGGAGCACCGGCAGCAGTTACCCAGGGCCAATCAGAATTATCCAATCTGAGGGATTGGGAATCGTCCAGGAAAAACCAACCATCCCTGGAAAGGATCCCGTCTTCCAGTTGCAGTTTTTGCTTGCTGTACAGGTTCATTTCGCCATCCTGCCCATCCAGTGTGCGGGAGGTTCCTTTTAAATTAAATTTCTGCTTTTGCCCGGGTTTCCATGAAACCGTATCGGCGTTCAAAAAACGGATCCTTAGATTAGTACTGTCGAATACCCCGGAATTGATTTTATAGGCAAGTTCTATCTTCTTTGTTTTCAGATGGAACCAGTTATCCTCCGTACGGGTAGTAAATGCTGGAACAGGAAGCTTACGGTTAACCACAACCAGCGAGGCCCTGTTATCATAACTTGCGGGCTGGCCCCATTGTAACCTGACCAGTTGATCGGTAAGTACGGTAAAACGGGCATTTCCCAATTGTACTACCGATGTAGGATCTGGAATTAATTGATTTCCACTTTGGCCATATGTTTTGGTAGTGAGCAGAACAAGTGCCCAAGCTACTGTTCTGAAAATTATGATTAATTTTTGTTTGTAGGAGATGATCATATGAATGAATATTTAAATTGTGATTAGGAATAACCTTAAGGGGCTGAGCATAGCACATCCGGCCGGGTTAAAAAATCCAATTGTATCTGATATTAAAAGAAAAAAATATGGGTTACTATAAAATTAAGGAGTGGGCGCAAACCTCCGTGTTAAGCATTTGCTTCACGATTTTCAACAGTCAGTTTAAAGCGGTTGTCTTATTCAGAACAACCGCTTCATCAACTGGCCGGCCTTAATCTTCTACATGAATATTATTTCAAATCATTGATAAAAAGAGTAAGCACCGTTATTAGGGTTTAGGTTACCATCCATAGTTTTGCACCAATGCAGGATCAATATTGATCTCCGTTTGTGGTATCGGCATCAGGTAATGACGATCGGCAAAAACGCGCGTTTGGTCAACCACTGTTTTGTAAAACACCGCTACACCAGCCGCTTCGCTGTTTGCATCAAAACCGGTTGAGTTCAGTTCTTCGGGAGTTGGCCTCGCGTTCATGCCGTGCATGTTTCCATTGTCTACAGTTTTAGCTATTAACCACCGGCGTACATCCCAAAAACGCTGATTCTCGAACGCAAATTCAACACGTTTTTCATTTTGGATCCTTTTACGCATGCCCTCTTTGGTATTATCAGCTGCGATGATAGGCAAGCCAGGCATGGATACACGGTTTCTTACAGCATTTACAGCATTATACACGTCACTGTTAGGTGCCGGCAAATATTCATTCATCGCTTCAGCATAGATCAAATAGATCTCGGCCAGGCGTATCAGCGGAAAATTGCGGTTAGCGCTGCCGTTACCCTTTAAATTAACAGCAGGATCGGCCCATTTTCGCCAGTTATAACCTGTTTCGCAGTTGGTACCGGGTTTAGGCCATCCGTCGCAGCCGCCCCCATTATTGCCAAACCAGGCAAATTTCAATGGCCGCGCATTGTTGGTATAATTCCAAACATCGTACTGAAAAAATATAGTAGCATAAAAGCGGGGATCCCTGTTTTTATACATGTTTGATATATTGGAAACTGATGTGTTCCTCACACCATCCCAAAGCTGGCCATTCCAATAGCCAGTGGTTTGATAACCGGATTGAGCATCAGTTATTGGCCGGCCATTGTTCATTTCGTAAGCATCAACCAATTCCTGAAAAACGCTCATCTTTCCGTTGCCATTAACTGCGTTCCCATCCCTACCGTTGGGCATATAAGTGCCTTCAAAATCGCGGTTACTGCTAATGATCAGCGGCAATATGATCTCATTATAATTACGGGTAAAAAATAATTGCGCGTAGTTATCAACCGGATTAGATGGGTTTGGATTGGATAATGAATAGGCGTTCAAGTCTAATACTGCTTTAGCTGCATTGGCTGCCAGTAACCACTTATTATTATCATAAGCCTGTGAAAACAACTGGGTTCCGTCTGTATTTTTAACGCCGGCATACATGGTATTACCATTAAATAAAGGACTGGCTGCATAAAGTAAAGCACGTGCTTTTAGGGCTAAGGCCGCTCCTTTGGTAATGCGTCCGTAATCGGCTGAGCCACTGCCATAATTTACAGGTAAAATTTCGGCAATGGCGTCACACTCTGAAGTGATAAATTTTACCACTTCGTCAACCGTGTTTCTTGACGTGGTGGTAGCAGCCGGATCGGTGGTAGCTAAAACTGTGTTTACTAAAGGTACGGCACCATACCTTCTGAACAATTCAAAATATTGATTGGCACGCAGAAACCTTGCCTCAGCTTTGTAAAGCGGGATCCTTGGCCCGTAATAATCGCTACGGGAAGCAGGGATGGGTGTTTTATCAATACTCGCCAAAAAAATATTTGCCGAACGGATGTATTGATAAGCGCTGCCCCAAATGTCAAGCGAGTTGTTGGTAGCATTCCAGGCTCCTGAGTTAAAAGACAATTCGGGCACGTTTTCCCAATGATTTTTGCACTCATCGGTACAGGCACCTAAAATCGTTCCGCCACCATGGATGAATTGAACATCGTTGTTGTTTAAGGATTTATATAAGTGGGCCCAGGCATCTTCGGCGTTTTGAATATTGCTAAAAACAGCGTCCTGCGTAACAAGTTCTGTAGGAACTACATTGAGATATTTCTTGCAGGAAACCACAGTAATGCAGGCAATTAAAAACAGATATATAAGTTTATTGCTTTTCATGTTGAATGTTTTAAAATGTAAATCTTAAACCGGCGTTGATCACCTTTTGCTGCGGATAGGTTCCGGTACCGTTGTTCCCAATTTCGGGGTCGAAATTGAAATCTTTAAGTTTGCTCCAGGTTAACAGATTAATACCGTTCACAAAAATGCGCGCGTTGTCTATACCTATACGCTTCATCCAGGTTGAGGGCAAGGTATAACCCAGTTCAACAGTTTTTAAACGGAGGTAATTTGATGAATAGATCCAAAAGGTGGACGCCTGCTGATTGTTTACATTATCGGCAGATGAAATGCGCGGGAACATGTAATTAGCGTCCGGGTTTGAGGCCACCCAGTGATTATCAACAACCTGGGTTAACGCACTGGCAAATCTCGAAAACGGATACACCCCGGCTCCTGATAGTAAAGTAGAACCACCTAAGCCACCCTGAAACAGTACGCTAAGGTCAAAATTGGCATAATGATAACCCAACGCTACACCAAACTGTGATTTGGGATTGGCCACTTTACCGGGAAGATAGCCTGCATCAAGGCTGTTGATAACGCCATCGCCGTTCAGGTCTTTGTACTTGATATCGCCGGGTTTGGTAACGCCAAGGCTTGATTGCGAAGGGCTGTTATCAATATCCTGCTGGCTTTTAAACAGTCCGAGGGCTGTATACCCATAAATCTCGTTGATGCTGGTACCTTTTAAGGCCTGCCATTCGCGGCCGGGATAATCAGGTTGGGCATAAAACAGGATCTTGTTGGCGGCGTAGGCATAATTGATAGTGATGCTATATCCCTGTTTTTTGCTAAAGTCATGCCTGTGTGTAAGCGAGATCTCATAACCCCTGTTATCGGTTATGCCCGCGTTAACTGCCGGAATTTGTGGCAAACCAATAAATGCAGGTATTAGTTGAGAGGTGGCCAGAATATTATTACGGCGTTCTTTAAACACATCTGCAGAAAGCGAGAACATCCCTTTCCATAAACTCAGATCGATACCCAGGTTTAGTTTTTTTGATCGTTCCCAGGTTAACAGGGTGTTGCCTGCCTGGCCTTCCAGGTAACCGTCATAGCCGTTTCCATCGCTATTAAAGCCAAACTTGTAAGCATTGGTTTCTTTTACCCAGGTGCTTAAGTAAAGAAACCTGCTCGATCCTATTTTATCATTACCAACAATACCGTACGATCCTCTTAATTTAATTTGATCAATAAAACTAAGTGATGGATTATCTTTAATAAAATGCTCGTTTGATGCTATCCAACCTGCCGAAACCGCCGGAAAAAATCCAAACCTGTGCCCCGCTGCAAAGTTTTCAGACCCATTATAACCAAAGTTGAACTCGGCAAGGTAACGATCATCATAAGCGTAAGCGGCACGGCCCAACACACCCTGGTACTTATAAGGCAAACCAGCGCTCGCGTTTCCGACACCACCACCTACGGCATCAAAAAAGCTCGACTGGTTATAGATGGCCATGGCTTTTACGGAGTGTTTGCCAAAATCGCGATCATAATTAATATAGGCTTCCAATACAGTACGGCGCGATCCGTTGGCGTTTACATCGTAACCGAGGGTGCCATTGCCGTTGTTCACAATTACATAATGACCGTTGGCTGCCAGATCGGTTTCCGTATCGGCAACTCCCTGGTTTAATAAATATTGATAGGTGATATTAGATAAAGGCCTGCTTACGTTCCGGAAATTATCGTTATCAAAAGATAACCGAACACGCGTACTCAG
The DNA here is from genome assembly GCF_036383575.1 of Mucilaginibacter sp. Classification (GTDB taxonomy): domain Bacteria; phylum Bacteroidota; class Bacteroidia; order Sphingobacteriales; family Sphingobacteriaceae; genus Mucilaginibacter. Next base: position 14,245 of record NZ_DASVOB010000826.1, read on the forward strand.
GCCTTTGGTTAACCAACCCAAATCCCACTTAAAGCCTGCTGTTGATTGCAGCGAGGTTTCAAAATTCCGTTGATAACCCGATTGTGTTAGGTCGACATAAGGTGATTGATTAGTGTTAGGCGCTGCACCCGGCGAACCATCGGGGTTGGTAATCGGGTAATACCATGAAGGCGTTTGTTTAATATCGTTAAAGATCTGCGATGCATTCGCGCCCGGGTAATTCCTGTCGTATACTATGGCACCCAGGTTAAGTTCCATCGACAGGTTTTTGGTAAGGTTTAGGTCGATATTTGAGCGAAAGTTGTATTTATGGGTTATGGCCTGGATATCGTACTGGCTTACCGCGTCTTCATAATTATACAAACCATTTTGCTGCAGATAGGATAAGGAGATAAAATATCTTGTTTTTTCGGTACCACCGGTCACGTTCAAATTACCCTGCGACAGGTATGAAAACGGCTTCAGCATTGTTTTTGTCCAATTGACGCTGGGGTATAGATATTGATATGCAGGATATGATCTGTCGCGGTATTTATTCAATAAAACATCAGTATAGGCGCTGGTATCTGCAAACAGGCCATCGTTCACCAGACCTTCTTTGTAAAGCTTGCGCCCGGTATATGAATCAACATATTGCGGTAAAGCAGTTGGCGATTGCCAGCCGTTTTGGGCTGTTGCAGAGATGCGTGATGTGCCTATTTTCCCGCGTTTGGTGGTTACCAATACAACGCCGTTGGCACCCTGGATACCATATATCGCAGTAGAGGCCGCATCTTTCAGGATACTGACACTCTCAACCTCATTGGCGTCCAAACCGCTAAAATCCCTCTGGATACCATCAACCAGGATCAATGGAGCAGAATTATTGGTTGTACCAAAGCCCCTGATATTTAAATAAGAACCATCGGCTCCTGGCTCGCCGCTATTTTGAATGGTTAATAAGCCTGGTAAGCGACCGGCCAGGGCGTTACTTAAATTAGCAACCGGGCTTTGCTGCAGCTCTTTGGTGCCCACCGCTACTATAGCGCCTGTTACCCGTTCTTTACGCTGGGTTCCGTAGCCTACCACAACAATTTCCTGCAGGCCGGTGCCCGGACTAAGCGCAATAATACCAAGGTCTTTAGCTACCTGAACTTCTTTGGTTACATAGCCTATAAAAGAGATGACCAGTGTGCTATTGTCGGGAATGTTTTTAAAGGCAAATTCACCTTTTTCATTGGTGGTCATCCCCTGCGCTGTTCCTTTGATTTTTACCGAAGCGCCGGGCAAAGGTTTGCCCGTTTCGTCTACCACGGTTCCCTTAACTTCGATATTTGCAACAGCGGCTTTGTTTCTATCGGAATCCGCCCCGTTAGCTTCGCCGTTGCTTTTTATGACAATGGTTTTTTCGGCAAAACTATATGATAGCGCCTGCCCCTTTAACAAAAGATCGAGTACTTCCCTGATATCGGCATCTTTAACGCTGATAGATACAGGAGGGGTATTTTGCAACAGCTTGTTCTTATAAAAGAAGGTATAGCCACTTTGCTTATTGATATCCTTTAATATTTTTTCGAGTGATACCCCGTTTTCTGACAAGGTGATCTTTTGGGCGAACACATCTGCTTTAACTTGAAAAGTAAAAGCAATCGTTAACAAAATAATTAGCTTCATCACTAAAAATGTTCTTCGACATAAAAACAGAAATTCGCAGTTTTTTGAACTACGTTGATTAATTTTCATAGTTTCGTTTGGTTTTTGGTTTGATTAAAATTGAACTGTGTCGGTTTTCTATTAATCTCTGATCCAGAAACTACCGCGCAAGCGGACTCAGCCGGTTGTGTTGGAAGCACTGCCGGCATTTTTTTTGAATGAGATCTTGATGGGAGCTTTTTAAGTATCTTTTTTCTTCATCGTAATTGGGTTTTGAGGTTAATAATTGGTTATTGGTTTTATGATTGTATTTTGGGGATCATAAGCTATTACTGGGAAACAATAAGTTTTCGCCCGTTCAGTTTTACATTAATATCGTCCAGTTTCAGGATTTTGAGCACTTCAGAAAAAGCCGCATTCCTGGGAATTTCGCCGTTATAGGTATCGTTGCCCATCTGGCCCTGATATTCTACCTCAACGTTGTACCACCTGGAAATTTTACGCATTACATCATGGATATCAGCGTTCCTAAATAAAATCACGCCGTTTCTCCATGCCACAAACTCATCAGCATCAACAGTTTGTTTAGATAATTGATCATTTTTAAAAACTGCCTGCTCATTGGGTTTTATAATGATTTCCGATGAGGCTGAAGTTGAAGGCCTGCTCTTTCCATAAACTTTAACGCTACCTTGCAGCAGGGTTGTTTTCACTGCATTTTCATCCTGATAAGCATTGATATCAAAGTGTGTACCCAGCACTTGTACTACCTGACCGGCGCAGGCCACTTTAAATGGCTTGCTGGCATCATGGGCAACTTCAAAGTACGCTTCACCTGAAAACTCGACCACTCTTTCGCTGCCTGCAAAATCAACCGGGAACTTGATGGTGCTACCGGCATTTAGCCAAACCTTTGTCCCATCTGCCAGTATAAGCTGATACTTCCCGCCCCGGGGCGTTGTCAAAATATTGTAAGGCTGTGGAGAACCGGTAATTTCGGACGTATTTTTCCGATAGGTCACACTGCTATCTACATCATTATTGGCAGAAACATGGTTAAGCGTAAACAATTGTCCTTTTTTTGCCCCATCAAGCGTAATTTGTTTTCCGTCGACAAGCGTTAGCGTAGCTTTATTGCTGCCCGGCTTAATGATGTTTTTATCGGATGTTAATTCGTAAGGTTTAGTATTTCCGCCGAAATACTTAATAGCAACAAGTAATCCTCCGAGCGCAAAAATTATGATCGCTGCGGCCCACCAACGTACCGGCATAAGCCTTTTTACCTGGTTTTTAGAAAGCCTGTTATGCAGATCTATTTTCAGACGTTTCTCAACGTCCGCTTTATCTCCGAAATCAGAGCTCCAGGGGATATCCGACAATTCGAAGTTATCACGGTATTCTTCAAATAATTTTTGCTCTTCCGGCGTGCAGTTGCCCGAAGTGCAGCGCTCATATAATTTAATAAATTCTTCGTAAGACATGGCTATAACGGTTATTCTTATAGACAATTCTCCCTGCGATAACTCACACACTTTTTTATTTTTTTTTAGATTTTTTTCAAGCAATCGATAACGGGCAGGCAGCTATCCCTCAACAATAAAAGTTTGTTATTAAATTGCACGGTTCAAGCTTAGATTGAAATCCTTATAAATGAACTATCCCCAACAAACAGATGAAGATTTATTTGCAGCAGTTAAACGCCATGATAAAAAAGCGTTTAACCAGCTCTATGATCGTTATTGGGAGGTGGTTTATAAAAAAGCTTTTTCTTATTTACATGATACCGAAACCTGCATGGGTATTGTGAACGACATATTTGTGAACATATGGGAAAAGAGGGAGGTATTAAACATTATCACATTCAAAAATTACCTCACATCCGCTGCCCGCTACCGCGTATACAATTCCATCAAAGCAAGCAGTACATCGCCATTGAAATATGTTGAAGACTATGAAAAACTGGATGATTTAAGTGTTGTATATAATAACGCCGAAAGCAATTTCCAGGTTGATGAATTAAGCACAGATCTCGACAAATTGCTGGACAAACTGCCGGCAAGGTGTAAAGAGATCTTCCTTTTAAGCAGGGTGAGCCAACTGACAAATGCCGAGATTGCCGAGCGGCTATCCATTTCAAAAAGGGCTGTTGAAAATCAAATTTCCCTGGCTGTCAAATACCTGAAACCGCATTTCAAGCATTATCCAACAGTATTACTTGTTGCAAAATTGATCCTTGTACATGCCAAACTCCGGCAGTGAGCTACATTCATAATATCCTATTCAAGCTTAAAGGGCCGGTATCTAAAAACCACAGCCCCTTCAAGGAAATTTGCTTTTTATCCTTTGATCACATCTGCACCAAAACGCCTTGTTTTAAGTGCCGCTAAGACGGTGAATGTGTCCTGATCGTTGTTTTCTTAATGTGAGATATAGATCGCAGCCAGAAGGCTGATCATAATTGGTTGTGGTGAAAACAGAAAGTAAGCTGTCGCCGTCTCCCCTATTTTGCCGCAGTCTCAGAAAAATCTCAACAAAACAAAACCTAACTACTTGGTTATTAAAAAACTAAAGCCAAACAACTCAGGAAAAATATCGGCAATAAAACGTCATAGCGCACTATGGTTTGGGTTAGTACTATGTGGCCTTTCCCTCTGTTTTATTCGGGAGAAACACTCACAGAAGTCCACCCACCGTCAATGATCAGGTTTTGCCCTGTAATGTGCTTCGCTTTATCCGAAACCAGGAATAAAGCGGCGGCAGCTATATCTGATACAAACGCGGGCCTGCCCATCGGCGTAATCCGCGACCAGGTATTCTGGTATTCAGGATCTTCCAATGTACGCTCAGTCAAAGTAGCACCTGGCGCAATGGTATTTACATTTATCCTGTACTGAGAAAGTTCAATGACAAGGTTTTTCGCCAGCATCTCCAAAGCAGCCTTGCTCATTCCGTAAGCCGCAAGGTTTTTATGTGCCTGATGACCTGTTACAGAAGATGTAAACAGGATGGATCCGCCAGATTGCTGAAGTTTCATCTGAGAGGCGGCTGCCTGTGCCAGGAAAAACGACCCGGCAAGGTTAACCTGCATGATCTTAGAAAAAGACTCCGGCGGATAGGTAAAAAAATCTCCGAATAAGGTAATACCCGCATTCGCTATTACGATGTCGACACTACCAAATTTTTCCACAGCGAAAGCTACCATTCCCCTGATAAAGAATATATCACCTGAATCACCTGCCATGCCTGTGCAGCTGTCTCCGCTTAGTTTATTGATTTCAGCAGCAGGAGAACTTGTTAACTCAGGGCTAAGGTCATTTAAGATCACCTTTGCGCCCGCTGCAGCGAGTTCCTTGCATATTTCAAAACCAATTCCCTGGCCTGCCCCGGTTACTATTGCAACTTTATTTTTAAACGACATATGCTATATATTTTTCTTGCTTAGCAAGTTTTAAAATCCGGCCAATGTTTAATGAGAATCGCGTGTTACTTTACTTCCTGATTTGCCCCTTAAAAAGTCCATATCCGCTCCTAAATTTTACCGGGAACAATTTTCCATTAAATATTTATACTGAACCTGACTTTGGCCCATCTGTTCTTTAAGTACGCACCAGAAATTAGAACAGGATCCGAAGCCGCAGATATAAAAGTAATGTCATTTACCGGTTTATCCCATATACACTATTGACGCCGAATATAACGCAGCTTCCGCAACACGGCGTTAAAAAGTGTGTTAAAGGTGGGGTTTACACAGGTCTCGATTCCACAAATTCGCCTTTCTCTATAGCAATTTGATTACCCCATCCAAGTATTGCATCGAGCACAGGTGTAAAAGTTCTGCCGAAATCTGTAAGCCCATAAACAACCTTTATCGGCGGTTTTTCTCCATAAACCTGCCTTGAGATCAGGCCGTCTTCTTCTAATTGTTTCAACTGCAGGCTCAGTGTCATCTCGGTAATGCCCGATAATTCTTTCCTTAACTCACTATAACGTTTATCCGCATTTTTTAAATGATACAGGATAACCACCTTCCATTTTCCGCCCACTAAATCCATGGCTATGCTTACCGTACATGGATATAATTTATCCTTGAATTTGATAAAATCGCTTACACATTCTGTCTCCATGATATTCCGTTTGCAATACCTATCTAAATGGATAGTTATTGCAAAGTTATTAAACTATAAATAGTTTTGCAACTATAATTTTTATAGTTCAATTAATACTTAGTTAAACAATGACAAACAACGAAAATAAGCCCGGATTACCCGCAGACGAAAATAAACCACTCATCACGATAGTAGGCGTTTTGGGTAAGCAAGGCTACAGCGCAGCAAACACATTGTTGGAAAGCCAAAAATACCGTGTACGCGGGATAACACGCCGTATCGGTTCAGAAGACGCACTCCGTTTGAAGGCACGGGGAATGGAATTGGTAAGCGTTCCGCTCGATATCGGATATAAAAAAGACTATGAAGAAGCATTTAGAGGATCATATGGAGTTTTCATGATGACGCCAAACATCGTCCCTCCGGCAACACACGAGTTTCAGCTGGGTAAGGACTTAGCGGATGCTGCTGTTGAAGCCGGCGTACAGCACATCGTTTTTAGTAGTTTGGAGAATGTAGATAAAATCACCAATGGAAAAAAATTCGCCCCGCATTTTACAGATAAGGCAAAAATTGAAGAATACATCCGAACGTTGCCGGTAACAAGCTCGTTCATCATGATGGCATTTTTTTATACCAATCTTCTTGAATTTTATACGCCTGTTTTAAAAGATGATACCCTCGTGTTCCCGATCTATTTGCCAAAGGACTTCCGCGCACCATTTGTTGACCCACTTACAGCCACCGGTCCGGCCGTTTTAGAGATCTTTTCAAATCCCCGGGAATATGCGGGCAAATCACTTCCGGTGATCGGTGACATCATATCTCCACAGGAAATGATCGATACTTTTGTAAAAACAACCGGTAAAAATGCGGTATATAGTTCAGCTTTTACCAGAGCAGGTTTGCTCGAACATTTCCCCGGATTCGCATCGAATGAGGCGTTGATTCAAGAACTTTTGGGTATGGTAGAATATGCGGTAGAGTACGGGTATTTCAAAAAAGACCGCGACACCACATGGAGCAAACGAATAAACAACAGCATGTTAAACTGGGAGCAGTTTCTGCATCATACCGGATGGAAGGGCGAAAAACGTTCCTATTGAAATACAAACAATTATAAATCAAGCCAGTTTTCCAATAGGGTCATAAAAGGCATGCCAGTCACATTGTGGTTGAACTTACGCTTCTCAAAATTATCAGACATGGTAGAATAAAGTTTGACTTCAGAGACTTGATTTATCATCTACTCTAAATTGTTAAAAATAGAATAACGGGTTCAATTGTGCCGCGTATTACCAAAAACTGAGCGGTTGTTGAAACCGCTCAGTTTGATATTTAGAATAAACGCTATTTTAAAAATTCCAACTCAAAATTTGACAACCACCCTACCCCATCAAGGCTCCAGTCACTTGAAACGGGCACTTTTAGCCAGTAAAAGATCAGGCCGGTTACGTCGGGGCCGGTTGCTACTATAGAAACCGCTCCGTCCGTTACATTCTGTGAAGTACGGCTTGCCGGGATATCATTGCCCAGGGCATCCCAGGTAGACTGTCCCTTCATCAGGAAATTGTAGCCCACGGGTGCCAGGTTTGAAACTACACCGCCGCCGCCGTCGTCAATTGGCCAGTAGCCAATAAGGTTTTTATAAAAAGGATGCTTGGTAACATCTTTTAATGCAATATTAGCCTGTACGGTTGCATCATCAAGCGCCACGTTAAAGTACTCCACATCGGCGGCGTAAAAATCAAGTGCGTCGCTGCCGTCAACATTTTTATGCCCGAGGATAAGCGGGTTTGAGGTACTGATATTTTTGGTAGCCGAAATATCGCCCGAGTTGGCTAAAACGCCATCGGTATAAAGGGATGCTGTCCTTGCGCTGCCATTTGTTTTTACAGTTAAAGTAATAGTATGCCATTTGCCATCAACTATTGATGAGCCCGCTAAAATCTGGGTTTTTCCCTTGCCGCCGTTTGCCGAGCCGCCAAAAATCACACCATAATCGCCCCCTTGCTGAAATAGTGTCCAGCCGGTAGTAACCGAGCCATCAACTCCGGTGCTTTTTGAAAAGAACCCGGGGTAATAATTTGCAGCATTCATTTTTATCTGGAGCTGTATGGTAAAGTCCTTATTTGTACCGGCATCGTACAAGCCATTATCGGCCTTGATAACAGCGTTTGTTGAGGTACCATTAAAATGCATGGTATTAAAACCCGATTTGGTAATGGCCTGCGTTTTAAGGCTGGGGTTTGAACAAACAATGAAACCGGGTTTAGGGTTAGTATCGCTGCCACCGCGATTGGTGGTAACAATGATCAGCCAATCTTCGGTTGAGTAGGTTTTACGGGCTTTGATAGCATTGGTGATCTCACCGATATACCCATCCGTTTTTTCAATGGCTGCCTTATAATCCGCTAAATCAGCGCTGTAACCTACGGCTTTACCGGCGGTCTCCACGGCCCTGAAATCAACAAGGATTGCCTTAGCTGCATTGTTTTGAGCAATATTTACGGCCGAATCCTTCACAGCCTCATCATTTGCCGGTAAAATACGGTGATCGGCATGGATCATGTATTTATTCAGGGCTGCGTCGGTAGTAATGGTTACAGTTTTAAATTCGGGCCGGGTATCCAGCATCCTTGACAGAAATGTTGGGTAAACTGTGTTCACTTCATGCTCTGCATCAGGATCGGCAACGGGGATATAAGTATCATCAACAATACTGTGCTTTGCCGATGATACGCCGGTGATCATACTTGCCCAGGTGGCAGCATCCGACGAAACCGCATCGGTAAGTACACCATAAGTGTACTTACCCGTTTTAATAAGATTGCCAATATTTGGCGGAGCTACTTTTTCAAGCTCGGCCCCGGCAAGGCCATCAATATTGATGACCAATACCTTTCTTTCGGCCTTACCGTTAATCCCATCTCCATACTCTTCAAAGATCTGCGGCGGGTTATCATATTTTTTACAGGCATTAAATACCATCAGCGATAGTAAAGCAAGGCTGCAAAGGATAATGCTTTTGTTTTTATAATTTATCATCATTGTTTTGTTAATGATTGGCTGATTATTTAATTAGGTTCATCTCTGCCAGGGCCGCGTTTGGTGTATTTGTCCAGGCATCTTTCAGTATCACTTTGTAGTACTGTGCGGTTTTGCTGGCCGGGAACAGGTACTCATACCGGGCAAAAGCATTAGTAATGATGGTTGAGCCAACAAACGTCCAGTTTACATTATCGGTGCTGGTATATATGTCAATGTTTTTAGGCCTTTGCGCTGTGCTGTTTCGCGGAACAAAATACATACCCTTAGCTGTAACTGGCCCACCGGCATTTAACACCAGTGTATAAGGGTATACCGCCGTTGCGTAATACCACTCTGAATGCCAGTAGGTATTGTTATTGCCGTCAATCAAAGCAGCTGCGTGGCCGTTAACAGCCCCTTCGCCGGTTGTTTCTTCCGAGCTTACGGTAATGCTTGTTTTATAGGTAATATCAGCGGTACCGCCTTGTTTGGTCATAGGGTTGTACGTCCATATTTTTTTGGTAAGCAGCGGATATTTAGCACTGATGGTTTGCTTTGACTGGGATGATACGCTAATTCCCCAGGCATCAAAAAACGGTTTCAGATCGGTTTTGGCAAACTCTGAAAAGCGTTCGTACACAAAATCCTGCTTATCCTGGTCGGTGTTAGATAAACGCGGGGCATGCCTTGCTGCTGTGTACAGGTATGTCATGGCATCATAGCCATAAAGTTCAAAGATCTGCAGAAAAGGCACTATCCTTCGGAAAGGGTCGTTCATGGCATCAACCGTATTGAAATTTGCCGGATCATTATTGGTCTCGGCAAAATCCAGCGCGGGTTGCACCCAATCGTCGCCATGCTGAATAGAAAAATCGGCACCATTACGATGGGCCACTTTAAAGCTAAACAAGTTGTTGGTGGTTTCGCCAAGCGTGCTCCAGCTCCATATATTGCCTTGCTGGCAGTTGTGTCCAAACTCATGATAAGTGCCCCAGTTTGCGCCATGCAAAAGCTGGTCGATACTTACCACGCTGTTAAACCATTCATTATCCATAGTAGCCACTACCGGGAAACCGTTGTGGCCATAACCTACACTGGGTTGAATATCCAGCACCTCACGCCATGCCCCCTGCGGACTTTTGTCGCGCAGGTCGGTACTGTTATCTGAAAGGCCCATCCAGCCATTATAATCTAACTCAAAAACGTTGTTCCAGGCAGTCATCAGGGCCGTTGGATCGGTAAGTGCATTTGCCGAGTTGAAGTTTTTGATCAGGAAATCTCTGGGGATCAAAAATATCACCCGTTTTGAGCGCAGTTCAAGCCAGGGTACAGTTGATGCCTTTACTTGCGCCATCCAGGTGGCGTTGTTACTTGTGCCCAGCACAAAATCGGGCTGTTTTGCAGCTCCGGTTATGGTAAACTGGACCGGCTGTGCAATAGCAAACGATGCGCGGATATAAATAGTACCGCCGTATACGTTGCGCACATAGTTAACACCCGGAAACAGGGCTTTGACGGTATAGATCAATGGATCGCGCTGAATACTTACCTGCCCGGTAAGGTCATCAGTATGCCCGCCAACCTGTACGCTTAAGCCGTTAACGCCATCAGGAACAATAATTTTTATCAGTTCGCCGGCAGGTGCCCAGTAACCAGTGCTGAATTGCGGCTCGGGTGCAACCGAAATACGCAAGATGCTGGCATTGGATGCCGAAAAGTTAAGATCAAGCGTAAACTTCTCGTCCTTAACCCTTGGCTCGCCCGGATCGATCAGGCCCGGAAAAATACGTGCCCGTGAGTACATAGACCTGTCAACCTGCGACATGGCCGTATCAACGGTAATATCAACCGGCGTGGTACTGCCGGGTTTATTGTAGCCATCTTCAAACTCATGACCATACTTTTTACAGGAGGTAGCTCCCGCAAGCAAAACAGCACAAAGTATACTTAAATATATCTTTCTCATTTATCTGATGTATTATGGTTTAATATCTGAGTAAACTGGGTTCCATGACCTGCCGTCCAGCTTCCATGATGCCGGTATGGTAATGCTCATCCACTGGTAAATTTCAAATGGGATATCAACGTTATTGGGTACCATGGTAAAAAACGAGGTATTGATATCCGGGCACAGGGCTGGGCTCAGGTCGCTGAAGTTTTCCCAATCGCCGTTAGCACCTACCAGCAGGTCGGCACCTTTACCTGTTTTTTCTTTCAGCAAATTACCCGAACCTTCGGTCATTGGCCAGTAGCCTACCAGGTTCTTATAATTAGGATTTGATTCATCAATGCTGGTTTTGCAGGAGTAATCAGAGATCTGTTGCGTAGTGAGCGCCACATTATATACCTGCAGGTTTGTCATGAGCACATTAGCGCTTTCATCTTCGCTGCCGGGTATATAACCCAATTTAAATGATGCATTGTTATTAGGGTTGTTACCGTTCATATCCCGTGTAGTGTTAAGCACACCATCGGTATATACCCTTACCTTTTTGTTTGTACCGTCAAAAACCGCGGTGAGCTTGTGCCATAAACCATCGTTAATGGTGGTTCCCTGCGCCTGGCTGGCTACCGAGGAGTTAAGTGTCCAGGCATCACCCTCAAGGAACATATTCCAACCTGCGCCGGTAAAAGCCGTAACCCGTTTTGATAAAAACGTAGGATAGTAAAACTCACCCGGCAGACTTTTTATCAGCACCTGCACCGTAAAATTGCCGTAAACCCCGAAATTGAATGTAGATGGGTCCTGTAATGACGCATTGGGGCGTTTTGAACCGGCGTAATCATAAGTGATACTGGTGTTGGTATAAGCTATGTTATCAGTTTCTGGCTTTGGAACAAACAGCGTGCTGAAACGCGGGTTATAAAACACAATAAAGTTATTGCGGGTTGCATCGGCATAAGAGGTAAAATCGGTACTGTTTGGGTCGGGTTCAATAGCACCGCCCTTGTTTGATGCAATAACTACCAACCAGTTTTCGGCCGCATAGGTTTTCCGGGCTGCTAACGCTGTCATAATCTCCCCAACATAGCCGTCAATTTTGAGGATGGCACTGGTATATTTTGCATCAGCATCTTCAAAGCTACTGGCCTCGCCTGCAAGCTCGGCACTGTGAAACTGGGCAACTACCAGTTTGGCATCTTCTTTTTGCAATTCGTCGGTTACTGCGCCTTTAACGGCAGCGTCATCATTTTCATAGGTTTTCTGATAAGTAGCATCGCCGGCAAGATTGGCATTAAAGCTTGCCGTTGATGCTATAGAAACTGTACGATAGCTTGAACCTGCCTGTTTCAACCTTGCAAACAAGGTAGGATAAGCGGCAAGATTGTTCCCGGCAAAATCATTGGTGGTAACCTTATGCTTATCGGCCGTAACGCCTGTTATCATGTTTGCCCAGGTACCGGCATTGGTTACCGTGTTGTTGCTGTAATCGCTCAAGGCATCATAAGCGTAAATAGAGTTCTTTACTATTTTTGAAATATTAGGCGCACTGAGTGAGCGTAAGGCACGCCCCCTTACTCCGTCGACAATAATGTATAGCACTTTACGCGTTTTTACATTGATGCCCAGCGTATCATTCTTTGAAGCATCTTTGAGCTTGTTTGGAAAATCCTTGTTACAGGTAAACAGCATTGTTGCCAGTAGTGCAAGCACTGCCGCCACCGCCAGGTTTTTCCCCTGCTTTTTGAAGGTATATTTTTTCATTTCGTTACTGTTATTATTAGTATCCCACTTATTTTTTCAACTCAACGCGCACTATGTTGCCTACTTTGGTGTTATCAAACTTGTTAAAGTCGCCCACCAGTATCACAGCCGGATTGCCAAGGGCCGAGGTTGTTTCGACCACCTTGGTTATACGCCCCTGAAAGGCCCCCGTATTGTTATAACCTGCAGCCAGCGAACCATCGGCATTAAGAATCATGAAGCCCTGCCTAATGATGCTGTTGTACTTGTTAAAGTTGCCCGAGATAAGCACCTTGCCATTGTTAAGCTGTGCTGCAAAATTGGGCACCCCGCCGGTGAGCTCACCAAACTGAAAGGTATCGTCAACACTGCCATCAGCATTCAGGAGTACCACGCCACTTTTGGTTTTACCTCCATAGGTTTTAAATGAACCAGCAAGGATCATTTTACCCGTAGTAGCATTGTAACGGATGGAAGTAACCGGACCATCAGCACCCGTACCCGAAGCAAATGTTGCATCAACAGAGCCATCGGTATTAAGGCGTACAATGTGATTGGCTGGCAACCCATTAAAGGTTGAGAAAGCACCGACAGCTATAATTTTACCATCGGCCTGCATAAAGGCGTCATTTATATCGCCATTACCACCAGCATAACCCTGCCTGGTGCTGGGGTTATAATTATAGGTAGAATCCATGGTGCCATCCTGGGTAAGGCGGGCTATCTGGTTCATTTTGGTAACGTCGGCTACTTTAAAATCGCGGGTTGAGCGCGGGTAGAAATACTTCACATAATTTTGGTAATTACCCAGTATGGTAATTTTGCCATCCCTTACAAAGCTCTTTACAACCGTACCAAACACGCCGCCATTAAATGCAGCCACAGTATCAAGGCCCAGGTTTGGGATCTGCGGTTTAAGATTGATGACCTCAATAGCAGCCGAATCTAAAGAACCGTCGATATTTAAGCGGGTGATCCCGTTGATACCCTTACGGTTGTTGAAAGTGGATAACAAACCACCTACAATATATTGCCCGTTATCGAGCCTGTTTACAGTTTGCAGGGTGCCATCGCTGCCGGTTCCGGCATTAAGATCCGGTTTAAAATCGCCGTCGCGTGTGATGAGCAGGATGTGGTTTACCGGCGTTGAAGGTGCCTGGCTCTCAAAATTGGTGAAGCCGCCAACCAGCAGGTAATTACCATCGGGGGTTTGCAAAAGGTCATTTATAGCGCCGTTGGTGCCGTTTACCGCTTTAAAGGAGGCATCGATTGAAACCTTCCCGTCCACAGTGAACTTAGGGCCGAAAAATGATTGTCCGTCGGCAATAACAGTAGTACCGCCTGAGCTTGCATTATCAGGAATGGTTACGGTAACCGTGCTATCGGTAAGGGCTGTTACCTTGGCTTCAATTTCATTAACCAGGAACTGGAAGTTGTCTTTATGGCTAAGCAGGCCTTTTATTTTAAAAGTAACGGCATCGCCCGAGCTACCGCTATTGGGCGTAGGCTCCTCGCCAGTGAATTTAATGCCCAGGGGCGATTTTCCACCTCCGTAAGGGTCCTCCTGTAATATCGAGGATTTTTTACAGGAAACCTGCGCAATTACAAGCAATACCAACCCCATTTTCAGGAGCTTGCTGCCGGCGTTTTTTATAAGGTTTGATATCATGATCATTTCTTAAGTATTTATATAATTTATCCCCCGGTTATTATTGCGTTGGCTTACTGATCCCTGCCGATTCGGCTGCGGTGATAAACCGCCGGCTGTCAAAACCCAGCACATGGTTTTGGAACTGTAAAGCGTGGATAACCCCGTTTGTAGGCTGGATATCGGAAGTTGCAATGGGTACGTTAAGCAAACCCACCGTTGGGTTTGAAAAATCAGGGATGAAGGATAAGATAAGCTGCCTGTAACCAACATATTTTACCCCGTTGGCGCTATTGTAAAACACACCGATGTTCATGGTGCGGCCGCCGTATGAAACATACCCCTGGCCGGGGAACGCCGAAAGTGCAAGCGTATCAATTTGAGGAATGTCCTTTAACAGGTATGTACCTTTAAATACGTATTCGGAAAGCATATCCTTCCAAACCTGTGGCTGTACCTGCCCCAGCTGCGAAACGGTATCTTTTCCGTTGTTGCGCAGATCGGTATTGAGGTTTACTATAGCCTTGTGAATGCATGAGCTGGGCGGCGCAAAAAAGGTTACGTTTTCCTTTTGAAAAACATCTTCCATACCGGCGACCTTGATGGCCAGTACCAGGCTATCGAAAATGAAAGGTTTAGCCTTCAGGTAATCTAAAATGGTACCGTCATATTTGGCCTGGTGAACGCCCGTATCATAGTAATAACTATCTTTTTTACACCCTGCCAGGAAACAGGCAGCGATAATGAATACGGCTATAATTGTTTTTATGATCTTGTACATGTTATGTTTTGTATTAATATTATTGCCAGAAACTATTTAGGGTGATGTATGGGTTATTAACCAAAGCGCTTTTGTCAATTGGCCATGCCCAGGCTCCGGCTTTGAAATCCTCAACCGGTATAGGGTGATAGCAATACTCTTTATCCAGTACCTTTTTGGTGCGCACCAGGTCATAATAATAATGCCCCTCGCCCATCAGCTCGCGGGCGCGTTCATACCAGATATCATCTTTAAGATCTTTACCGATGTCGGTAACAGGATTAGCTTCAGCCCTGGCCCGAACCACATTGAGGGTAGTTTGTGCGGCAGCGTCGTTACCCAGTTCGGCCTGTGCCTCGGCACGAAGCAAAATGGCATCCGGCAGGCGAAAAACCATCAGGTCATCATCGGGCAGTACGTCTTCGCCTTCGGCGGCAAAAATGTTCACGAACTTCAGCAGCTCCCATGAACCGTCAGTGGCATAAAGGGTAGCCGGATCAAACCAGGTAGTAGCCCTTTTATCAGGTGCATTTAAGGGGTACAGTTTTGTTATGAACTTACTGTTGTAATAGATATAGCTTTTGGTAATTGATTTTACCGGCTTGTGCGGGTAGTGCAAAACCATATCGGTAAAGGTGTTGTACAGGTAATCGCCGGTTGAGTACTCCCCGTAGTTAAGGCTGCGGAGCACTTCAAACAAACTTTCCTTGGTACGGCCTTTAAAGATCTCCTTGCTTCGCGATAGTGGCAACAGGGCATAACTGTTATTCCCCATTATTTCGGCGCCCAGGTTATCTACGGCTGTATAATATTTTGTTTTGTTGGCATCATCAAAGCCGGCAGCCCACATATTGAGGTGCATGAGCAAAGCATCAGCCCCGCCGCGCATAGCCCTTATGCCTACCAGCGATGGATCGTCATAGGTCCATGGCAGGTCATTTTTCACAGCCATCATATCGGTAATGCAGTTGTTGAGCACCTGCACCATCGGCATCCGCGGCAGCGCGTCCTGGTTATAGGCCTTGGTGTAATAAGGAACATCGCCAAACTGGCGTACCAAAAACAAATAGGCCAGATTGCGCAGAAACACAGCCTCGGCACGATATTGCTTTTTATCAGCGTCAGAAAGGGTAGTCACCGTACCCGCCTGTACATACAGGATATTGGCCGACTGGATCATTTTATACCAGCCCGTCCACTTGGTAAGGTTAACGTAATGAAAAAGGTCACTATAGTAAGGATCGGTATTATTGAGTAGGCTGCGGAGATCATTGGTAGCTATATAGGTAATATAGGTACGGCCTAAACCGGGTGTCATGACAGCCGGACTGCAGCGCAGATCGCCTGTGGTGGCAAAATAAGGCGTGCTCAGTGTATTTTCCCTAAACTGGTTGTAAATACCCAGCGTAAAAGCCTCCACATCCTTTTTGCTTTGCCAATAATTATTACCCGACAGGTTATCTATCGGTGTAACGTTCAAAAACTTTTTACAACCCGGCAATACCAAGCTCCCGGCAAGTAAAATCAGGAATGCACATAAAAATCGTTTCATAATACTATTCATTTTATAATTAAAATTGAACCTGGAGGCCTAATGTGTATGAGCGCGGGGTAGGATAACCACCCGAGATATCCCGGCCAAGGTCAGTCACGTTTTCAGGGTTTGCACCTGAATAGTTACTGAACGTGTGCACGTTATAAGCGGTAACATAAATGCGCGCCGATGAAATATTCCACCGTTTGATCATTGCTTTCTTAAAGTTGTAAGAGAAGGTGACCTGGTTGATTTTCAGGTATGAGCCATCTTCCTGAAACAGGGTTTGGTCATAACGGAAAGGTGATACTTTGCCCGCCCTGGTATAATCATAAGGATTAGGATAGGTAGCATTATTACCAGATGTCTTCCAGTAGTTATAAGCTTCAAGAGGTACTAAACCTGTTTGAGCTGTAGGGTTAGCAAAGCTCTGAAAACGTGAAGCAAGGTCATTGTTCAATACATCCCTGATAGCTGTAAACGAACCGTTAATGCTTAGCGAGAATGGCCCATACTGCATAGATGAGGTAAAACCACCGGTAACTAATGGCTGTGAGTTACCAACCGCCACATAATCATTGGCATCTAACACGTAATCGCCGTTAACATCTGTCCAGGCGGGATCACCTTGTTTAAAGTAGGTATAAACCAGGCCGCCGGTACGGTATCTTAAACCGGTCAAAGGGTCAACCGGTACGGCCGAGTTGCTTGAATAAACGCCCTTGGTATTCAGCAATACGTTTGAAAGACTGTTGCGGCCTAAACGGTACAGGATATTTTGGCCCGTAGTTGGATCAACCACCAATAACTGGCTCACATTATCGGGCAGGTGAACCATTACATCCTTGTTAAAGGCAGCATTTACCGATAGCTGCCATGACAGTTTGCTATCAGTTGGTAAAGGACGGGCGGTTAAGGTTAACTCGTAGCCGTAGTTAACCACGCTCATTTCGTTGGTGCTTACCTGGCTGAAGGCATTGATATTGGCAATATCCTTCATGCGCAGCATGTTATCAACCTGTTTATAGTAAGCATCCATGGTAACGGAAAACTTTCCGTTCAGGAAACCGGCATCAAAACCACCGTTAAGCTGCGTGGTAGTGGTGGGTGTTAAACCAGTGTTGGGGATAACGCCATAATCTAAATTAACGGTAGGATCCTGGTTGTAGTTACCGCCGGCAATGTAACGGCCGTACACATCATACACCGAGCCCGTAGGCACTATGTTTTTACCGTAGCTAAAACGCAATGAACTATAGTCGAGCCAGTTGAACGACTGCATGAATTTTTCTTTATTGAAGTTCCAGCGTACACCTACCGAAGGGTTTTTGGAGTAACCGGCGTCAGGCCCGTTGGTTGATGAACCATCCATACGGTACGACAGATCAAGCACATAGATCTGTTTGTAGTTGTAGGAGAATGCCGCCGCAAGCGAGGCCGTTTTCAGATCAGACAGGTTATTCAGCGTACCGCCAAGTGATTTGCTCCAGTCGTAACCCAGTGGGCCCAATATCTGATCGTTAGGTGTACCACTTTGCTGGATAACATCGGCCCTAAAATTGGTGCTGTTTAACTCGCCAAAAACATTAAGCCTGAAGTTATGCTTATTGGCAAATGACTTATCATAAGCCAGACCAGTACGGTTATATAAAGTATTTTTCCGGTCGAAGTAATTATAAAGCTGATTAAAGTCTCCATTTAATGCAGCCGGGGTCAATTTTTCGGTGCCCTGACTAAAGTAATTAAAGCTGAAGGAGTTGGTAGCACGCAACCCTTTAAAGATCAATACATCCAGGTCAAGATTGGCGGTAATATTCACCGTTTTATTATCATTTTGTGTGCTCAGGGTATTCAACAACCCGCTGCTGGCCGTAAACAACGATGGAGCAGGCAATAATGATGATGAAGCACCGCTGCTGGCAACACCTGTTTGTGTTAAGCTGTTACCACCACCTGTACTGTTATAAGCCAGCTGGTTATTAATAGCAGCCGATAATTTAAACCTATCATTTGGCTGGTACAGGGTGTTCATGTTCAGGTTATAGCGGGTAAAGTCTGTATTTTCAACAATCCCTTTCTGACTAAAGTAGCCAGTATTAACCTTGTAATTGAACTTGTTTTCGCCGCCTGAAATTTCAACGTTATGGGTTTGATTAAAGGTGCTCCTGAAGTACTTGGCCTGCCAGTTGGTTGAGTTATTATAATAAGCATTTAAACTATCGGACAGGAAGGGGGTGCTGTTAATAGTATTTAATGCGTGGTAATAATTGGTATCGTTTTGCAGGATCTCATCAATACGCATCAACCGCTCGCCTTTACCACCAATTACTTTGCGCAGAGACGGTGGCTGTGCAAGGGTAAAGTTGGCGGTGTATTTAATGATAGGCACTTTTGAGTTCCCCCTTTTGGTAGTGATAAGGATAACACCATATGCGCCACGCGAACCGTATAACGAGGTTGCCTGCGCATCTTTCAAAATCTCGATGCTCTGGATATCCTCGGTAGGGATAAGTGATATAGGGCTTAAACCCGGGCTGGCCTGGTCAAAACCGTAGCTGTAATTGGAGTTGTCATCAACCGGGAAACCATCAACCACAAACAGAGGAGATGTTGGCGTTAAGAAACCCGAGCCGGATACATTCACGTTTGAAATACCACGGATGTTGATAGACCCTGCCATACCGGGCGTACCATTATTATTCTGGATATTTAAACCGGCCACTTTACCCTGTATCAGTTCAAGCACGTTGGCTACCGGGGCATCCTGGATATCTTTGGCTGTGATAACAACGCTTGAACCGGTTGAAACCTCCTTAGTTTTTTTCGAATAACCGATGATCACCGTTTCTTTAAGGGCGTTCACCTCTTCGGCCATTACAATGTTCATGGCCTGGCCGGTTACCTTACGGGTAATACTTTTAAAGCCTATGAAGTTAAAGGTAAGTTCGGCGTCGTCATCTGCCTTTACGGTAAAATTTCCTTTAATGTCGGTTTGGCCAAGCACTACGGATGGTTTGCCCGAACGCACCAGTACACCGGGCAG
Source organism: Mucilaginibacter sp. (assembly GCF_036383575.1). Classification (GTDB taxonomy): domain Bacteria; phylum Bacteroidota; class Bacteroidia; order Sphingobacteriales; family Sphingobacteriaceae; genus Mucilaginibacter. Next base: position 33,683 of record NZ_DASVOB010000826.1, read on the forward strand.
CGGCTTTTTTTCCTTAGCATCAATAACGGTACCCGAAACCGTAATTTTCTTTTGCTGGGCCCCTGCCGGATGACAGAAACTGAGCAGCACAATCAAAGAAAATAGTATAGCTGAATATCTCATATCAGATCTTATATAATTTTAAATCCTATTCTGTTAATCGTTAATAAACTTGGGGCTCTCGTTCCTGAACCAGAAGGTGATCTCCCAATCGCCTTTCTCGTAGATGGCAAAATCGAGTTTGAGATTGCTCACGCTGCGGATATTGCCATAGGCCTGCCTGTCGTAGCTGAATACTACGTGGGCCTTATTGCCCGAGGTATTGGTGTAAGCTGTTTGATAAACAATTAATGGAACAGGATAGGCCACGGTATACTTTACATACTGGTTGGTTTTCTCCATGTTAAAGCCATGTACAAGCTTGTCCCATTTGGTGAGGTTAAACTGAGCCGGATCTATAGGGTTGTACAAGGAATCAACAAATTTGAATTTGAGCGAATTGCCCTCTCCTACTTTGTGAAACTGTACCTCAATATCATCGCCACTCAAAAACTTATTGGTTTTGGCACCTATTATATTTTCCACATCTGACGATGACAGGCCCGTGTGCTGCGATAGCCCGGTGACAGCATTTAGCGTTGATGGCTCAAACTCGCGCTCCTTTAAAGGCATCAGTTTAAAATCGCGGAAATACCTGCGGCCACCGCTGTTTGACATTTCCACATCAAACACATAACCAGAATCGGGCTGGGTTTTCACAAAGGTTGACCGTGCCGCGGCCCACATTAAAAACTGCCCTGCATGTTCCCTTACTTCAAATAAAGCGTGGTTTTCAATTTTACGTTTGGCTTCTATTTCGGCAATTGATTTTTCATCGCCCAGGTAAGGCGATGTCCAAACCTGCACCGGGAAAAGCTGCGTTAGCTCCGGAGCGGCCGAGCCGTCGCGGTTACGCATGTTGATGATCTTGAAAGTTAGGGGCTGCGATGAATTACCAA
>NZ_DASVOB010000827.1:0-2448 GCF_036383575.1 Mucilaginibacter sp.
GAAAAAATATTCCCCCTCGCTGCTTCAACAGTTTGGTATTGCGCCGAAAGATCAGCAGCCATAGCTTTCCATTTATCGCCCTGAACGAATTGCAGACGACAAAGCTGCACGGTAACAGCAATTGCCAAAAGCAACACAAGCCCGAAGGCTAAATAAACCCTGGCCAGTATGTTAGTCCTAATTCCCATCAGAAACCTCCTTTACTGTTATTTTTCCTGGCGGATCAACCGATTGACTCAGGCCCAATGTATCTGCACGCTTAGCAACTTCGGTAAGCGTACTTTTAAATGCCATATCAGCCTTTGTCGATTTATAATCCCAGCCCAGTTCTTTAACTTCTTTGGTAAGCGCGTCAATCTCCCTTACCGATTTTTCGGCAAAGTGCATATTACCAATGTACACCATACCTAAAAAGGCCAAAAACAAAACAAAAGGCAAAGCATTGGTAGCCCTCTCCGTAGTGAGAAAGCCTTTGGTAAAAAGCTGTGTAAAAAAGTTATCGGGCAGTTCCCTTGCAGGTCTTTGCCTTTCTTCAATAACCTCCTCAACTTCTTCCTCTTCCTGAATTTCTGTACGTAAACGATTGGTCATTTTTTTACAGCTATTCTTAACTTAGCGCTCCGTGCCCTGTTATTATTGGTTATCTCCTCTGCCGATGCTGTTACAGCCCCGCGGCTTACAGCATCAAGCGGTTTATTATCGTTTCCATAAAGGTCTTTCTCCACCTCGCCGCTGAACTTGCCTTTGGCGATGAAGTTTTTTACCAGCCTGTCTTCAAGCGAGTGATATGACATCACCACCAGCCTACCCCCAACACCTAAAACCTCGGCCGACTGCATTAAAAAATCCTTTAATGCTTCCAGCTCCTGGTTAACCTCTATTCTTAATGCCTGGAACACTTGTGCCAGGTATTTATTTTCTTTTCCTTTTGGGATGCGGTTACTGATCACATTTTTCAGATCAGCAATGGTCACTATCGAAGCATTTAACCTTGCGGTAGCAATAGTTTCGGCCAGTGATTTGGCATTTTGAATTTCTCCGTAAATGCCGAAGATCCGGTGCAGGTCGGCAACCGGATAATTATTTACCACATCCTTAGCAGTCAGCTCGCCCAACTGGTTCATGCGCATATCCAACTCGGCATCAAACCGGATGGAAAAGCCACGATCGGCCTCATCAAACTGGTGTGAAGACACACCGAGATCGGCCAGGATCCCGTTCACGGGTATAGCCCCATGTAAACGGCAAAAGTTCTTGAGATACCTGAAATTCTGGTCTACAAAAACAAACCGTTCATCATCAATTATATTCCGTTGCGCATCGGCATCCTGATCAAAAGCAATCAGTCTGCCCTTAGGCCCCAAATGCTTCAAAATCTCCCGCGAATGCCCGCCGCCGCCAAAAGTCACATCCACATAAGTACCATCCGGATCAATATTCAGCCCCTCAATGCATTCCTTCAGCATTACCGGTACATGGTACTCACTCATTCCTGCTCCTTACTTTTACCACCCATTACTTTTTTTGCCAGCGCGCTAAAGCTTTTTGGCTCATCGTCCATCAGCTTACGGTGCGCTTCAGCATCCCAAACTTCAATTTTATTTAACTGGCAAGCCAGTACTACATCACCTTTTATACCCGCATACTCCAACAGGAATTTTGGCAACAATACCCGCCCAGCAGCGTCAGGCATAAGCTCGGTGGCGCCGCGGGTAAAATATCGTATAAAGGCTATATTATCCTCTTCGTATTCATTAAGTTTGCTCAAATCTTCAAGTCGTTTATCCCATTCCTTTTTAGTGTATATGACAAGGTATTTTTCAAACCCGCGATTGATCACCAGGCCTTCAGATTCCAGTTCAGGAAGCTTTTTTTTAAGGCCAGCCGGTATCATCATCCTAAATTTAGGATCAAGCTTACACTCAAATTCACCGGTTAAAAACGACATTGTATGACTTGGGCAATTTTGTAACGTAAAAGTAAATACTTTTACCACTTCTTACCACTTTCCCCCACTAAAAGTTTTCAACAATTTTTAGCGGGTACTGTTTTATATTTTTTGAAGATTTTCCAAGATCTCCACTCCGACAAAAACAACTAATAAACAAGTAGTTAAGGCAACTATCAGCTATAAATTCTGAATCATAAAAAAGTGGGAGAAAAAACCATTTATTGCAGAGCCGTCGCTTTCATAAACTACAACTACTTAACCAGGTGTGGGGTACTAATATTTTGTATATTAAGCCGTTGAACTTAACAAACTACATGTATACCTATAAATACAAAGAGTTGGCCTCAGCCTTATACGAAGCCCTCATCCCTGACCCATTTTACATAGAATTGTTACGGGATATTCCGGGCGGCGAGCAGAAAAAGCAGGAAATACTAATGAGGTATATGGATTACTCTATGAAAGAATGCGAAGAGTACGGCCGGTTAACTATTACT
>NZ_DASVOB010000828.1:0-5229 GCF_036383575.1 Mucilaginibacter sp.
GCTGTGCTCGCGCTTTCCCAATGCTTCTGCAAAAACTTGCTATGCCCCATCCTGCGCTCGAGGACACCATTGTTCAGCCCGTTTTCAGCCGAAGCTTACCTGCTGACGGGAACATTCTTTATTTATCATGTCATGGGTAGCTTGTCGAAGCATGGTGGGCAGGCCTTTACGCACGAATCTTCGACAGGCTCAGGCTGACCAGCCCTTTTTTGTCATTACCTTCAGCGTTCGCCGGATTTAAACACTCATGACATCTGCTTTCAATTTCTTAATTACATTGATCAATTACAAAGTCCCTCTAATTCAAAAACGCCCTCAAATCTATCCCAATCTCCTCCAACATTTTTATTACCTTGAGCCCCTCAAATCAATAAAATATCCGCGAATGGCACTTTTAGGAAATTTAGGCAATTACAAAAACTTTGGACTTCTGATCATCCGTATCGGGCTTGGCATGATGTTCATTTATCATGGATACCCCAAATTGATGGGCGGCACCGCGAGCTGGAAAGAGCTTGGTACATCAATGAAATATGTTGGCATACATTTTTGGCCAATGATTTGGGGCCTGCTGGCAGCAGTGACCGAATGTTTTGGCGGCTTCCTGCTCATCATAGGCCTGGCGTTCAGGCCCGTTTGTATCCTGTTATTAATTAACCTTATAGTAGCCGCTTTAATGCATCTGGGCTCAGGCGACGGACTGGGCGGCGCCGCTCACGCTATTGAAGATGCTATTATGTTTGCCGGTTTAATATTTATAGGGCCGGGGAAATATAGTATTGATAAAAAATAATTACATTAATTTAACACTAAGGCAACTATTTTAATACTATCAATTAAATATTTATTAAATACCGTTAAAACACCTATTGCCACGAAACATATTGATATCATATATTTATAAAAATATATCACAAATCAATATGAAAAAACAATTATTATGGAGCATACTGCTGTTAATGGCAGGTTTTAGCTCATGCCGGAAGGATTCTTTTAAACCAGCGGCAACTTCAAACCCGACACCTGACAAGGTGAAAACAAATTCTCTCGACCCGCAGAATTACTATGCGGACCTTGTACTGCAAGCCCGTAAAGCCGGGGAAAACTTTGATACCTACACAACCATTTTCAATGGTGTAAAGGTAATTGTTACAGGTTCCCCATCATGGAATACAGTTATGTATCCAAACCTGCAAAATGGCGTACCTACCGCCGGTGCCGGTGTTACTACCGATTTTGGCACAAATTCGTTTGTTAGCCCAATTGGAACCTATGGAACATCATCTAAATCAATACAGGAGGGTGATGCATTTGTCATTGTAAAAGGGCAGCTGGGCTACTTTAACGCAAGCGCATTTCAAGCGGATATTGATAATTTCAATTTCGCATTCGATCTTTTCGTTTCAACAGGTGCCAGCATCCCATTTATAGGCAACTATATCGAGGATAATTACTCAACCGGGGGCGGCGTTGTAGCCACTCCTGCTAAACTAATCAGGGTAACTACAGGTTCACACTGGGCCGTAGCTACTATTGATTATCCAGCACCCCAAATATCAAGCTCACCAGTTCCTGTACAATTATATATTGGTTCGATATACGATCCAAATGACCCAACAATATATTATAATCTATTTGGTAATAATGGTATTATAGCAACACAAGGAGAACCGGGAGTTGGATCTAAACCGGCAAGTGGCACTTACACCAAAACCACAATTAGTCAAGGAACCAATGATGTAACTGTAACTATTACAAGAGCGAATGGAAGCAAATTCACTATAACCACACGTACAACTGACTTTAGCTAAGGCACATTAACAACAAAGGGCCGTTAATTGCGGCCCTTTTTGTTTTTATCAAATTACTTATTCAAATAATCCCCCAAATCCTTCAAATACCCCTCATTGATTTCGTCATCACCATGCTCCTTATTAAAGGCTTTGATCTTATCGGCTTCGGCGGCAAATACTGTTTTAATCGATTTACTTTTTAGCTCAAGGGGCTGTAGTTGGTTGGTTTTAACGTTTAGTACAAAATAGTGGTTTTCATCAACATACTCATCGTAGTTGTTACCCGATGAAGTCATGCCGTTGGTGGTAAAGCTGGCTTTAACAAATTTTGATGTCAGCTTATTATAGATCTTGTATTTATCGCCTTTTGCAAGCACTAAAACAAAGCGGTTTGGGTCAATAGCCTGCACTGTTTCAAATGAATAGGCCTGATCACTGTCGTCGATAATTGTACAGGCTTTTACTTCAGCTTTATCGGCCTGGAAAACCTTACGCTGGTCGCGGGTAAACAGCAGGTCGCCGCCATCCTTATCAAAATTGAAGAAGTAATCATTACTCTGGATCAGCGAATCATTAACGCTTAATGCAAAGCCATGCATCCATGATTTTGAAAGAAACCGGCTGCCATGCAGCTCATCATGCCCGGAGATCATATATAACGAACCCGAGATATTGGTAGGCACTTCCGATTCCATCTTAAAAAAATCGCTTCCGGTACGGCTGCTCAATGCTTTACCAGCCCCTTCTGAAAGGCCGGCTGTCATCACTATTTTGATATTGGTTTGGTTATTAATAGCAACAGTTGTATCCTTTAAATTAATCGCCGACGCAACCAATTTTGACGCAGGGTTGGCCTTTAATGAAAAGTTCCCCATTTGGTCGGTATAGGTAGCATAGCTGTGGAAAGCATCGCGGATAAAAACAAACTGAACGGGTTTGCCCTGCTGGTTATTTACTGTGCCGCTAACTGTAATAGTTTGGGCTAAAGTAACAGTGCTAACCAAGATAGGTATCAGGCACAAAAATATTTTTTTCATAAATACACGATCAAAGCTTATAATATAGAACTAAAATATAAATTATAAGTAAACAGTTTATTAAAAAGTAATATGTACTAGTTTTTTTACAGTAAAATCATGAGTTACAAGCTATAATGAACGTAGTCGATTAGCCTATTTTCCAATAAAAAAGGGCACCTAAATTAGATGCCCTTATATGTCATAAATTAACTGAAAGCTTATTTATAATACTTGTCAATTATGTAACGATCAGCAGTTCCATTATTCGCTATGTATTGGAATATAAATGTCTTAGCAACCGGATCTATACTTACAATCTTAGGTGGTTGCGTCTGTGTTACTCCCCCTGCTGTCCATACAGATTTTACAGTTGCTGGATCCATCGATACGGCAAAGTCTGAATAAGTAACTTTTCCTGTTCCATCAACATTTCTTTTAAATGTTACTTCATACTTTACTTCTTTCGTGTTATAACCTGTAACTACTTCAAACTGCGTTGGTGATACAGGAGATATAGTAACTGTGCCGTTTGTAAATGAACCTCCCGATGGAGTAGCAAGTGGTGCACTGGCATTATAACGTGTATAATCCCATTTATAAACCCCTGCAAAATCATTACCAATTACGTGATAATAATGCAATGCATTATTTGCCGAAATAGTTAATCCAGGCGCACTGGTAATACCAATTGGAAGCATATAACTTTTTGATGGATCCAGTTTATTTTTATACACTGTAAAAGTTAATATTTTCAGTCTTTGACCAGCTGGTATATCTACAACAGTTGTTTTGAATGTATAAGCTGTGGTCGGCATTAATTCATATTGCACCGCAGGGTTACTTTTTAAATATTCTGCAATCTTAGCAGGTATTACATCTACCGTAATTTTTGAATCAGTTGTAGGCGTTTTAGATGAGGCTATATTTACACCAAATGATACAATAGCCGTGTCAACTGTAATTGCATCAGCACTGAAACTATTCAAACCGCTTAGTGGAAGTTCTGCAGACACGCCTCCCTGCGAAAAGTCGATATATGTCTTGTCTTTCAAGCAAGAGCTTAAAGAAGCTGTTACCGCCAGGCCAAGCAAAATCGTTTTTATATAATTTAATTTTTTCATTTTCTTTTAGTTTAAAATTATTTTGCCCAAAATATTTTCGACTTGAATATATCAATAGTACCTTCAGCGCCTACATTTGTAGCATTGGTTTTATATTCAACAACCGGGTAAAAAATACGTGTTACCTGTGAGGTAGCGTTAACGCCAGGATATGTTGACAATCGCAAACCGGTTGGATAACCTGTACGGCGAAGATCATTATAAGCTTCAAATACACCATAAGGGTTTAAGGCTGCCCACTTTTGGGTGATGATAGCTTTTATCTTGTCCTCTAACGAACCGCCTGTTGGGTAGGCAATAGCAGCCTGCGAATAATAGGTTGTTGCCTGCGCGGCAGTAAGGCCTTCGTCTGTAAATGAAGCAGTAATAGCTGCATTATATAATGCCTGTGCATCACCTGTAGTATACCCTCTTGCAGCAGCTTCAGCCTGCTCAAACAAAACCTCGGCCGATGACATGATGTAGGCATCCATTGTAGCAGCCTTTAATACGCCCGGGCCAAATTTACTTGGTGTTTTATTTGCAGGCACGGTAGATGTACCACCAAAATAACTGCCAATAACATTACCGTCGCCATTAGGCGCGTATACCCTGGTAAGGCGAGGGTCATTATTAGTAGTTAAAAAGTTAATGAAATCGGTATTTGCCTGGTATTGTTGATTACCCAATGTACCGGCACCAGCCTGGGTGGTGCCCCAGTTTTGCCAAAGCGGGCTTTGCTGTCCACTATTAGCATCAGAATTAGTGTAGCCCGGGTTTACCGAAGCCGCCACAGTTGCGCCAAGCATTTTATCGGCAGTAAGGCCTGTTGCTAATGTTTTACCAGCGGCAGGGTCAACGTTTGCCAAACGTAAGGCAATCCTTAATTTAAGGCTATTGGCAAATTTGGTCCATTTGGTCATATCACCTTTAAACATGATATCGCCGTTTCCAGGGTTTGCTGCTGCTCCTCCTCCGGCTATTAATGCAATAGCTGCATCCAATTGCTTTGGTAAATCGGCATAAATAGCCGCACCCTTATCATATTTAGGGTTAAGGTTTTTAGTGCCTTGCAAAGCATCGGTATACGGTACATTGTTGTAACTGTCAACAACTATCTGAAAATCATACACAGTCATGATCTTGGCTATAGCGGTATAGTTAGCACTTACATTGGCATCTATCAACGCTTTATAGTTAGAAAGATTAAGGTATGTAGGCGACCATATATCAAAATCATTGGTAGTAAACTGGTACTGATCAAAGTTTGCAAAAACCTGGTAGGTTGTACTGCGGCTCAAATAATTTAAGTAACCG
>NZ_DASVOB010000829.1:0-10353 GCF_036383575.1 Mucilaginibacter sp.
TGAATGAAAAAGTTTTTAAAATGGACGGCCTATGCAGTTATAGCGCTTGTCCTCATCGCAGTTGCCGGCATCTCCTACATAACGCTGGCATTGCCCAATGTGGGCCAACCCGAAGCTATTAAAGTAGATGCCACCCCACAGCGCATACCCCGCGGCAAGTATCTTGCTAATAACGTAACCGTTTGCCTGGATTGTCATTCCACCCGGAGCTGGGATAAATTTGCAGGCCCTTCCGATTCGACAGTATTGGGTGCCGGAGGTGAAAAGTTTGATGCTTCGGCGGGTTTTCCCGGCACCGTTTATTCGCCCAATATTACCGCTTTAAATTTGCGTGACTGGACAGATGGCGAGATCTTCAGGGCGATGACCACCGGCGTTAAAAAAGATGGCTCGGCCATATTCCCAATAATGCCATGGCCATATTACGCTAAAATGGATAGGGAAGACCTTTATGCTATCATCGCTTATATGCGCACTTTGAAACCTGTTGGCAAAAACTACCCGGGCCATCAGCTTGATTTTCCGCTGAACATTATTGTGCATACTATGCCTCAAAAAGCAGTATTGGGAAGTATTCCCAATACTGCAGATACTATTAAGTACGGAGCTTATTTGTTAAACGCAGCGGCTTGTAAAGAGTGCCACACGCAATCAAATAAAGGTCAGCTCAATGAAGCTATGGCTTTTGCCGGCGGACAAGGTTATATTGTGCCCGGCGGCAGCAAAGTATTTTCGGCCAATATTACGCCTGATAAAGAAACCGGCATAGGTAGCTGGACAAAGGAGCAGTTTGTAAGCAGGTTCACCCAATATGCCAATGGTAAAGTACAGCCCACTCCTGTAAAGCCGGGCGAGTTTCAAACGATAATGCCCTGGTGGAGATATGGCAGTATGAAGACATCAGATCTGGAAGCGATTTATGCGTATTTGAAAACGATAAAACCCATCAGTAACCATGTTGTAAAATTTGAAAGGAATGGGAAATAGAGATCAGAGGTTGGAGATTAGAGATTAGTTGGGTTTAACGACCGGTTTTGTGGGCAGTGCGTTAGCCCCGTTAGGGATTGAAGCGGAAAGCCCGCAGCGAGCGTTGGGATGGCGGGTAGGAAAGGCGAGGACTTGCATCCGCCAGTTGGCGGACGGGCCCGTTAGCTAACGGGAACGCCCATATTGAGTGACCCCGAGTTTATTGAATTAAAGAATTTGCCAGAAATGATGCGCAAGTCCTCTTGTTTTCAATCAATTCTAAAAATTCGTTTAATTCGGGTTCAGACAAACACAGGTTCAGACAAATTTATACGCTATTGTTGTGCGGGCCCTGCCGGTCAATTCATTTAAAAGCAGTTTCATTTTCCTCGAAAACAATATAAAATCAACCACTAATTAAAAATAAATTCATACTTTTGCGCCTCGAATTTTGTATAGCACGGATTAGGTTTTAGGCTATATTTCAAAGGATTAAATTAAATACCCGGTAAAAGATGAATATTACACAGGAAAAAATTAATGACCTGAACGCAGTTGTTAAAATTAACATCAACCCTGAAGATTACCAGCCACGTGTTGAAAAAGCTATAAAGGAAAATGCTAAAAAAGCAAAGCTTCCTGGTTTTCGCCCGGGCATGGTGCCTGCCGCGCACATCAAAAAAATGTACGGTAAAAGCATCCTTGTTGACGAGATCAACAACCTGTTACAAGATACTTTAAATAACTACATCGACGAGCAAAAACTGGCCGTATTAGGTCAGCCTTTACCTGCTATCGATGATAACAAAGAATATAACTGGGATTTTGCCGATAACTTTGAGTTCAAATATGAATTAGGTTTAGCTCCTGAGTTCAGCATCAACTTTTCATCAACCGATAAATTAACACAATACGTAATTAAAGTTGATGACGAAACGCTGGCTTCAAGGATCAAAAATATCCGCAGGAGCTATGGCAAAATGACAAATCCTGACGTATCGGCAGATGATGACGTTCTTTACAGCGAATTGGTTCAACTTTCGGCTGATGGTAGTGTTTTTGAGGGTGGAATAACCAATACAGCATCTGTACGTTTAGATCAGATCAAAGATGAGGCTATCAAAGCTTCATTGATCGGTTTGAAAAAAGATGATGTGTTAACATTCGATATTCGTAAAGCTTTTGATAACGACGCAGCTAAAATTGCCGGTTTATTGAAAATTGAAGAAGACGATGCCGCTGATTTAAGGTCAGATTTTCAATTAACTGTTAAAAACGTTAACCGTTTAGAGGAAAGTGATCTTAACCAGGAGTTCTTTGACAAATTATTTGGTGAAGGTACAGTAACTACCGAAGAGGAATTCAGGACTAAAATTACTGAAGAGCTTGAAAGCATGATGGTTCAGGATGCCGACCGCAAATTGCAGGACGACACGTACAAACTGGCTATTGCTAAAGTTGATTTCGCTCTTCCTGATGAGTTCCTGAAACGCTGGTTAAAAGCAACCAACGAAAAACTGAGCGATGAGGAATTAGAAGGCGGTTACAATGATTTTGCTCAAAACCTGAAATGGACTTTGATCGAAAACAAAGTAATTACTGATAACAGTATCGAAATTAAATACGAAGACGTGTTTGAATTAGCTAAGATCCGTTTAGATCAGCAATTCAGAATGTACAGCCCAACTGCGATCCCTGAAGAACAATTAGGCCAGTACACCGTTCAGTACCTGCAAAACAAAGACAACGCTAACAAAATATTTGAAGAGGTAAAAGCATTAAAGGTATTTGACTATATCAAAAATGTGATCACTTTAGATAAGCAGGATATCCTTTACACTGATTTCAGTGCATTGGTTACCGCAGCGCAGTAATCAGTTTTATCTCCTGTAGGAGATTAGCATATTCACCAAAAGCAACTCATCGGGTTGCTTTTGGTGTTTTATATCCCTAACTCAAAACTAAGCGTCATTGCGAGGTACGAAGCAATCCCCGATTGGCAGAGTAGCTATGCAAGTTGACCTGTAAAGTTCGCGATTGCTTCGTGCCTCGCAATGACGGTAGGAAAACCTGCCCGATGTTGATGTTGCGCCCGATGTTGGTGTTGTCACCAACATCTCCCCGGTAAACTCTACTGTTAGTTTTGACCAAAAAAATCCTGTTTCGTCACTTAGGCCTCATCAAAAAATTACGTAATAAAAACTATCTTGCAAAAAATCTATTGAACTAAAAACTATATTTATCGCGGGTTAGACGCCCGCATTTCCTAACGAACAACAAACAAAAACCATGAGCAGTAATATCGATAAAAACGAATTCAGAAAATATGCTGTTAAGCATCACCGTATTAACAGCCTTTATGTAGATAAGTATATTGGAAGTGTTGAAAGAAGCAGCATGCCTTCTGGTATCACTACCGTACCAACTGGTATGACCCCATACATTCTTGAGGAGCGCCAGCTTAATGTACAGGCCATGGACGTGTTTTCACGTTTAATGATGGACCGTATCATTTTCCTTGGCGATGCCATTTATGATAATATTGCAAACATTATCCAGGCTCAATTGCTTTTCTTACAATCGGCCGATGCTAAACGCGATATCCAGATCTATATCAATTCACCTGGTGGTTCGGTTTATGCCGGTTTAGGTATTTATGATACCATGCAGTTTATATCAAATGATGTAGCTACTATTTGTACAGGTATGGCTGCTTCAATGGCTGCCGTATTGTTAGTAGCAGGTACTGAAGGTAAAAGGGCGGCGCTTCCGCATGCAAGGGTGATGATCCACCAGCCATCAGGCGGTGCACAAGGCCAGCAGTCGGACATTGAGATCACCTACCAGGAGATCACCAAATTGAAAAAAGAACTGTACCAGATCATTGCTGATCACAGTGGTGCACCTTACCAAAAAGTTTGGGATGCATCTGACCGTGACTACTGGATGATTGCAGAAGAAGCCAAAGAATTTGGCATGGTTGACGAAATTTTAAGAGGTAACAAAGGAAAATAATTTTTTTAGTCCTGAGTTCTAAGTCTTAAGTTTGAAGTCAGAAAAAAAATGACTTTAGGCTTGAGACTTAGTACTTATGGTGACTAACTTTGTTTTCTGTCACTAATTATTTAACTTTGAGTAAGAAAACGAATCAGATGAATAAAAACAGCAAGGAGATCAGGTGTTCATTTTGCGGTGCTGGTAAACAGGATTCCCTGATGTTAATAGCAGGACTTGATGCACACATTTGCGATAAATGTGTGAACCAGGCCAATGAAATATTGGCCGAGGAGTTGAAGGTACGTAAAGTGAAGTCATCGCCTCTGGCGCCGGCCTTGCTTAAGCCGTCAGAAATGAAAGCCCACCTTGACCAATATGTTATCGGTCAGGATGATGCCAAAAAGATACTTTCTGTAGCTGTATATAATCATTACAAACGCTTAAACCAGCGTATTGATAAAGATGAGGTTGAGATTGAAAAATCAAACATCATCATGGTAGGTGAAACAGGTACGGGTAAAACCCTGCTTGCCAAAACACTTGCAAAAGTACTTAACGTTCCGTTTTGCATTTGCGATGCCACTGTATTAACCGAAGCCGGTTATGTAGGGGAGGACGTTGAAAGTATCCTGACCCGCCTGTTACAATCTGCCGATTACGATGTAACCCTTGCCGAAAAAGGTATTGTTTACATTGATGAGGTTGATAAAATAGCGCGTAAAAGCGATAATGCTTCTATAACCCGCGATGTATCCGGTGAAGGTGTACAACAAGCCTTATTAAAGATACTGGAAGGTACTATGGTTAACGTACCACCACAAGGCGGTCGTAAACACCCCGATCAAAAAATGATCACCGTAAATACCAGCAACATCCTATTCATTTGCGGTGGTGCTTTTGATGGTATTGAAAGGAAGATAGCCAATCGTCTGCGCACCCAAACTGTTGGTTACAAATTTAAGAACGACGAAGGCGATATCGATACCAAAAACTTCTACAAGTATATCACTCCACAGGATTTGAAATCATTTGGTTTGATCCCTGAGCTGATAGGTCGTTTGCCGGTGCTTACCTACCTCAACCCGCTTGATAGGGAAGCATTGCACAATATCTTAACCGAGCCTAAAAACTCGTTATTGAAACAATACAAAAAATTGTTTGAGTACGAAGGAGTGAAGCTTGATTTTGAAGACGAGGTATTGGAGTTTATTGTTGACAAAGCAATGGAATTTAAACTTGGCGCAAGGGGTTTACGCTCCATATGCGAAGCCATCATGATTGATGCCATGTTTGAGTTCCCATCTAAAAAAGATGTGAAACGCCTGAACGTAACATTGGATTACGCACACGAGAAGTTTGAGAAATCTGATCTGAAAAAGTTAAAAGTAGCTTAACGCACAGTATATAAGTAAACACTTATATTTATTAAAAAATAAAGCGGCCCTGGTTATCATACCGGGGTTTGCTGTATAAAAACAAATCATATGAACGAAGAATTAAACATTAAAAAAGACGGAGATGCCTTACCACCGCCGGTGAAAGAAGTGCAATCGCCGGTAAAATCAGGATTAAAAACCAAGGAAGCAATTGTAGCCAACTGGCTGCCACGTTACACCGGCCGGCCGCTTGAAGCATTTGGAGAGTATATTATCCTCACCAATTTTTCAAAGTACATCCAGCTGTTTTCGCAGTGGAATGATAACGCGCCTATCATGGGGATCGATAAGCCGATGCAAAGCGTTACAGCCAACGGTATTACCATTATTAACTTTGGTATGGGTAGTTCGGTTGCGGCTACGGTTATGGACCTGCTTACTGCCATTCACCCTAAAGCTGTAATATTTTTAGGTAAATGTGGCGGCCTTAAAAAGAAGAACAACGTTGGCGACCTGATCCTGCCGATAGCAGCCATTAGGGGCGAAGGTACATCGAACGATTATTTACCACCTGAAGTACCTGCACTGCCGTCATTTGCGCTGCAAAAGGCTATCTCAACCACCATACGTGATTACTCACGCGATTACTGGACTGGCACCTGCTACACCACCAACCGCCGCGTTTGGGAGCATGATAAAGTATTCAAGAAATACCTTAAAGATCTGCGCGCCATGGCCGTTGATATGGAAACAGCAACCATATTTACCACAGGCTTTGCCAACAAGATCCCTACAGGCGCACTGCTGCTGGTGTCAGATCAGCCGATGATCCCCGAAGGTGTAAAAACCGCCGAAAGCGACTCGTCAGTAACGGAGCAATTTGTTGAAACACACCTGCATATCGGCATCGAATCGTTAAAGCAGTTGATCAATAACGGGTTAACGGTTAAGCATTTGAAATTCTAAGGAACCATGATTTTTAGGATTTAAGGATTACCTGATAGATTATGATATCAAGAAATCCTTAAATCAGGGAAATCAAGGTTCTAATCAATGACAATCCGCTTCATCCCCTCTCTGCCGTAAAATACCGGGAAATACATCATTTCGGCTTTGGCCGGATTTAGGGTGTATTTACCGTTGTAACGGGGGATGAGGTTTACGGTGAATGTATATTTGCCCTGTTTAAGGCTGCGGCAAAATATACTTACCTTCTCTTTAAAATATTCGCGGTGTACCTCGTTGTTATCCCATTGCTGTTCCTTGCTTTCGTACGAGCATCCGGCAGGTATCGGGATCTCTATCATCACAAAATCAGCGTCGCCGCGGGCTGTTACCTCTGCTTTTAATAATACCGGTTCGCCACCATTTAAGGTGGTTACTGCTTTTTCCTTACGCTCAAACCAGGTGTTTATTGTAAAATCTTTACTTACTTTTTCGGGCTTGCTGTTCCAGAACTGCTGGTAACCGGTAACGTATACAGGCAGACTGCCGGTTTTGCTGATACTGATCGTTTTATCAGTTAGTGTAGCAGAATATGGGAACTTACTGATAGTTTTTGTATCAGTATCTGTAAGCGTGATCTGAGATGGTTTAACTTGCTTGTTTTCAATCAGCAGGTCAGGAAGGATAGTTTCGAGGATCAAGGCCGATTCATAGGTGTTACGCCAATCACCAAGGCGGCGTTGTTCAAGGAAGTAGCCGCGTATTTTAGCCAGTAACTCGGGATGCCTGCCATCGTTTTTGATAATGCGGTAGGCTAATACACTTAACTGAACCGAATTGTCAAAAAAGCGATAACCATCTTCGCCCCAATACATGCTACCAAACAAGGTGTGTTTACTTGTATTGAGCAAACTGTCCATTTTTATCGGCAATGCCGATTCCTGCCGTAATAACATCATTCTTAATTTATCATAGCCCGATAATTTATAGTCGAAGTTTTTTTGATCCTTAGCCTGCTCTTTTTCAATGCTTGTTACATACTTCTGATAATCAACTTTAGACCCCAGTTTATGAAGTAGCTGAACACAAAGTATTTTGTCTCTGCGTTTGTAGCTTTCCAACTGATAGATGAGATAGTCGGTTAGTTTTTGTTTGTCCAAATCAATGGTGTAACCCTCTTTTTGGGCATCTACAAGCGCTTCTACCACATGCAGGCTGATCCAGAGCTCCTCGTTGCTATCTTTCCACCAGCCCCAGGTACCGTTGCTTTTACGGTTCTCTTTCAGCTTTTTAATTACATCGTTTATATTTCTCTCATATTTAAATTCTTCGCCCAGAAACCTTTTAATACGTCGTTCCATGAGCAGGCCTTTCAATTTTGAAGCCAATTGCTCATTGCACAGGTATTTATATTCCCTTAGCTTGCGGGTTTCTTCAGTCAACGCAGGCAATACTGAAGCCTCAGCCCGGAAAGTAACTGGGCCTAATGCCGGATCAAATTTCATGTTCACGGTGGTATCGCGGTCGAGGGCCTCAAATACGCCTTTGGTTTCTTTAACACCCTGCGGCATTACCGGGATCCTGCGTTGCTCGCCATCAAAATAGCCATTGTCCCGTTTAATGGTATATTCAAAACTGAGGCTGTCGGCAGGAGTAGCAGAAGCAGCGGCAGTTATGGTAAGTGTATCTATTTTAGAGTTTTTAACCTCCAATTCATCCTGCTTCAGCGTTTGGCCATTGTATTTAAAAATACGGGTAAGCTTTGCAGGTGTACTATTATAGTTCATCACCTTACCTATCAGGTTCATTTCATCGCCGGCAACGGCAAATTGCGGCGCGATGAAGTTGGCACTTAATGGTTTAAATGATTTGATGCTACTTTGAGTAAAGCCGGTTTGCCTGTTGCCGGTGATGCCGATGATAAATGTTCGCCAGTTGGTGATATCATCAGGATAAGTGACCATGAAGCTGGCCTTGCCATGCTCGTCAGTAGTCAGCTTGGGTTGCCAGTAGGCGTAATCAGAAAAGTTTTTGCGCATGGTTTGCTTGCTGCCGGTTTGTGTGCTATCGGCCCTTTGGCCTCCGGCCAAACCGGGTTTAGCCTTGCTTCTGATAACAATGACGCCATTTGCACCACGGGAACCATATATCGCGGTGGCGGCGGCATCTTTCAATACACTAATTTCTGCAATGTCATCTTTATTGATATCAGATAGTTTATCCACGATCTCACCATCCACTACAATCAGCGGCTGGGCTGACGGTGATGAACTAATGCCTCTGATCATGATATTGGCCCCGTTACCTACTGTCAGGCCGGCAAGCCCGCCTTCTAATGATGATACGGTTGCTATTGATCCAGTCACGTCTGCTTTTCGTTGCACTCCATATCCTACTACCACAACCTCCTGTAATGATTTTGAGCTGGGTTTTAAAGATACCCTGATAGTAGCACCGGGTTGGATGCTTACTTCCTGTGTTTCGTAGCCTATAAAGCTTACAATGAGTTTACCGGTTTTAGGTACCTTTAATTTGAAGCGCCCCGCTGCATCCGTGACTGTTCCTGTTGATGAACCTCTTACCCTTATGGTTACACCTGGTACAGCTAATTTATCATCGCTGGCAATAACTGTACCGTTCATCATGTCGCCAAAATTGCCTGTATCAAGGTATTTGTCATTAAACGCTTCTTTGATTTTCAGGGCATCGTTTTCTATTTCGCGGTCTCCGTGGTTATAGCTGCCTGTCCGGTTATTGATAATGTTGCTGATCCGGATGCCTACCGAATCCTTGCCATGCGCGGGCAATACCATAAAGTTGTAATAATTAGTGCCGCCTGTTTTTATAGCTACGTTTTCTTTAATATCGTAGCTGTCGCCTTTAAGCAAAAATAAAACCCTGTACCTGCCGGTGTTCAGGTTGTTTACATAAGTGGTATTGCCCGTATAGATCATGATAAAGTCCGGGTCATCATATTTATAAATGATCACGTTTTTGATCAGCAGTTTTTTGTCTTTAGGCTGATCGATGTTCATACTTAGTTTACCTGTTTCGCCCGTGATAGTGGGATTTACAAACAGCTGCTGGGTATTGCTGCGCAGATCAATGTATTGCTGCCAGATACTTTCGGCCTCGGGCTGGGTAAGCACCTGTTGGGTATAATCATCGGCAGGGCCGTGGTATGACGACAGTATAAGGTTGAATGGATAAGTAGTAGCAATACTTTTTTGCTTGATAAGGCCGGGCTCGAACAGAAACGAGTAACCTGGCTCCGTCACAAAATATCGTGAACCACTGCCCTGTACATTTAAATTGGCAAAATTTTCCGCTAATGGCCCAACAAGCACCTCATTATTTCGATAGCCATAGTTGGGATTAGGGTTGACCATAAATAGCCTTTCGTTTTGGGTTAGCAGGGCCATTTTCCAGCCAAAATTATTGATAACCGTGATCAGGTAGCGGTTGATCAGATCGCATTCATAGGTACTCAAAGTATCCAAAACCTTTGTTGAGTGTGCATTATCGGCATTAATGCTGAAGATCAGCTTTTTTGATTTTTGTACATCTACGCTATCCACCCAAATATTTTGATGGCTGGTCCTGAACCTGAACATGTGTTTACCTGGCGATACCGCGAAGCTGTAGCGTTTAAGCTGCTGCGTTTGGTCGAAGTAAACCGGCCGGTCATCAATGTAAATGATATGCACAGGCAGTACATCGCCGTTTTTAACCACAAAAGGCGCTACCTGGGTTAGCGAGTCTTTGGCATCTTCTTCAACCCGGTAAATTTTGTTGGGATGGGTAAACTGGTAGTAGGCAATACTGTCAAGCCCCATTTCCTTACTCCAGCGTTTCCAGTTGAGCTGTAATGAGCCATCGCTGTTTATGCTGCCGGTATTAAAACCTGGTTTTTGCTTGCGATAAGCAAAACCTTTGCCAAGGTAGGGTACGTAAGGTGTCTTGTAGTCGGTAAACTTACTCGTCATTGACCAGGCCGTTAAATCGGCATTGGCTACGGGATGGCCTTTGGCATCGGTAACCACTATGTCGGTTTTAGCCTGTTGTCCCG
>NZ_DASVOB010000830.1:0-3745 GCF_036383575.1 Mucilaginibacter sp.
CTTTATATGAGCCATTGCCTTTAGATAATAAAGTTCAGCTACCGGTAACCCGGAAAAAAAGATACTGGCCAGGCTATGCCGCGGCGGCAAGTATTTTATTATGCCTTTCTGTTAGTTTTTATTTCTATCGGCAGCCTAAGCAACAAAATCTGGTAAAAAACAATATCGTAAAAAATGATTTCCTGCCGGGCAGCAACAAAGCTGTGCTTACGCTGGCCAATGGTGCAAAATTGAGTTTAACAGGCGGCAGCAAAGGTTTACTGGCCCGCCAGGGTGTTACCAGCATCAATAAAAAAGAAGAAGGTAAAGTAGAATACCGCCCCGCTGCTGATGATTTGACAGTTGTCAAACCAGCTGGTATAATGTATAATACCGTTACCACTCCCAAAGGCGGCCAGTACCAGGTGGCATTGCCCGATGGTACCAAAGTATGGCTTAATACTGCATCATCTATCCGTTTCCCTACCGCCTTTAACGGTAATAACAGGCAGGTTGAAATAACCGGCGAGGTTTATTTTGAAGTAGCCAAAAACAAAGAAAAACCATTTATAGTAACATCCGGTAGCCAAAAGGTAACCGTACTGGGAACGCACTTTGACATTAACGCCTACGCGGATGAAAAGGTGGTAAAAACCACCCTGCTTGAAGGGAGCGTAAAGGTAACAACCGGCAGCGGTATGGTTTTATTGAAACCGGGGCAGCAATCACAACTCAACACTGAAAATAAGCTGATTGTTAGCAATGACATTGATACCGATGAGGTAATAGCTTGGAAAAAAGGCTACTTCCAGTTTAACAAGGCGGATATTCAAACCATCATGAACCAAATTTCGCGCTGGTATGATGTGGAGGTGAAATATGAAGGACAGGTTGAGCCGGGGCACTATTATGGTAAAATTTCCAGGAATGTTAATGCCTCGAAGGTGTTGAAGGTACTGGAGCTAAGCGGGATGCATTTCACAATTGAAGGGGGAAAAATTATAGTTAAATAAATACACACAAACCGAAAAAGCCGCCGGCGAGGCCGGGGCCTTTAAAGTTTGCCCATAAAAAAGCCGGAGCGTGTTCGAGCACAATCCGGCAAAGATCAGGGCAAGCTTATTCAAATAATTTGCCAACTAAATCAACAAGTAACCCTAACTATTACAAAGGTATGCAATTTTATACTTTTTGTGGCCGACCTGTGCATAATCGGTCGGTGCAAACAATGCCTGCAGGTGCAACACCTGTAAAAAATAATCCGGGGATGACCCGGGTACAATCAATGCTCATTCGCATGAAACTGATTACCCTGTTAATGCTTGCCGCCTGTTTGCAGATCAGCGCGGCTGGCTATAGTCAAAACATCAGCCTCTCACAAAAGCAGGTTAGCCTGGAAAGTGTTTTTAAAAACATCGAAAAACAAACCAGCTATAATTTCTTTTACAAGCTTGAATTACTCAGTACGTTAAATAAGGTTAGCATTGATGTTAAAAATGCGCCGCTAACCGAGGTGCTTGACCAGGTATTGAAAAATCAACCTGTTACCTATAAAATAGTTGATAATATCATTGTTATCAACAGAAAAGATGCAGACAGCAACCAGATTTTGAAGTTGACAACTGTAACAGGTACGGTGAAGGACAGCAAAGGCGCTGTTTTACCCGGTGTTACCATAACTGTTAAAGACGGTAAATCAACAGCGGTTACAGATGGCAACGGCGCTTTTAAGATCATTGCAGATGAGCGGGCTATATTGCAGATAACCTCGGTAGGATATAAACGGCAGGAGATAGCTTTGAACGGCCGTACAACACTGACCATTGTGCTTGATGAGGATGTAAGCGAACTAAACCAGGTAGTGGTTATTGGCTATGGCAAACAGTCGCGCGAAAAAATTACGGATGCGATCACTACGGTCAAAGGGACTGAACTGAACCGTTACTCAGGAGCAAGTTTTGCCCAACAACTTGCAGGCAAAGCAGCAGGTGTTGTAATTAATGATGCCTCGGCGCAACCGGGAACTGATCCGCAAGTTGTGATCAGGGGGATAGGTACATTAACCGCTGGCCGGGCACCGCTTATTGTGATAGATGGTTTCCCGCTATCAGAAGGCAGTAGCTTTAACTCCATCAATCCGCAGGATATTGAAACACTGGATATATTGAAAGATCCGGCCTCGGCAGCTATTTATGGTTCAAGGGCAGCCAATGGCGTTGTCCTCATCTCCATAAAAAAAGGCAGCGGCGATAAAGTAAAAGTTGCTTTAGATGTGTATGCCGGTTTCCAGGAACGGCATGATAATTTAAAATATGTTGATGCTTATCAGGCAGCTACTTATTTTACAGAATCGAGAGATTGGGGCTATGTATCAAAAGATCCTAATCACAGAAGCATTACTGATGACCGCGCCACCAGGGTTTCAAAGGGCGCATCGTTAAGGGAGTTGCGTTTGAATTACCTGCAACCTTATCTTGATGGTACGCCGGGTTTAACCAATACCAACTGGCTTGATGAGGTTTTCCGGAAAGCGCCCATGAGCAGTTATAATCTTTCTGTTTCGGGCTCATCGGGCAAAACCAATTATTATATTTCATCCAACTATTTTAAACAGGATGGTATTGTGATCAACAATGGCCTGGAGCGTTATAGCGGAACAGTTAAAGTGGAATCAAAAATATCTAAAGCGTTCACTTACGGTGTTTCGGTAAACCCATCGTTTAACAAGGAAAAGTATTTTAATAATAATGCCAATAACTCCAACGATGTGGTGAGCGATGTAACCATCAGTTATCCTTTTTTTCCGGCCTATAATGCCGATGGTTCTGTTGCCATCAGCCAGCAAATTAAAGGTAACACACCTGAGGACGGCGCACTGGGCGAAAGCCCAATAGCTTTGGCCACCAAAATCAAAAATAACCTGAACGATACTCGTCTTTTCGGCAATACCTACCTTGTTTTTGAACCCCTAACCGGACTGAAGTTTAAAGCTGTTTTAGGTGCCGATATCAGGAGTAACTTTTATGATTACTACCGGCCATCAGACGTTGGCGGATACCGTGCCGCAGCACCGCAACCGGCTTCGGCTATTGAAACTAACGGCCATATCTACAATTACATCACCGAAAACACGGTTGATTATACCAAAAGCATCGGCATGCACGATTTTGATATCTTGGCGGGCTATACTTTCCAGTCCGAAAACGGGGCGAATACCGTTGTAACCGGCTCAGGCATACCTGATGATAAGATCACCAATATAGGCGGTGCCAGCGCATACAGTGTGACATCAGCCCGTTACCAGTGGACACAGATCTCATACCTTGCCCGTTTGCAATATGCCTATGCCGATAAGTATCTATTATCTGCAACCATCAGGCGCGATGGATCATCACGCTTTGGCGATAACAATAAATGGGGCAACTTCCCATCGGTAACAGGCGGGTATATCTTAAGTAAAGAATCCTTTTTTCCCGAAAACAAGGTGCTCACCTTTGCCAAGATCCGGGCAAGCTGGGGATCGGCAGGTAACAATCAGATAGGTTCGTACAGTTCAAAGGCACTCATTGGTTCGGCATCTGCAAACGGCGCGAATGATTATAACTACAACTACGTTTTTGGCAGCACGCTAAGTCCAGGTTTCGCGGCAACCACTACAGCTAATAACAACCTTACCTGGGAAACCAAAAATTCGATAGATCTTGGTATCGACCTTGCTTTTTTTCAAAAATTTAACCTGGTTGCCGATTATTATAAAAGCACTACC
>NZ_DASVOB010000831.1:0-2780 GCF_036383575.1 Mucilaginibacter sp.
CGACAGCAGTAAAGTTCAGCAGGATGCAGAAGTACAAAAGGCAAGAAAGCTTGCTCGTCTGCAAAAAGAAGCTCAAAAACTCGGTCTTACTCTCCAAAATGCAGCTTGATTATGAATGATTTACATGCACGTCATTATAAGCGTAGCGCGGTAATCTCGTCGCCCATGCATGTCGAAATTGCAAATCCGCTTAGTATGGCTACGAGATTGCCACGTCGCTCCTGGCCCGCATTCCTTGGCTTGCTCCTCGCAATGACATGGGGAATTTTAATAGTTTCGTCAATTCAAAAACTACACCCAGCCGCCGGCGTAATCCCTTCTTTATCTATTGCCAATGATGGCTTTCCTTTTTTGAAGGTCACTATCCAGATACTGTCGAAATCATTATCCGGCCATTGCAGATCTTTGACTTTAAGGCCAAGGGCTTTTAGTATAGGTTTGATCTGGCTGTGTTCCCAAACAATAAAAATAGTCCCTTTTTTAGAGGATAGTTCATCAGCAACACCATTAGCATCTTCTTCCTGAAACTTACTGTTGATGGTCAGGTTGTATTTTACCGCTAATGGAGATACGGTTTGAAACATCCGTGAGCGTGGGGTGGATTTGCCCAAATTCAATGCCGGCACATAAATATGATCGGGAAGACCAAATTTGGCTTTTAAAACCTCGGGCAGTTTAAGCGCCCGGTTAAACCCGGCGCATGAAAGGTTATCGCCTGCATCAGGCTTTTCGGCATGGCGGATGAATACCAATTTCAGGTTTTTGCCCTGGCCGCAGGCGGTCAGGCTTGCCCAACCGACTATTAAAAAAAGTAAAAGAAATTTTTTTATCATGCCGGTTGTTGTTAGTGTTTATTCTACGGAAACTGTTAAGCCTTCCTGTTGGAGAATCTTCCTGTAGATCTCCATTTCGGTAAAGGAGCCCTCAAGTACGGCACATTTGCCTTCGTTATGTACTTTCCATGCTATTTTTTCTGCTTGTGGTTCGGAGTAATCCAGGTATTTCATCATGCAATGGATCACATGGTCAAAAGTGTTAAAATCATCGTTCCAGAGTATTAAACGATGTGTCTCTTTAAGTCCTGCAAGTAACTCTTCGAGGGTAAATGTTTCTTCCTGTACTTCGGTTGGCATACGTAACTACAAATTTACTCAAAAACAATAATAAAAGTGTTAAAATCGTGTTCCATGGTCTTAAAAATCATGTTACACATAACCCCTAAAATATTTCACATGAAAAAAGCATACCCGGCTTTTGTTTTAGCCTTAACTGCACAACTTTTAACAGCCCATCATTCATCGGCCCAAAGCACTAAAAATAGCCTGCAGTCACCTCCTGTCAATATTAATGTTGATGGCGATCTGAAAGAATGGGGCGATAGTCTGCGTTACTATAACGAAGAAAAGAGGTTGAACTATGCACTGGCTAATGATAAAGATTATCTGTATGCTGCTATTAGGGTGAGTGACCGGCTTGATAAAATGAAAGTACTAAATGCCGGCATTACGTTAACCATTGATCCGAAGGGGAAAAAGAAAGACAGTTTTACCCTTACTTTCCCGTTAGCAGCCCCGGGTGAAAAGCCAGAATTTCCAAAACCAAAAGATGATAATGGTGAAATTACCCAGGCCGACCGCGACGAGCTGATGCGCGAGCGTATAACTAAGCTGCGATATATTAAGGTTGTGGGGTTTAAGGATATTGAGGATGAGATGATCACCACATCAAATACATATGGTATCAAAACCGCTATAAATTATGATGCCAACGGCGACCTTGTTTATGAAGCAGCGATCCCGTTAAGTTTTTTTCATGCCGGTAGTGATGCCTTTAAGAGTGAATGGGCTTTTAATTTTAAGATCAATGGTTTCCAGCGCCCGACGGGTGGCGGTGGTGCAGGAGAAGGTGATGGCGGCGGCTTTGGCGGCGGCGGTGGCCGCGGCGGAAGAGGTGGTATGGGCGGTGGTGGCGGCATGGGAGGTGGCCGTGGCGGAAGAGGCGGCGGTCGCGGAGGCATGGGCGGTGGCGCAGGACGTGGTGCAGCGGGCGGTTCCAGCGAAATGGCAAAGTCAGTTGATTTTTGGGAGAAGTATTATTTGAGCGGGAAATAAGTTTGGTTCTAACAATTAAGTCCGAAAGGTTTAAGATACACTTAAATCTTTCGGACTTTCCGACTGCGGACTTCCGACTTAACCTATTCCACTTTATACCTATAAACCTGTCTGCCAAGGTTGCCAAATCCGTCAATACCTTCAATAACAATTCGGTAAGTTCCTTTTGTATCGGCGTTGAAATAATCGAATGAGGTTTGCCCTTTTTCATCAGTGATTATATTCGGATTCCAGTAAATGGTTGAGCACAAATCAAGTGTTTTATTGTTAGGTTTTGGAGTTGAGTATTTGGGCGAATAGAAAACACGTGCCTTGTAATAGCCTTTAAAAGGATAAGAAATAAGTCCTGAAGGTGACTCACTGGTCACAAAATTTCCAACACCATGGTTAGTAGTTATGACTAATGCGCCTGCAGACATTCCCGAGCCATATATCAGCGTGTAGCTTTGTCCTCTTAAAACTTCAATGCTGTAAACATCATTTACATTTACGCTATTCAAGGCATCACCGGGTATTATATTACCGTTAATGATAACTGACATCTTTTTTCGGCTTCTATCGTTAATAGGATTACCATCGGCATCAAAGGATACACCAAATATTTTACCGAGCAGGCAATCAGATAACCGTGCGCAGCTTTTAAATAATTTATCACCCATAATTACCTGG
>NZ_DASVOB010000832.1:0-2058 GCF_036383575.1 Mucilaginibacter sp.
TATGAAAAACCACTATACCATACTTCGTATTCTTTTGATTTTTCTTTTGCCATTCTGCTTCATTCAAACTCAGGCAAATGATAGTACATCGCCTGAAACATCCCCATATAATGTAAAGTTATATGGGGCGAAGGGCGACGGTAAATCAATTGATACTCAAAATATAAATAAAGCAATTGAGGCTGCAGCAGCGGCTGGCGGCGGAACAGTTTATTTTCCGGCAGGGAATTATTTAAGCGGTTCTATTCACCTTAAAAGTGGCATCAGCCTATATATCGATCAGGGGGCTACCATAATTGCAGCGCCTATTGAAGCTGCCTCAGGCTATGATGAACCCGAAGCCAAAATAGATAATAATTACCAGGATTTCGGACACAGACACTGGCATAACAGCTTGATCTGGGGCGAAAACCTGCATGATATATCCATATTAGGTCCGGGTACCATTTGGGGTAAAGACCTGGTGCGGAGCAACAAGGGTGAAGATGATAAGCGCCCCAACAAAACGATCAGTCTTTATTTGTGCCGTAACGTAATTATCAGGGATATTTCGATTCTGCATGGCGGCTGGTTTGGGATCCTCGCAACGGGGATCGACAATTTTACTATTGATAATGTTAAGATGGATACTAACCGCGACGGTATGGATATTGACTGCTGCCGTAACGTACGCATCTCAAATTGCAGCATCAACTCGCCTTATGACGATGGTATTTGCCTTAAAAGTACCTATGGGCTTGGCTTTGCCAGGGCTACCGAAAATGTTACCATTACCAACTGCCAGGTGAGCGGCTATGATGAAGGTTCATTTTAGGCAGGCACTTTTACCCGCAATGAAAAAAAATATTCTGACGGCAATCCCACAGGCCGCATAAAAATGGGTCCCGAATCAAACGGTGGCTTTAAGAATGTTACCATCTCCAACTGCGTATTTGATTACTGCCGCGGCCTGGCACTTGAAACTGTCGACGGTGCCCTTTTAGAGGATGTTACCATCACCAATATAACCATGCGTGATATTGTGAACGCCCCAATTTTTGTGAGGCTCGGTGCACGCATGCGCGGGCCGGAAAGTGCCCCGGTAGGTGCGCTCAGGCGTGTGATTATCAGTAATGTGGTATGCTATAATGCCGATAACAAGCATGGGGCAATTATAAGTGGGATCCCCGGCCATGATATTGAAGATCTGCGGTTAAGCAATATCAGGATCTATTATAAAGGCGGGGGCACTAAAGAGCAATCCATGCGTGAAGTACCCGGCTTAGAAAAAGAATATCCCGAACCCTATCGTTTTGGTACTATGCCTTCTTATGGCTTCTTTATCCGCAACGTTAAAGATTTAAAAGTGAACGATGTGGAGGTTAGCTATATCACTGATGATTTTCGACCGCCATTTATTCTTGATCATGTAACCGGCGCCGATTTTCAACATATTAAAGCACAGAAAGCGGCAAGCTCAGCAACGTTTGTTTTAAATGAAGTAAAGGACTTTAACATTTATAACAGCCGCCCGGTAGCAGATACTAAACTGGCGAATGCCAATAAAAAGGAACTATAATAAATACACAGCATGAAAAATATACTATTTAAATGGGTGATCATACTTACCATCCTGCCGGTGAGCATCATGCTTTATGCCCTGAAACCGGAATTGGAAGTTGTCCCCGATACCGATAACGCTGGTTTAAAATTACCTGCAGGTTTCGGTGCCCTGAAAGTTGCCGAAACCGGTGCAAAAGCCCGGCATTTAGTAGTTACGCCACAGGGCGATATTTATGTAAAGTTGGCTAAACCCAATAAAGAAGGCAAGGGGATTTTAGTGTTACATGAAGCATCTACTGGTAAAGCCGAACTTAAATCGGGCTTTGGTGCTTATGGTGGCACTGAAGTTTATTTAAAGAACGGTTACCTGTATGCATCGTCAAATACCGAAGTATTCAGGTATAAGGTAGATGATAAAAATGAAGTGATCAACCCAGATCAGCCCGAAAAAATTATCACCGGGTTAAAGGCAGGCCGCCAGCACGAAACCAAGTCGTTTGCTTTAGACAACGATGG
>NZ_DASVOB010000833.1:0-5340 GCF_036383575.1 Mucilaginibacter sp.
TTTTGAATCGTTGGAGATCAAGGGCAAGCAATACCACATCAAACTTATATTTAAACAAAAATATGATGAGCCTATTGTGGTAAATGCCGACAGGGAAAAGATAAGACAGGTACTGGTAAACCTGATAGATAACTCTTTTAAGTACGGCAAAGAAGAGGGCAGCACCTCGGTAAGCCTTTTTGTATTGCATGACCAGGTTTTGGTTGAAGTTACGGATGACGGTATAGGCATTGAAGAAAAGTTTTTGTCAAGGTTATTCGAGCGCTTTTTCCGTACCGACAGCAGCCGTTCAAGGCAGATCGGCGGTTCCGGGCTGGGATTGGCTATTGTAAAGCATATTATTGAAGCCCACCAGCAAACCATCAATGTACGCAGTACCGAAGGACTGGGCTCAACCTTTGGGTTTACCCTGGCAAGGGCTAAACAAACCATCCCATTCCCGAATTTACCTGTGCTAAAAAGTTAACAATAATTTAACATACTAACCGTACCTTTACACCAATTTTAAATCACTATGTCGCTTAACAGTATATTCCAGTATTTTGTACCCAAGGATAAAAAGATATTCTTCCCGCTGTTTGAACAAGCCGCAGCCAATGTTGTAGCCATGGCAACAATACTGGTTGAAGCAGTTAACTCCAACAATGCCCAAACCCGTGAGGACCTATACAAACAGATTGACAAACTGGAAAATAAAGGCGACGAATACACTCACCAGATTTACCTGGAGCTGGGCAAAAACTTCATCACGCCGTTTGATCGTGAGGATATTCACGCCCTTGCAACAGCTATCGATGATGTAGCCGATTATATACAAGGCGCTGCAAACCGCATGAGCCTGTACAGGATAGATGATTTGAACGAGCACATCCGCAAACTATCTGACCTGATATTGCAGGCCAGCATTGATTTGGAAAAAGCTGTAAAAGAACTGAAAGATCTCAGGAATGTACGCAACATAGCCGATTCATGCATCAGGATAAACAGTGTTGAAAACCAGGCCGACTATGTTTTTGATCGTGCCGTAGCCGACCTGTTCCTGTATGAAAAGGATGCTATCCGCCTGATCAAATACAAAGAAATATTAGCCGCTCTTGAAACTGCCACCGATATGTGTGAAGATGCAGCTAATGTTATGGAGTCAATCTTAGTTAAAAACGCTTAAGTAAATCTTATCCCCAGCTAAATGGTTACTTCCCTACTTGTAGTTATTGTTGTACTCGCCCTGTTGTTTGATTATACCAATGGCTTTCATGATGCAGCTAACTCAATTGCTACCATCGTATCTACCAAAGTGTTAACGCCGTTTCAGGCTGTGTTAATGGCTGCTGTATTTAATTTTGCCGCTTACTTTTTTATCAAAGACCATAAAGTAGCCAATACCGTATCAAAAATTGTATTGGAGCACTACGTTACCCTGCATGTGATCCTGGCAGGTTTAGTAGCCGCCATCACCTGGAACCTGTTTACCTGGTGGTTCGGGATCCCATCCAGTTCGTCGCATACCCTTATAGGTGGCTTCGCCGGAGCCGGTATGACCAATGCGCTTTACATGGGCGCTAATGCCCTCCATGCCGTTGAAATGCAATATGTACTTAAAATTGTTGCTTACATAGTATTGGCGCCGTTCATTGGTTTGATCATAGCCTATGTTGTAACCATATTGATACTACACCTATGCAAAGCTGCAAGACCAGCTACTGCCGAACGCTGGTTTAAGCGTATGCAGTTGGTTTCATCGGCAGCCTTAAGCTTTGCCCACGGTGGTAACGACGCGCAGAAAGTGATGGGTATCCTGTATGTAAGCCTTATTGCTTCAAAGGTGATAAAACCAGGTTCGGTAATGCCTGAGTGGATCCCTTTAGCTTGTTACTCGGCTATTGCTGCTGGTACCATGTCGGGCGGTTGGAAAATCGTTAAAACCATGGGCTCAAAAATAACCAAGGTTACCCCGCTTGAAGGTGTAAGTGCCGAAACAGCGGGTGCTATCACGTTATTTATTACCGAGCGTTTCGGTATTCCTGTTTCAACAACGCATACAATTACAGGCTCAATTATAGGTGTAGGCTTAACTAAACGTGTATCAGCAGTACGCTGGGGCGTAACCATTAACCTGGTTTGGGCCTGGATCATTACCATACCGATTTCGGCCCTGATAGCAGCCGGTGTATTTGCATTGTTACATTTCTTTGCATAAACAAACAGGCAGTAATTTTGTTAGCTTTACTTACTATGAAAACAAGACTACTTATTATCCCCGCTTTAATAGCTTTTATTACCTTAACCAGTTGCGATACATTGAACCAGGTAGCCAACGCCACCGTTCAAAACCAGGGGACGCCGTCTTCTCTCGAAATTGGCAATGGTTTAAAACAGGCCCTTCAAATAGGCACAGGTAAAAGCTCTGATCAGCTATCGGCAGTTAATGGTTTTTTTGGCAATGCAGCCATCAAGATCCTTTTCCCACCTGAAGCTCAAAAGGCAGAGAAAACATTACGAAGCCTTGGCCTAAACAGCCTTTGCGATAACGTGATCCTTTCACTTAACCGCGCAGCAGAAGATGCCGCAAAGCAGGCAAAACCTATTTTTGTTGATGCTATTAAGCAAATGACCCTGCAGGATGTTACCAATATTTTATTGGGTAACCAGGATGCGGCAACACAATACTTTAAACGTACTACCACAGCAAAGCTAAGCCTGCAATTTAAGCCTGTTATTCAAACCAGTTTAGATAAGGTGAACGCTACCAAATACTATACAGATGCTGCACAGGCTTACAATAAAGTACCGTTTGTATCAAAGCTCAATCCTGATATCAGCGATTATGTAACCCAGAAAGCTATCGATGGCTTATTTGTGGAGATCGCTAAAGAAGAGCTTAATATCCGTCAAAACCTCGGTGCACGCACAACGCCATTGCTGCAAAAAGTATTCGCTTTTGCTGATAAGAAAAAAACTACCGGACAATAAAACCGGAAATCAAGACATAAAAAATGGCAGTGTTAGTTTAACCAACACTGCCATTTTTATTTATAGCGATTTTATTTCTGCTTTTGGAATTTAACCTTTACAGTAACAACCTCGGGCTTGTTGTTGGTACTCCCAACCCATGAGGGGCCATTTTTAATGAGTTCGATTGCTTTTTGATCAGCCGTCTCATTCAGGCTCTTTTTAACACTGAACTCATCGATTATACCGCTCGGAAATACCGTAAAGGTTACGGTAACCGTGCCCGTAGTATTATCAGGCAATATGGCATTGGTTTGCAGGTATTTTTTAAGGCTGCCCCAACCCAACTGCGGGTGCGCCGCCGTGACGCTTACATCGCCGTTGTCATCATCTCTTTTAGATGTAGTTACTACAACTTCACTCAACGCCCTGGAATCGGGCTTAAGCGCTACTTTGATGCTATCGCCGCGTGTGGCACTAACCTGTCTTGGTTCGTAACCAATATAAACCACGTCAAGCGTAGCTTTATCGCCTGGCGAACTCAGCGCAAATTTACCATTAACATCAGTTACCGTGCTGCGGTTAGTGCCCTTGATCCTGATTGCTGCGCCAATTAAAGGCGAGCCATCATCTCTCGAAATAATGGTACCGGCAATGTATAACGACTCGGCCGCCGCTTTGCCGCCAAAAACAGTTGTCGGTGAAGATGTAACGCCGTCAACCTTTCCGGGCAATTTAAATTGTAGTGGGCCTTTTGATTTAGCCACAGTAGTATTTGCTCTTAATAGAATCGCATCCGAGCTTGCTGTATCTTTTTTGGTAATTGGGGCTGTGTATCCGGCTACTATCCGTTCACTTAAATTGCCTTCTTCCTTCAGTACAACCTTATCTTTGGCTACTGGCGCAGGAGCTGCCGGTTCTGCCAGCATGTTGCTGCCTGCCGGAGGAGGGGTAATAGTGTTGGCAGTTTTATTATCACCGGCCGAGATCTCCTGTTGATAAAGTGCATTAGCCGATTGTTTTACTCTTCTTGATTTTTTGGTTACCGCAATTAAAGGCGCCTGTACAGTTCCGGGCAGATTTGTATTCGCTTTTTTAACCGTGTCCGCCGTTTTTATGGTATCAGTAGCGGCGACCAAAGGCGGTGTGGAATTTCTGTTTTCTGCAATATTATTGTTCTGCAATTCGGGTTTAGACGCCCTGTTAAGATAAAGCCCGCCTAAACTTAATGCTATTAAAACCGAAGCCGCTATTGGCCAAACAGTCCATGGTATCACACGGCCTTTATTTTCTCCTGTACGTTGTTGCAGCCTCGCTGTAAGGTCGCCAAGGTTTAATTGTTGACTTGTCCCCATGTTTTCATATCCTTCCAATGCATCCATCAAAAAAGGGTCGTTTAGTGCCTCTATCTCCAGTTTATGCATAGCAGGGGCATCAAGCTCTCCGTTGAGATACTTCTGTATTTGCAATATATTTGCCTTTTTACTATGCACTGTTCCGTTCGAGGCAAATTTTCAAATTCCTTTTACCGTTCTGGATATAGCTTTTTACCTCATTTAAAGTATATCCGGTTATATCGGCAATTTCTTTATAACACTTCTCTTTTAAATAAAACAGGTCGATACTTTGTTTTTGCCCGCCGTTCAGGCCTGCTATACAATTTTCCAAAGCTTTTAGCGCTTCTTCCCTGTTATTATCATCAGGATGCAAAAAGGGGGTAAATTCCATAACTTCATCTAAATTAACCAACTCCATCTTTTTACCGCTCCGCAGCTGCATCAAACAATAATTGCGCCCAAGTACATAAACCCAATTCCTGAACTGGTTAATTTCATGCTTTTTAACCTTATCAACCAGTTCTTCAAAAATGCCCATTACGGCATCTTTGGCCAGTTCCTCATCTTTCAGATATTTAAGGCAAACGCCATAAACAAGGGGCATATATCGTTCATATAAGCTGCCCAAAACTGTTAGGTTACCGCTTGCGCGATAATCACTAAGTAGTTCCTCGTCTGTTGATTTCCCTGGTTTTTGGGGTTTTATAAATAGGTTCATTAAACATACAAAATTAATTTATTAAAACGGTTTATGGAAATTAACGGCCTATAGAGTGTTCTATTTAAGGAAAATAAACGAATAAAGCAGTGTTTTTCACACAAATTTTATAAAAATGGTATAAATCAACTACACAACAATTAAGAATAAAAGGTGATTGCAAAAGGTTTTAAACAAAAAAAGCGATGCTTAACGGCATCGCTTTTTAAATAGGATATTATAATAATTATTGCCTTGCCGGCTGTGGTTTTGGCAACTCCTTACGCGGGATCATTTCGGCGCGTTGTGAGGTATGATAAACAAACGAAGCAACAATTGTAGCAGCTTGTTTAAGAT
>NZ_DASVOB010000834.1:0-2107 GCF_036383575.1 Mucilaginibacter sp.
TAAAAACGGACTATCATAAAGCACATCAAAATCAGCTGCTTTATAAATATGGTATTGCCCCTTCAAGGTGTCCAAACCTGTAGCTACCAGATCTTTCCACTTGCTGTAAGGCTTCATTTGGATGGTAACCGGATGGCGCAAGTCCTGCTCGAGGTACATGAACAGGCCTCCGGGGGTGATATAACCTCTTGTTTCATCCAAATAAACGTTGCCTACAAAGGGTACAACGGCTTTTACATCGTACGAGATCTTCACGTCTCCGGCTGCAGGATTAGCAACCTTCCAGATATCTTTTGTGGGTTTCTCAAACTTAAGCTTAGTTCCTTTTGCATCGGTAACAGTAAAGTTTTGCACCGCGCCTGCAAAATCTATCAATTGATAGTATCCGGGTGTCCAAACACACATTTTAAAATCGAGCGTTTTGAGGTGGGTTTTATTGGTGAGTTCAACATGATACAAATGCTCGGCGGCCTTTTCCATCGACACCAAATATTGCATATTGACAGGCTGCTGGGCCAACGCCCCGGTGCTCAAAAACAGGCAAAATGACAGGGTTAACTTAGATAGTAATTTCATTATCCGAGTGGGTTTTGCCGAATATAATAAACGGGGATTTATTTATTCCGGCACTTGCTGAAAATTAGCCAGAAAGTTGCGGGGATTTATTTCAAGGAGATAAAATTTATAGACATCAATAAAAAGCGTCATTGCGAGGCACGAAGCAATCCCCGATTTGAAGAGAGACTATGCAAATTTCTCTGTATACTTTGGGATTGCTTCGTTCCTCGCAATGACGCGGCATTTTTTTCGAGCGACAAAAACCACTCACCAAACACCTACTTCTCAACCCCTTCCAGCGCAAATAAAAACGCGTAGTTCAAAGCCTCTTCCTTTAAATAATCAAACCTACCCGAAGCCCCACCGTGGCCGTAATCCATATTGGTATGTAGCATCAGTACGTTATTATCAGTCTTGGTTGCCCGTAGCTTGGCAACCCATTTAGCGGGTTCAAAATACTGAACCTGACTATCATGCAGACCAGTTATAACCAACATATTTGGATAAGCTTTCTTCTCTACGTTTTCATAAGGCGAATAACTCTTCATGTATTTGTAGGCATCCTCATTTTTAGGATTGCCCCACTCGTCAAATTCATTGGTAGTTAGGGGAATACTTTCATCAAGCATAGTATTCACCACATCAACAAAGGGAACTTCGGCAATGATGCCATGCCACAGGTCGGGAGCCATGTTAGCCACCGCCCCCATCAGCAAACCGCCGGCGCTGCCGCCTTCAGCATACAAGTGTTCTTTACTGGTGTATTTTTGATCAACAAGGTATTTACCACAGTCAATAAAATCAGTAAACGTGTTTTTCTTTTTCATCAACTTACCATCCAGGTACCATTGACGGCCCATCTCCTGTCCGCCCCGGATCCCGGCCATGGCAAAAACAAATCCCCTGTCGAGCAAACTCAGTCGGGCACTCGAAAAATATACATCATTGGTGTAGCCATATGAACCATAACCATACAGCAGCAAAGGCGCGTTATCATTCTTTTCAAAGCCTTTTTTGTAAACCAGCGATATGGGAACCTTAGTGCCGTCGGTAGCGGTTGCATAAAGGCGTTCGGTTATATAATCATCAGCTTTATATCCACCCAATACCTCCTGCTGCTTCATCAGTTTGGATGCTTTGGTATCCATATTATAATCGAAAGTAGATGACGGTGTGGTAAGCGATGTATAACCATACCTCAATACCTTGCTGTTATAATCGGGATTGGCACCAACATAAATAGCATAGGCTGCCTCCTTAAAATCAACATAATGCTCCCGCCCTGACGCAAGATTGCGCACCCTGAACTGGCTCAGTCCACTTTTACGTTCGGTGATCACGATATAATCCTTAAACTCTTCAACACCTTCCAGTAATACATCTTTACGGTGCGGTAATACTTCCTTCCAGTTGCTGCTTTCCGTTTTATCAAGCGGGCACTCCATCAGTTTAAAATTGATGGCGTTCTGGTTAGTTACTATTAAAAACTTATCGGCAAGCGCAGTAACACTATACAACACATCTTTAATGCGTGGCTGAAAAACTTTAA
>NZ_DASVOB010000835.1:0-2679 GCF_036383575.1 Mucilaginibacter sp.
CTGCTTCTATCTCTTTTATTAGTTGCTCCCGTAAATTGGCCGGAAGATGGCTCCGCTTGTCATCGCGCACTACCCGTAATATCTCCTCGTTTTCCTTTTTCATACACCTTTTTTTGTGTATAGTTTTTTCCGGACGAGTCACCCCTTTTATTAGTAGAGTCAATCCAAAACGACATATCGCTTAAGCAGCTGAATATTCAAAAAACGAGGCTGATCATGATTTATGATCAGCCTCGTTTTCAATTAAATACCGGTATAATCTTTCAATCTATTTCCAGATAGATTTTAATGCAGTTTGCTTGAGGCTGATGCCTTTGGTTGTGATATGATAGAAAGGTTTGTTAGGAAAAAAAATAGTGGTCATGGTAGTAAGACCGTTATCGGCAAAAAGTTCGACCGAGGTGCCGTCAATCACCAGTGTAAGGTCGGATGCTTTAGCGGTTGCAAATCTTGGGGCAACAAAGCGGCCTTTGAAGTCATGCTGAAAATCAACTTTTCCTGCTTTTGTCCTGTCGATATAATATTGGTTAGCTTTTTTATCATAACCGATCACCAGCTCCTCACCGGCATCATTTGAAAGTGTAATGGAATAATCATTAAGTGATGCCGTGCTCATTTTTAACAGGCTTTGCGCCGGCAATTTTGTTTTAACCGCAGTCGCCCCCCCCGAAGCAATACCTTTCAATTCAGGAACAGGCACAGAAGCCAGCAACAGCTCGCCGTTTACTTTTTTAAGCGTTATATCCCGCGGGATGGTCATAGCATTGCGCCATTTTTCGGTTGGAACCTGGTTGGCATATTGCCAGTTGCTCATCCAGCCTAAAAATATTTTACGAGCGCCTGTGTTACCCCATGTTATACCCGCGTACTCATCGGGCCCGTAATCCAGCCAGCGGGTTTTGGTATCAACAGGGGTAAATTTATTGCCATCAAACTGGCCAACAAAATACTGGGTCGCCGAGCCGCCGTTAGGTCCCCCGGGATTAATATTTACGATAAGCACCCAGTAGGGTTTACCATCAAGCTTTAAAGGGAACAGGTCCGGGCATTCCCAAACACCACCATGCGCGCCTATCTCCAGGCCAAATTTACTTTCTTTTTTCCAGTTTTTAAGATCAGAGGCCGAATAAAAGGTAATATGATCTTTAGTCGCCAATGTCATTACCCATTTCTTCTCTTTTGCATACCACATCACTTTAGGATCGCGAAAGTCCTTGATGCCGGGATTTCTCAATACCGGGTTACCTTTATACTTGGTCCAGGTATTGCCGTTATCCAGGCTATAGGCAAGGCTCTGGTTTTGAAATTTATCACTCCCCTCCTTTTCGCCTTTAGGGTCATGATGGGTGAATATAGCTACCAGTGGTGTCTTTCCCTTTTTGCCAAAACCACTGGTATTGTTTGAATCAACTACGGCGCTGCCCGAAAATATATAGCCCAAGCTATCAGGATATAAAGCTATCGGCCGTTCCTTCCAGTGAATAAGATCGGCGCTGGTGGCATGCCCCCAGTGCATAGGCCCCCAGGTTGAACCTTTTGGGTAATACTGATAAAACAGGTGATAAGTATGGTTAAAGTAAACCATGCCGTTAGGGTCATTTGTCCAATGTTCTTTGGGCGAAAAATGGATCTGCGGGCGATATTGTTCCTTGTAAGTTTTTGGAGGCGATTCCTGGGCCTTACAAATACTATTTAAAGTAATAAACACAATCAGCATTAATACGCCACATTTTGTTTTCATAATTTAAGCTTTTAATGGTTATATATTTAGCAGGATAGTACAAAAAAACTGAGCTGTATAATTGGTATAAAATAACAGAAACCCCGGCCTGATTGATCAAGCCAGGACTCCGTTAATTTAATAATTTAATAACCAGGATTTTGTTTATATAATCCGTTAGTGAATGTAATTTCTGATTGCGGAATAGGAAGATATTCATCTCTCCCGGCAGTAAATTTAGCCGTTGCTAAAAATGGTCTTCTCACCTTTTCAACGTTAATGTAGTCGTTTAAAGTTTTTTCTGCAATTCCCCATCTCACTAAATCAAAGAAACGCGCTCCTTCTGTAGCAAATTCCAGTCGTCTTTCCCATTGCAATGCTTTACGTGCATAGTCCTGGGTCCAGTTTGCCAGACTATAAGGTTTTATATTATAGTTTGAAGGGAAAGTTCCATCCAGTTTCTTAAGCCTTCCTGTACTTGCTGCGGCCCTGTTTCTGATTTGATTAATTAACGGCAGCGCATTGGCCTGTTGCCCTAACTCAATATAAGCTTCGGCCTGCATTAATAAAACGTCATCATACCTGATGATATCATAATTTTTTGCTGAGCCCATAAATGGTCCCAGTTTAAAATAAGATGCGCTTGTAGCTAACTGCTGGTTACGCATGGTATGAAAGTTGCCATAAACTCCCGGGTCGCGCACCCAGCTATTACTAAATGGTTTGGTATTATCATATTTATACGGATGCCCGTCTATACCAACAGTATGGTCTAACCTGGTATCTACAGTAACTTTTGACAGATCGGCTATGCTGTTATTGAATGTATCAAAGTTAGGTAAACCATTGGCATCAGTGGTATAGGCATTTACTAAATTCTGACTTGCAGCATGGAACCCGCAGCAGCCGTATTGAGGCGCCCCGTGCGGATAGTTTAAGCCATCTTCAAAATTTAAACG
>NZ_DASVOB010000836.1:0-5323 GCF_036383575.1 Mucilaginibacter sp.
TTATTATGCCCATAACAGCGCCATTTTTGTTAAACCGGGCAGTTATGTTACGCAGGGGCAAAAAATAGCCGAGGTTGGCCGTACAGGTTATAACGCTTATAAAAAACGCTCGCCAACACACCTGCATTTTTCGGGGTTTAAACTGGTAGACGG
The DNA here is from genome assembly GCF_036383575.1 of Mucilaginibacter sp. Taxonomy (GTDB): domain Bacteria; phylum Bacteroidota; class Bacteroidia; order Sphingobacteriales; family Sphingobacteriaceae; genus Mucilaginibacter. Next base: position 154 of record NZ_DASVOB010000836.1, read on the forward strand.
GATTCCTGTACCTTATAATCCTTATGAACAGCTAAAAAAAGCCAAAACATTATGAAAGCCCTGATCGCCTGCCTGCTGTTGCTTTTAAATATCAATATTACGCCTCCTGATAATGTTGTTAAGAGATTTGCCGTGCCGGCTGGCTATCATCGTATAACAACTGCACCCGGTAGTTTCGGGGCATGGTTACAGTCATTGCCCTTAAAACCGGCGGGCACACCAACTAAAACGTATAAAGGCGATATTGCCCGTACCGATGTTTATACCGCTGCGGTTATTGATATGAGTGTGGGTAACCAGGACCTGCAGCAATGTGCCGATGCCGTAATGCGCTTACGCGGCGAATACCTTTATCAGCAAAAAAAATACAGCGAAATCTCTTTCAACTTTACCAGTGGTTTTAAATGTGATTATGAGCATTATGCCAAAGGCTATCGCTACAAAAATGATCATTGGGTATTAAAAGCCCAACCCGATTATTCGTACAATACGTTTTTAAATTACATGAACCTGGTGTTCAGCTATGCGGGCACCCTATCCCTGCAAAAGGAGTTAAAAACGGCAACCAATTCCAACGATGTAAAACCCGGGGATGTGTTTATCCGCGGCGGTTCGCCAGGGCATTGTTTTATTGTACTTGATGTAGTGGAAAATGCCGCTCATCAAAAGCAATTTTTACTGGCGCAGAGCTTTATGCCGGCACAAAATATCCAGGTACTGCAATACGGTTCGCCCTGGTTTGCTATGGATCAACACAGCGGCATCATGTATGGAGAGCTTATCAGCAAAAATTACCTGAAGCGGTTTTAGGTAGATGGATGATTGATTTTGCCGGAAACCTAAAAAAATGTCATTGCGAGGAGCGGAATTGGCAAAAGCGCCGGGGCGACGTGGCAATCTCGTAGCTATAAAGGGCGGACATGCTTCCGTGCGATTGCTTCGTGCCTCACAATGACGTGGTGAGAGATTAACGTCCCTTTAGGGTCTCTCACAGAGGGCCCTGATGTATACGCCATTCAGATTCGCTGTTCTGCGCATATCTTGGTAGATGTTTAGAACGCGGTGAACCTCAGGGCCCTCTGCGAGTTTAAGTTAACCCGCAAAATTGCTTATCATTTAAACAGCAAGGCGTCGTGTGTTGCCCCTCTGGGGCAAAGGGTGTTCTATAACTTTACAAGCTACAAACCTTTTGCACCTCTGGTGCACCTGTTTCTGGGCAATTAATATCTGTTTATTAAACTGTAAAAATCCTCCAGAGGAGGAAAAGGTTTGTAGAAATAACATCGCACCCCTTACCCGAACCCCAGAGGGGTTCAACTCACGTACGTTCCCCAATTTGGCTATTGATTTTAGGGGTTAACTTAAATCTGCGAGAGACCCTGAGGGAACATGAGCAATCCCCTAATAGCAGAGAGGCTATGCCAATCCCCTTGTACAGTTCGCGATCGCTTCGTACCTTATAATGACGTGGCTATAAGTTATTGATTATCAATAGCATTTTTTAGCACGTCATCACATTTTTTTTCAGGATTTCCCTGATGGTTACTCGCAATGACGTGGTGGGAGATTACCTTTTCTCCACCCTATCATAAAATCCGCCAAAACTGTTCATTTTCACAGCATCTTCGTTGAAAAAATCACCAGGAAAACCTAATTCAATAGCACTAACTTCATTGAGCTTTTTGAAATGCTCAGGAGTTAATTTGGTGTCAATGGCTTTGAGGTTATCATTTAGCTGGTCAATTTTGGTTGCACCTACAATAGGGATACAGCTAAAATCACTGTCCATCATCCATTGCAAGGCAACGTGACTTTCGGATACACCCAGTTCTGCCGCTATTTCAACTACAGCTTCGGTAATAGTTTGAGCCCTGTTGTTACGGCGATTGCTTTCGGCTTTTACACGTCCCTGCTCGCCGCGAAGGTATTTACCTGTTAGTGCACCACCCGCTAACGGGGCCCATGGGGTAACGGTCATGCCGTAGTGTTTTGCCATCGGGATCAGTTCGCGCTCGGCTGTGCGGGCCAGCAGACTGTACTCCACCTGTAAAGCAATGAACTGGCTCCAGCCCATCAGCTCGGCAAGGGTATTCCCTTTTGATACCACCCAGGCCGGTGTATCGCTAATAGCAGCATAGGTTACTTTACCTTGTTTTATCAGATCGTCCAACCCGCGCAATACCTCATCAATGGGGGTAATATTATCCCAGATGTGCAGGTACAACACATCAATAAAATCGGTTTTAAGTCTTTTAAGACTTTCCTCCACACTCCGCATCATGTTTTTGCGGTTATTGCCAGATGCATTGGGGTTGGTGGTATTATCTTTTAAAGTGTATTTGGTGGCCAGCACAAAATAATCGCGGTCGTGATTGCCCAGGTATTCGCCGATAATCTTTTCACTGGTGCCCAATTTGTATACGTTAGCCGTGTCAATAAAATTGCCGCCTGCATTGGCAAAGGCATCCATTATGGCAAAGCTGGCATCCTTTTCGGCCCCCCAACCGCCTTCGGTACCGAAGCCCATAGCGCCCAGGCATAGTTCAGAAACCTTGAGGCCTGAGCGGCCTAATAATTTGTAGTTCATATGTAGTGATGTTTTATTTAAAAATATGTCATTGACATAAGCAAGGAGCTTTCCCAAACAATCCCTCCCTCAACTTTGTACTATTTAATACATCGCTAATATACCAAATTATGAAAATCATCACCCTTCATACGGATACCGACGTTAACCAATTATACCTGCTGCTCCACGAAAAACTTAACCCCCTATTTCATAAACAACGACAAAGCGAACTCAATTTCACAATTGAACGCAAAGGCGAATCTGTGGAAATTTCACTTCCGTCTATTTATGAAGGCGCACTTTTCAGTATTGTTATCAATAGGCATGAACTTTGGATCACCCGCAATGAGCATTATGTTGATGATGTAAATTCACTTACTGTTGAATCCATCCTCAATGATCTGTTTAGTAATATCTCGGGGAATTTGGGGACGGACCTGGTACAGGAGGGGTAAATTTAAAAATGTCGCATAGTTGACTCACCCGGTCTACGCTTCACTGGATCACCCTCTCTATCCTTCGGATAAAGAGGGCAAGAAACTATTTAATTGTTTTAAAATGTAGAGACGCATCACATGCGTCTCCCGCATGCAAATTCTTGGCGTTAACGATTACGAAGTCGCTTGTCCTATGGGAGACGCATGTGATGCGCCTCTACATAAAAACATCTCAAACAAAACAGCCTCTGAGAAAAATTAAAATCCCCTTTTTGCGCTTGCGCAGAGAGGGGTGACGAGCGAAGCGACGTCAGGGTGAGTCAACACGTTGAAAGGTCAGCACTTTACAATACCCAATTTCCGCCAAATATTTTTTAGCTTTAACAGAAAAACATCCCTATGCCTAAAATTTACAGCCGGATCATCCTTTTTCTGTTTGCTGCATTTACCGTACAGGCACAAAAACTCCCGAATAAAAATGGTGAACCGGTGATCATTAACCGGGATACCCTGTTTAAATTTTATGCCTCGCAGGGATTATTTGATCCTAAAGAACGTGCTGGGATTGTTACCAAACGTATTGAGGCGCTGATGAGCCGGATAGATTTTAACCCGGACTCCTTAACCCTTAAAAACGACACTTCCATATCAATAATAACCTACAACGGCCAAATGATCATGGGCGTTAATAATATTGATGCCTCCTACTCCGAGCTGAACCGACCGCAACTGGCGGCAAGTTATCTATCCATATTAAAAAACAAACTGGGCAACGTTTTTGAAAGCAATAGCCCCAAACAGCTGATCGCCAACGTGCTTGAAGCCGTTGCGGTTATTATTTTATTGATTTTACTGATTTGGGTGGTTAACAAAGGTTTCAGGTGGATAAAACTAAAAATCATACAGGGCTGGGAACGCCGTGTTGAAAAGCTGGCAGACAAAGGGGCACCGGTGGCCTACGCCTCGCGATTGCTTCCATTTATCAGCGGACTCATCAATATTGTGCGACTGCTCATCATCCTGTTGCTGGTTTACCTGGCTTTGCCGGTGTTGTTTTATATTTTCCCTTCGTCGCAGTCTATTGCCACACAGCTTATCGGCTTTGTGGTTGATCCGTTGAAAAGCATCCTGTTGGCAATTGTTCACTTTATACCCAACCTGCTTACCATAACGGTTATTTATTTGGTTACCCGGTACATTGTAAAACTGGTAAAATTTATTGCTACCGAAATTTCCAACGGAGCTATCACCCTGAAAGGTTTTTATCCTGAATGGGCTATCCCAACTTACAACATTATCCGTGTGCTGATGTACGCTTTTATGTTTGTTGTGATATTTCCTTACCTGCCGGGCTCACAGTCCAAAGTGTTTCAGGGAGTAACTGTCTTTATCGGGGTGCTGTTTTCGCTGGGGTCGTCATCGGCCATATCTAATATGGTGTCGGGCATTGTGCTTACCTATATGCGCCCCTTTAAAATTGGCGACCGGATAAAAGTTGGCGAAGTTATGGGCGATGTAATTGAGAAAAACCTGCTGGTTACCCGTGTACGTACCATTAAAAACGAAGATGTAACGGTACCCAATGCCTCTATTTTAAGCGGCGCTACTATTAACTATACCTCATCATCAAAAACATTAGGGTTGATCCTGAACACCAGTGTTACCATTGGTTACGATGCCCCATGGCAAACCATTCATAACCTGCTCATCAGCGCAGCAGAGGCAACAGATGGAATCCTTGCCGATCCTAAACCTTTTGTGCTGCAAACTGCTTTGAACGATTTTAACGTAAGCTACCAGATAAACGCCTATACCGATAAGCCCGGCAAAATGGCTGTGATCTATTCGGCATTATATCAAAACATACAGGATAAGTTTAATGAAGCAGGCATGGAGATCATGTCGCCGCATTTTACAGCTGTGCGCGATGGAAGTCATATCCAGATCCCCGAAAATTATGTAGCCGAAGGGTACAAAAAGCCGGGGTATAAAATACAGAAGGATAGCTAAAAGCTGAAGGCTATAAAAAGGAGCTCAAAGCAAAAAGCTTAAGGCCAAAAGCTACGAAAAAGAAGCATTAAACGAAGAAGCTGTTTAAAAATGAAAGAAAATATTTTTGTAGAGACGCATAATTGCGTCTCCCGAAGGACAAGCCGATTCAAAA
>NZ_DASVOB010000837.1:0-9757 GCF_036383575.1 Mucilaginibacter sp.
ATTGCGCCTTCCCCGATTTTAAGGAGATTGAAAAATATACCGGGATCTATAAAGCCAAAAATTTTGAACTTTTTCAGGAAGACCTTAAAGATCACGGTATGGCCGATGAAGCTGAAAAATTCCTGATGGCTTCCGGAAAATTACAGGCTTTATGTTATAAACATGAAATTGAAAAAGCCATGCGTACGCCCGGGTATTCGGGATTTCAGTTGCTTTCACTAAATGATTATCCGGGGCAGGGCACGGCGCTGGTTGGCGTACTGAATGCCTTTTGGGATAGCAAGGGTTATATAACTGCAGAACAATTTGCCAGGTTTTGCAATGCTACCGTACCGCTTATCCGTACCGAAAAGTTTGTATATCAAAACAATGAAACACTGAAAGCGCAGGTTGAGCTGTTTAACTATAGCAAACCTACAACCGCTGCGTTGAGTTGGAAATTAACCGATGCACAGCATAGGGTAATTAGTCAGGGTGTTTTGGATAAAAAAAGCTATGTGATGGGTAACTGCCAGCAGGCAGGTGCCATCAGTGTGCCGTTGTCAAAAATAAAATCACCCGAGAAACTAAACCTGGAAATTGCTGTGCCCAATACCCAATACGTAAACGACTGGGATTTCTGGGTGTACCCGGCAGCCTTGCCAACAGTGAAAACAGATGTGTATTATACTACTTCGCTTGATGATAAGGCAAAAGAGGTACTCAATAATGGGGGCAAAGTATTTCTGAATGCAGCGGGTAAGGTAATAAAGGGTAAGGAAATTATACAGTCGTTCACGCCGGTTTTCTGGAATACATCCTGGTTTAAAATGCGCCCACCGCACACGCTGGGTTTTGTATGCGATCCTAAACATCCTGCATTTAATGATTTCCCTACATCATCATATAGCGAAATACAATGGTGGGATATCCTGTCGAACGCGCAGGTCATGCACCTGGAAGATTTTCCGGCAACATTCAGGCCTGTTATTCAGCCTATTGATACCTGGTTCATGAACCGCCGTTTAGCCTTATTATTTGAAGCAAAGATAGGTAAGGGGAGCCTGATGGTGAGCAGCGCCGATCTTTCGCCAACAACCGGCGATGACAGGCCGGCGGCGAAGCAATTGTATTACAGTATTTTAAAATATATGTCCTCACCGCAGTTTAAACCTGCTGATATGATAGCGATGGAGACTATTGAAGATCTTTTTAAAACAGCTTCAAAGGAGGTGTTTGTGTCCTATACCAATGGCGCACCAGATGAACTGAAGCCCAAAAACATCAAAAAATAATATGAAAGCATTAAAACCGGTTTTAGCTTTATTAATGATGGCTTTTGCAGGCCTGGCTTTTATCAATCAGCAAAAGCCAACAATTTATCTGATAGGTGATTCAACTACGCATAATAGCGATAAAGAAACATGGGGCTGGGGAAGCATCATTCCATACTATTTTGATCTCGCAAAGATCAATATTGAAAATCATGCCATGGCCGGCCGCAGCACCCGTACGTTTATAAAGGAAGGCCGGTGGAATAAGGTTGATTCGCTTTTAAAACCGGGGGATTACGTGATGATGGTATTTGGTCATAATGAAGGCAGTAAACCTGATACTACCAAAGCGGGATATCGTGGTGTACTAAAAGGTACTACTAACGAAACTGTTGAGCTTACCTGGCCTAACGGCACTAAAGAAACCGTGCATACCTATGGCTGGTATTTTCGCAAATTTATCAAGGATACCAAAGCTAAAGGAGCAACGCCCATTGTACTATCCATGATTCCCCGGAATGAATTTCGTGATGGCAAAGTTATCCGTGCCAATGATGATTACGGCAAATGGGCACAGGAAATAGCGCTGCAGGAAGGCGTTATGTTCATCGATATGAACCGCATCACGGCCGATAAATATGATAAATGGGGCGCTGATTCGGTTAAAAAGTTTTTCCCTGGAGATCATACCCATACCAATAAAATGGGCGCTACAGTGAACGCCGAATCGGTAGTTGACGGCATTAAAGCTGATCCTGCAAATCCTCTGAATAAATATCTTAAAAACTAATTTTTAGGTTGCTATGAAAAAAATGATGCGTACAAATGCAGGTTTAGGCTTATTGTTGATGCTGGTTATACTGTTATCTTCTTTTATGCTGATGAAACCGGCAGATAAACCAACTTTTTACCTGATAGGCGATTCGACTGTAAAAAATGGTAAGGGTAAAGGCGACGGCGGTTTATGGGGATGGGGGAATTATATAGCCTCATATTTTGATACCACAAAAATTGCGGTTGAAAATGATGCGCTTGGAGGTACCAGCAGCCGCACCTTCCAAACTATGGGTTTGTGGGATAAGGTGTTGGTTAAAATCAAGCCCGGCGATTTTGTGATCATGCAGTTTGGGCATAACGACGCCGGTGCGCTGGATGATACGGCCCGTGCCCGCGGAGCTATCAAAGGCATTGGCAATGATCAGCAGGAAATATATAACCCAATCAGGAAAATAAAAGAGGTGGTACATACCTACGGCTGGTATATGCGCAAGTTTGTTGCGGATATTAAGGCAAAGGGCGCAACTCCTATCATCTGCTCGCCAATACCCCGTAACACCTGGAAAGATGGCAAATCTGCAGGGCGAAACAATGAAAACAATTATGGGCAGTGGGCCCGCGAGCTCAGCGAGCAAACCGGAGCCTTTTTTATCGACTTAAACAAACTGATTGCCGACGATTATGACCAGGAGGGCGAGGCAAAGGTAAAATCAACCTACTTCGGCACGGATGCCACACACACGCTTGAGCCGGGTGCACAGCTAAATGCCAAATTTGTTATAAAGGGCATCAGGTCATATAATCAGCTGGGGCTCAATAAATATCTATTAAAGCAATAGTTCAATAAGTACTCAAATGATGAAAAGAAGGGGTTTTATTGAACAGTTAGGTATTGCTTCGGCGATGGCATTATTGCCTGGTTTGGCTTTTGGTAGCACAGATGATCATGTTTCTGCTTTTGCCAAAAAACTTAAGCCTGTTGGTCGTGCGTTGGAAATGGAAGGTTATTACGTATGGTGTAACAGTCCAATTGAAGGGCCGGATGGCCGGATCCACGTGTTTTTTTCAAGATGGGTTGCTTCAAAAAAAATGGGCGGATGGATCAATGGATCCGAAATATGCCATGCTGTGGCCGATACGCCCGAAAGCGAGTTTAAGTTTCTGGGAACTATCCTTGCCCCGCGCGGGCCGGGTTACTGGGATGCTACTACCTGCCATAATCCATCCATAAAAAAGGTGGATGGTAAATACTGCCTGTTCTTTATGGGCAATTCTAACGGTAAAACCAATACCAAACGGATAGGGCTGGCTACGGCCGATTCCTTGGATGGCCCCTGGGTTCGCCCGGATACCCCGTTGCTTTTACCTGGCCCGGAAGGGGCATGGGATGATCATTGCACCACCAACCCCGCATTTATTAAACATCCCAACGGGCAATACTGGCTGTTTTATAAATCATGGAACACCAAAGAATATGAAACCTCAACCGACCCATTGGTAAAGGGTAACCGTAAATACGGTTTAGCCATTTCCGATAAACTGGAGGGGCCTTATATCAAATATGAGGGCAACCCGGTGATAGATTTTTCAGGACGGGGAAACAACACTCAACTGGAAGATGCTTTTGTTTGGTTGGACAAAGGCCGCTTTAAAATGCTGGCCCGGGATATGGGGGTATTTAATCACCAGTATGGTTTGTACATGGAATCAAAAACCGGCAAAAAATGGAGCGAACCCGAGATAGGTTATTTTAACGCTGAATATTATCATATTGATCAGCCGCCGCCTCCCAAATACCTGAACAAATACGGCCGGTTTGAAAGGCCCCAACTCTTATTTCAAAATGGTAAACCAACCTACATGTTTACCACCTCACAGGGCGGTAAGTACATGACGGCATCACCATTTATATTTAAAATAGAATCATAACGCCCTTGACATGAAAAAAATACTGCTTGTATATTTTGCATTTTTTACTGTTGTTTGGCCGGTTGTACTAAGGGCGCAAAATAAAATAGACCGTAAGGCTTTGGTGCAAAGGCACAATGTCATCAATAACGGTACAGACACGCTGTCGTCACTATCTGTTGGCAATGGCCGTTTTGCTTTTACTGTTGATGCTACGGGCTTGCAAACCTTTCCAGAGCATTATGATGAAGGCATTCCGCTGGGTACACAGTCTGAATGGGGCTGGCATAGCTTTAAAGATACAGCAGGCTATAAGTTTGATGAAACATTAAAAACCTATAGGCTCAATGGCCGTGATGTAAGCTATTCGGTGCAATGGAACCAGCCCGGGCGTAACAGGAATGCTGCCAACTGGTTCCGGGAAAATGTGCATCGCCTGCAATTGGGCAACCTCGGTTTCCTGTTGTTGCATAAAGATGGGAGCGAAGCGCAAATAACCGATATTCAAAATATCCAGCAGGAGCTTAATTTGTGGACAGGCGCTATTACCAGCTCTTTCACTTTTGATGGTGAGCCGGTAAAAGTTCAAACCTATGCGCACCAGGGTAAGGATTTGATAGCAGTGAAAGTACAGTCGCCATTGTTAGCTCAGGGCAGGCTTAAAGTACGGTTGCGTTTCCCTTTTCCCACCAATCAATTTGCCGATTATGGCGACAATTGGAAAGATTCGCAGAAGCATTATTCGGCTGTTGTTAGTTCCGGCACCGGCCAGGCTACCATCATTCATCGTTTAGATACCAATCAGTATTTTGTACGCCTTGCCTGGAATGGGGCTGCATCGGTTAAGAATACAGCTGCTCATCAGTTTGTGTTATCCCCGCAAGGTAAAACCGGCGAATTAACATTTACCTGTTTATTTGCTCCGCAGAAAACCACAGCGCCTTTGCCCAGTTTTGCGCAAACACAAACAAACAGTATACAGCAATGGAAAGCCTTTTGGCAAAGCGGCGGTTCGGTTGATTTCAGCGGCAGTACCGATCCCCGGGCAAAAGAACTGGAACGCAGGGTGGTACTGTCACAATATCTTACCAAAATACAATGCTCCGGTCACCAGCCTCCACAGGAAACAGGTTTAACTTATAATAGCTGGTATGGTAAGCCGCACCTGGAAATGCACTGGTGGCATGGGATCCATTTTGCGTTATGGGGCCGGGAGCAGCTGCTTGAAAATAGTTTGGGTTGGTACCAGCATGTAAAAGCGAATGCGAGGGCCATTGCTAAAAGACAAGGATATGACGGTATCCGCTGGCAAAAAATGACCGATCCGGATGGTAACGAAAGTCCATCTTCGGTAGGGGCATTCCTGATCTGGCAGCAACCGCACTTTATTTATTTTGCCGAACTGGATTATCGTGCCCATCCAAACAAACAAACCCTGGATAAGTATAAAGATCTTGTACTGGCCGACGCGGATTTTATGGCCTCGTTCCCAACTTATGATAAGGAGCATGACCACTATAACTTAGGTAAGGGCATTATCCTGGCACAGGAACGTTATAAACCCGAAGAAACGTATAATCCAACTTACGAGCTGCAATACTGGCGCTGGGCTTTAAATACAGCGCAGCAATGGCGCAAACGCCTGGGCTTGCAGCCGGATAATAAATATGCCATCATCCTCAAAAAACTGGCTGCCTTACCTCAAAAAGACGGCGTTTACCTGGCTGCGGAAAGCTCGCCCGATGCGTATACCAATCCTAAATTAAAAACAGATCATCCGGCGGTATTAGCTGCTTATGGCATGCTGCCCTATAATGTTCAACTGGATACGGCGGTAATGAAGAAAACCTTTAACCTGGTTTGGGATGTATGGGATTGGAAGGATACCTGGGGCTGGGATTTCCCGATGACCGCCATGACGGCCGCCCGTTTAAATATGCCCGAAAAAGCTGTTGATGCTTTATTTATGCCCATAAAAACCAACACCTACTTAGCCAACGGCCATAACTACCAGGACGGGCGATTGCGGATGTATCTGCCGGGCAATGGCGGTTTACTGGCCGCTGTAGCCATGATGTGTGCCGGCTGGGATGGTTCAAGCACTGCCAATCCCGGTTTCCCAAAAAATGGAAAATGGAAAGTAAGGTGGGAGGGGCTTAAAAAAATGCCATAATACTGAGTATATATTTTGTGAACCCGATCTGATAAAAATCTACATATGAATCAATTATTTATAAGGATAAAAACGGTATTGTGCGCCGGTGCCATCATGGCAATGGCGGGTAGTGTTAATGCGCAACAACCGGTAAAAAGTAAGGTATTGGCCGATATGGCCCTCGCCAACAATTATTTTATGCAGAAATGGCCTGATCCGGGAGCTTCTGTTACCGTAAAGGGAACAACCCGTACCAGTAATTTATGGACGAGGGCTGTTTATTACGAAGGGCTGATGGCGATGTACAAGATCGACCCTCAAAAAAAGTACTATGATTACGCGGTTGACTGGGGCGAGAAACACCAATGGAATCCCCGTGGTGCTGTTGATACCCGCAATGCAGATAACCAATGCTGCGGACAAACCTATATCGATCTTTACCTCATAGATAAAAAGCCTGAGCGTATTGAAAAAATAAAGCAAAGTATCGACCTGATGGTGAACAGCGAGAAAAAGGATGACTGGAACTGGATAGACGCACTGCAAATGGCCATGCCGGTATATGCCAGGCTTGGTGAAATATATAATGACAATAAGTATTATGAAAAGATGTTCGACATTTACAACTACTCTAAAACTGTTCACGGTGGCAAAGGGTTGTATAATACTACAGATCATCTTTGGTGGCGCGATAAAGATTTTGTACCTCCTTACAAGGAACCTAACGGCGCGGATTGCTACTGGGCGCGTGGTAATGGTTGGGTAGTGGCTGCTATGCTGCGCGTATTGGAAGTTATGCCTAAAAACGCGCCTCACCGCAATGAGTATTTATCGGTGTATAAAGAAATGATCGAGGCATTGGTGCCGCTGCAGCGTGCGGACGGCTATTGGAACGTGAGCCTGAAAGATTCGACCAATTTTGGCGGGAAGGAACTGTCTGGTACGGCCCTGTTTACTTACGGCATGGCCTGGGGTATTAATCATGGCATCCTGAAAAAGAAAACTTATTTACCCATAGTTATCAAAGCCTGGAACGCCATGGCAAAAGAGTGCCTGCACCCGGATGGCATGCTTGGCTTTGTACAGGGAACAGGTAAAGAGCCTAAAGATGGCCAGCCTGTTGGTTATAACAATGTACCCGATTTTGAAGATTATGGTTTGGGCTGTTTCCTGCTGGCGGGGAGTGAAGTTTATAAACTGAGTAAGTAATGAAGAAGATATCCCTGTTTTTGTTACTTGTTTTATTAGTTGTGGTAGATGCCTTCGCCCAGACGGGTATTGGCAGCAATAAGTCCGGCTATAAAAAGCAAGGCAATATATTGTATTTTAATAATGCCAATGGCGATGTTAAAATTGAATTTTGTTCGCCTTCCATGTTCCGTGTAAGGGCCAGCTGGAGCCGTAAATTTGCACCCGATGAACATTTAATGCAGGAGAATTACAACTGGCCTGCTGTTGATTATAAGGTAACTGACGCACAGTCGGCATATATTATTCAAACCGCTGCTCTGATTATTACAGTCCTCAAATCACCCTTTATTATCAACGTGGCCGATAGTAAGGGTGTAATGTTATCATCAGAATATGTGCCGAACAGCAAGCAAAATGGCGGCCTGCATCATATGGGCGATACGGTAATGTGCACTAAAGATCTGTTGCCCAATGAGCATTTCTTTGGCTTTGGCGAACGTATGGATTTTACCGACCAGCGCAATAAGCTGGTAAAACTGAATGTGGGCAGGGGGAAAAGCAAAAATAATTTGCTCGGCGCCTATAACGTCAACGAGGCCAATTATTGCCCCGTACCATTTTTTATGAGCACTAAGGGGTATGGCATCTACCTGCATAATTCATCGGCTACGGAATGGGATATGGGCAGTAAAACCGATGATGAGTACAGTTTTAAGGCAAATGACGGCGAATTGGATTACTACTTTATTTATGGCCCAACATTTCCGGCTATTTTAAACAGTTATTTAGCCATTACAGGCAAATCGCCCTTGCTACCAAGGTTTGCTTTCGGCTTGCATATGGGTACTTATAGCGGCGGTACCTGGGGGCATGAAGAACTTACCTCGGATAAGTATGTAATTGAACTGGCCCGTAAAATGCGCGAAATGGGGATCCCTGTTGATATTCTTTTTCTCGACTCCACCTGGCGACTGTTTGGTAAAAATGGGGGCAAAGGTGCTACTACTTTTGAATGGCGCGAAACATTTAAAGACCCCAAAGCCATGTTTGACAGCTTGTATGCCATGAACTTTAAGATGGTGGGGCTGCATATCCGTCCAAGGTTTGATAATGCCAAAAACCTGAACCTGCTTGACCAGGCACAGGCCAAAGGTTTTACGTACCCGGAAAACGGCAAACCGGGCGAGTTTGTAAACTTTTTTGATCAGCAGGCTGCAAACTGGTGGTGGGACAATGGCGTTATGAAAGTGGCCTCCATCGGTGCTAAATTCCTGAAAACGGATGAGGGCAGTGCATTTGGTTCATTAGCTAATGAAAGCGAAAAGGTTGGGCCTACAGGTAAGGAAATAACCCAGCTGCATAATGTATTCCCCATTGCTTATGCTAAGGCGCCATATTTAAAGTTCCAGGAATATAATGGCATCCGCGGCTTAAATCAAACCCGCGAGGGGTATTCCGGCATCCAGCGATATCCGTTCATTTTTGCGGGCGACTGGCCAAGCGAATGGCAATATTTTGCGCCGGTTATCAAGGCCGGGTTAAATATCGGTTTGTCGGGTGTTGGTTATTGGGCGCATTGCATGGGGGGCTTTGAGCATGCCGCCGATCCTGAATTATATATGCGCTGGGTACAGTTTGGCATGTTTAGCCCGGTTGCCATGGTATTTGGTATGGATCCCCCGGGTTATAAAGAACCCTGGAACTATGGGGCCGAGGCTTTAGCCAACTTTAAAAAATATGACGACCTCCGTTACAGGCTGATCCCCTACATTTATAGCAACGCGTATGCGCAATACCAAACAGGAATGCCGCTCATGCGCGCCTTAGTATTGGAATACCAGGATGATCCTAATACCTACAATATAGCCGACCAGTACCTGTTTGGCGATAACATGATGGTTTGCCCGGTAACCGTAAAAGGCGCACAAACACGTACCATTTATTTACCAAAGGGAGTTTGGTTTGATTACTGGACAGGTGAAAAATATACAGGGAAGCAGTACATACATATATTAACTCCGGCCGATCATTTGCCCATTTTTGTAAAAGCAGGCAGTATCATCCCCATGCAGCCAGCCATGAAATATATGGATGAAAAACCGGTAGATGTGATCACGCTGGATGTATTTCCGGGGCAGGCATCCGAGTTTAAATTGTATGAAGACGATGGCATCAGCCTAAAATACCGGCAGGGTGATAAGGCGATCACTCAAATAGCAATCGCAGAAGCTGCCGGTGGATGGGAGTTGCAGATCAAAAAGCCTGTAGGTAGCTTTATCCCGGCACCGCACACCTATCTGGCAAAAATACATTGGGCTCATGATCAGAAACCATCTTTAATCGCAGAAAATAATCAAACCTCGAAAGCGGCTGAGAGTGCTGATGCATTAGCTAAAACAGCAGGCTGGTATTATGATAAAACAACTCATTTGCTCTGGATAAAAACATCGCATAACAATAGTGAGGATATTAA
>NZ_DASVOB010000838.1:0-2831 GCF_036383575.1 Mucilaginibacter sp.
GGATGGCGCCGCCTGCCGCGAAAACATCCGGTTCAGTAAACATACCCATCAACGTAATGAAGCCACCGTATGAGCCGCCGTACAAACCGACATGTTTAGGATTAACACCATACTTGTCAACCAGCAGCTTTACGCCGTCAACCTGATCGGTGAGGTCTTTACCGCCCATATGGCGGTAAATGCCGGTACGGAAATCGCGGCCATAACCAGCGCTTGCGGTGTAATCGATATCCAGTACGGTATAGCCGTTATCGGCCAGCATGTTGTTAAACATGTATTCGCGGAAATAGTAGCTCCATGAATAGGTAACGTTTTGTAAGTAGCCTGCACCATGTACAAAAACTACAGCAGGTTTTGCAGGGTCCGCTTTTTTAGGCTGATAAAGGCGGGCATAAACATCGGTACCATAGCGGTTTTTAAAAGTGATGATCTCGGGGTCGCGCCATGGGTACGACAGGTATTCGGCCGAAACAGAGTTGGTTATTTTTACTGCTTTTGCGCCGGGCTTATTGGCCTGAATGTATAGCTCCCAGGGCCTGTTTGAATAAGAATAGCGGATAGCCAGCCATTTTTCATCGGGCGAAAGCGTTACCTCGTTACCGCCTTTCATGCCGGTAATTTTAACCGGCGTGCCGCCGCCAACCGGGACGCTGTAAAAATGAGTAATACCCGGATGGTCGATATTGGCAGTAAAATAAAACGTCTTTTTATCCTGGCTTAGCTGAAGGGTTTGAACCTCCCACTTGCCGCTGGTGAGTTGTTTTTTAGCTCCGCTGGTTACATCAACCACATAAATATGTGAGTAACCACTAGCCTCGCTCTGGTAATAAAAATGGGTGTCGTCAATAAAGCCAGCGTTTCCCGGATCATCAATGCCGGGGCCTCCAATCCATGCTTCATCACGCTGACGGTCAAGCAGGGTTAGTTTACCGGTAACCGGGTCGAGGCGCATGATCCAGCAATCCTTATTATCCTGGGATGATATAATTGCCAGCGCATTGCTACCGCTTTGGTTCCACAAAACACCATCGATGTTTACCGGCCTGTCGGCGTTTTCCTTTTGGCGGGCTTTTAGCTCTTCGGGATAATCTTTTAAATAATCGGGCAGGTCTTTAATGCCGGGGATATCTGAGGTGATAACCGGGTAAACAGCTTCACGGCGCTTATCGTATACAAAAATTTCGGAAGTTGAAGATGGGCGGCCAACCTTCGAGCGGTTCGGGATGTCCTCGGTATAGCCCGATGCGGTAACATAGTTGGGCACAATGGCATTCTGTACCCCATCCGCACGCTTGGTGAGGCGATAGGTGATAAACCTGCCATCGGGACTGATCTGTACCGCGTTCAGTCTTTTATCGCCAAAAGGAATCTCCTTTAATTTATCAGGTTTCAGCAGCGCTGTTTCTGTCGAATCCTTTTTTTCATCCTTCGCTTCTTTTTTAATGATATCAAACAGCTCGAGCTGTTGTTTTTTGAGCCATTGTTCCTGCTCGTTGGATTTATCGTTTGCTTTTTTATCGGTTGTGGCACGTACAAAATTAGTAAGCTGTACCAGGCTGCCGCCGTTCAGGTTCAGGGCGAAAAGGTTATTATCCTCCTTATAAATTATCTTTGTTTCGTCACCATTAAAAGCCGGACTATCCTCTTGCCCAACAGTGTTAGTTAACCGGGTTGTTTTATTGCCTTTTACATCGTACAAAAACAGGTCGCCATTTTTGCTGAATACTTTTTGGCTGTGTTTTTTATTCCATTCGCCGTTATCGGGTGCCAAATCGCGCTGTTCGGCGATGCTGACTTTTTGTACCCTGCTATCTGCCGGACTAACAGCATATAACCTTGTATCGCCCGAAGCATCATCATCCCATTTAAAATAGATCTTTTTACTATCGTTGCCCCAGCGGATGTTGGAAGGCGAAACACCGATCCATTTCGGGTCGCGCATAATTTTTTCGATGGTAAGGGTATCCAGCTTTTGGGCAAAAGCACCTGTTGCCGGGATCAGGAACAATAAGCTTAAAAGTTTTTTCATATCTCAATAAAGGATGCAATTTAACAGTTTAGCCAATGATTGCTATTTTTAAGCATTTTATTGTTACAAATGGAACTACAGGGCAACGGATTTTTATTGAGGGCATGGCAACGGGGCGACGAAGTATCGCTTCAAAAGCATGCAAACAACCCTAAAGTATCGGCTTTTTTACGAGATAGGTTCCCGTATCCCTATACCCTGGATGACGCTTCATTTTGGATAAACCTGGTAAAAGATCAACAGCCTTTAACCGGGTTTGCTATAGTAGTTAACGGTGAGGCCTGCGGCGGCATTGGCGTTGAGTTATTTAGTGATGAAAGCCGCATAACTGCCGAAATTGGTTACTGGCTTGGAGAAGAACATTGGGGGAAAGGTATCATAACAGCGGCAGTAAAACTGGTGACTACCTATGCATTTGAGCATTTTCCGCTGATAAGGATTGAAGCCGGGGTATATGACAAAAACTCAGCATCAATGCGGGTACTTGAAAAGGCTGGTTATATTAAGGAGGCCGTGTTGCGAAAATCGATCGTTAAAAATGGAGAGGTAATGGATAAGCATATGTATGCTATATTTAAGGAAGATTAATTGAACCTATTTTAAAACAGATGCCCAATTTATACATCATAGCAGGTTGTAACGGTGCCGGTAAAACCACAGCAAGCTACACGGTTTTGCCCGAATTGCTTAACTGCAATGAGTTTGTAAATGCTGATAATATTGCGGCGGGCCTTTCACCTTTTAATCCGGAAAGTGTTGCGCTTGAAGCTGGCCGGATCATGTTACAGCGAATTGATGAGCT
>NZ_DASVOB010000839.1:0-19493 GCF_036383575.1 Mucilaginibacter sp.
TTTTTAAAATATGACTTATTTTGTTTGGAGCTAAGATCAATAAGATCAGCTAAGATTCACCATTATTCCTTTGTTATGATTACTAAGATAATTATTGCGCTGCTGCTCCTATTTATTCCGTTTGCAGGTAAATGTCAACAGGATACATCAGGTGGCTATAAATTGGTTTGGGCAGATGAGTTTAATAAAAATGGGGCTCCCGATTCGGCTAACTGGAAGTTTGAATCGGGCTTTGTACGCAATAATGAAGATCAATGGTACCAGGAGCAAAACGCAATTTGCCGCGGGGGCAAACTGGTCATTGAAGCGCAAAGGGTACACCTGGCCAATCCGGGATATACGCCTAACAGCACTAACTGGAAGCAGAAAAGACAATTTATAAATTATACATCATCAAGTATTAATACCAGGGGCAAACGCAGCTTCCAATACGGGCGGTTCATTATGCGTGGCCGGATAAGTACCGATGCAGGCCTGTGGCCCGCCTTCTGGACATTAGGTATAGAAAAACCATGGCCATCCAACGGAGAAATTGACATTATGGAATATTACCGGAATATGCTTCTGGCCAATATTGCCTGTGGTACGGAGGCCCCTTATAAAGCCAAATGGTATAGTAACAATAAAAAGCTAAATACCTTTAAAGCCAACTGGAGTAAAAAGTTTCATACCTGGCGCATGGATTGGGATCAAAACGCTATAAGTTTATATGTGGATGATCTTTTACTTAACCATGTCGAACTGAAAAACCTGGTTAACCAGGATGGCAGCCAATTCAACCCTTTCATGCAGCCTCATTACATATTGCTTAACCTTGCCATAGGGGGCGATAACGGCGGCGACCCATCAAACACAAAATTCCCTAAGCGTTTTGAAGTTGATTACGTACGTGTATATCAAAAAAACTAAAACCTTCAGGAATAATAAATTTGAATATCCGTCTTTAGAATTTCAGACACTTACATTCTTCCCAAACCAAAAGGATAGGTTATGGGTAATTTTATGTTAAACAAGTATTACTTCATGGATTTCCTCCCCTTTTTTTTACAGCTTTACCCCCTTTTTTTCTTAAAAATTAGCGCTTAATTGTGAAACCAATTATCAACAGACCGTTCTTGTAACCGCTGCAAATATTGTAGCAGCCTATTTGTACAGATTTTTTTATTGATTAAAAGTTGCTTCCTGAAGCGCTAAATAATATGGCTTCGTTTCTTTCTAAGAAACGCGGGCTATGATTATTAACATCAGGTTTATAGGAAGCAAACAATGTTCTTTGAGATCGGCACTTGAATTTCGCCCTGAATTTAAACTGTTGTTTTAACAATTATTACCTGCATCTATTAACTGATTAATAACCTAAACAAAAACTAATGGTAAGACAAAAAAAGTAAAAAGGAATCCGGACAAAGATCCAGACGCATTAACTAATGCCCAAGTTTTAATTTTTAATCAAATCCAATTATGCAATATTTTTTACCTGATAAAATATTTTTGAGAAAAATATCCGGCTCAGTAGCGCTGTCACTGATCCTGTTGATAGCAATTCAAACAAGCAGCTATGCAGCAACTACATTTACTTTTAATAGAATAAGATCATCGCGATATGCCGCCGCCGTACCAATTAAAGGAAAGGTGATTGACAAAACCACAGGCGAAACCATTATCGGCGCGTCTGTAAAGATCAAAGGAACCTCTGTAGGCGCTGTAACCGATGTAAACGGTAGTTTTACGCTCAATGCCGAGCCTAATGCTGTATTGGTAGTTAGCTATATAGGTTACGAACAGACAGAATTTCCGCTTAACGGACAAACCTCGGTAACTATCAGGTTGCAAGTAAATGCAAAGAACCTGAATGAAGTTATCGTTGTAGGTTACGGCACGCAAAAGAAAACATCTTCAACTGCTGCTGTATCCACCATTCAAACTACCGAAATCGCTAAGAAACCGGTAGTTAATTTAACCAACAGTTTGGTCGGTCGTGCTTCTGGTTTAATTATAACCCAGGGAAGCGGGGAACCCGGTTACGATGGTTCTAATATACTGATAAGGGGTATAGGATCAAACGGTGGTAGTTCGCCGCTACTTGTTGTAGACGGCGTACCGCGCGATTTCAGCCGCCTTGACCCTAATACCATAGAAACCTTTTCTGTATTAAAAGACGCTGCTGCTGTTGCTCCATATGGTGTGGCAGGTGCAAATGGTGTAATCCTGGTTACTACCAAAAAAGGTAAATCGGGTAAGCCAACGTTAACTTATAATGGGTATTACGGTATTCAGAACCCAACCAAGGTGCCAACATTTGTAGGTTCATATGAGTATGCATTGCTGCGCAATGAGGCCAATGCCAATGATGGTCAGCCACCGGCATACACAGCAGATGATATTCAAAAATTTAAAGATCACTCAGACCCTGACGGGCATCCGGATGGCCATCCTTTGCAACAAATCATCCAAAGAAACCGTCCTATCACCTATCATAATGTTACCCTATCCGGCGGTAACGATGATATTAAGTATTTTGCGGCGTTAGGGTACACACACCAGGCCGGTATGTGGGATCCAACCTATCTTAACAAGTACAATGGTTCGTTAAATTTAACAGCGAATGCTACGAAAACCACAACAGTATCGCTCTCTGTTAACAGTTATGTAGAAGACCAGCACTTCCCATCTCAAAATGCCGCAACTATTATTGGGCAAGCGCAACGCCAGGCTCCTACCACTCCTATTTACTATAGCAACGGGCTTTGGTCTGGTTATATCGGACAATCGCTTATTGGCGAAATTTATCATAGTGGTTATCAATTCAATGAAAACACTGCTGTACTGTCGCAGTTTACCATTGATCAAAAGCTTCCGATCAAAGGCTTAAGCTTGAAGGGAGTGATCAGCTATGATAATGGCCCGGATCCATTATTCACAGGAAATCAAACTTCGTTCCAGCGTATTTATACAACACCTATTCCATTTTACAACGTTGATGTAACTACAACTCCTTACACTTACAGACCAGGTGTACAAGGTAACTCAAAGGCTACATTTTCTGAAAACTACAGCCAAAACCACACATTAACTATCCAGGGTTTGTTATCCTATTCGGCGTCATTTGGCAAAAGCGATATTACCGCTTTAGGTGTTTTTGAAAGCCGCCGGGTAAAGTATCAAATATTTGGGGCCACTAAATATAATTACAACCTTGATATTGATGAATTGGATTTTGGAGGCCCGGCAGCGGCCGATGCAACAAACTTTGGTAACTCAAGTGGACAAAAACAAATTGGCTATGTTTACAGGGTTGGTTACTCGTATGATAAAAAGTACCTGCTTGAAGCAACTGGCCGCTATGACGGAAGTTATTTATTTTCCCCCGGTCACAGATACGGCTTTTTTCCGGCTTTTTCTGCCGGTTGGCGTCTGTCAGAAGAAAAATTCATCAAGGACAATATCCTGTGGATTGACAATTTAAAACTCAGGGCTTCCTGGGGAAAATCAGGGGCCTATCCAAGAATAGGTAACACAATCCAAACCTATCAGTTTCTTAGCCCTTATAGTCCTTATGCCAATTCTGCTGTGCTAAATGGCAGCGCAACTCAAGGTGTTTATGAAAAATTGCAGGGTAACCCTAACATTACGTGGGAAAAAGCAACTAAAACCGACATTGGATTTGAAGCAACCTTATGGAAGGGCTTGTTGAGCATTGAAGCCGATTATTTTTACGAAAAGAGGGCTAACATGCTCGTAAGTGTTGCCAACACGTTGCCTGGAGAATATGGTTTGGGCGTTGGCCTGGTAAACGGTGGGATCATGAGCAATCATGGTATTGATCTTACACTGCAAAGTTCCCATAGTTTCTCAAAAGATCTGAGATTAGATGTTACCGGTACGTTCACCTTTGCCAGAAATAAACTTTTACAAGTTTATGAAACCAGTGCAACGGCCAACAACCCTAACAGGCGGATAACAGGCCGGCCATTTAATACCATATTTGGGTACCAGGCTTTGGGCTATTTTAAAACAACAGATTTTAATGCAGATGGAACGCTCAAAGCGGGGTTGCCGGTTCCTTCTTTCGGGCCGGTTAAACCAGGCGATATTGAATACGCCGATTTGAGCGGGCCTGATGGTAAACCAGATGGTAAGATAGATGCCAATGACCAAACAGTAATAGGACATCCAAATACACCGGAAATCATTTACGGTTTGGAGCCAAGGCTAACATTTAAAAACTTCGATCTTGACGTTTTATTCCAGGGTTCAGGCAACAGCAACATTGTTATCAGTAACTATTTCGCGTTTCCGTTCAACGCATCCGGTTCGGCCTCTCAGCTGGTGTATGACGACCATTGGACACCCGCTACCCCAAATGCCTTATATCCAAGGGTTACGGGCACGCCAACATCAAATAATACACAAACTTCGTCCTGGTTTGTCAGAAATGATTCTTACATCAGGCTAAAAAGCTTTGAAGTTGGTTACACTTTGTCAAACAAACTATTGCGAAACAAGATCCAATCCATAAGGGTTTACGTTGCCGGGCAAAATGTCATTAACTATTTACCGCACGTAAAAGAAATTATTGACCCGGAAAATAGCGGAAGCAACACCAACTACTATCAGCAACGTGTATTTTCATTAGGTTTAAATGCCACATTCTAACTAAAAATAAGAAAGCGATGAAACAGATTTTAAAAAAATACAGAGAGCTTTTTTTACTTGCTTTGCTTGTTGTAAGTATTAGTGGATGTAAAAAAGATGATTCTTTGAATGTCACTAACAAAGCATTTCTAACTGATATAGCAGCATTCAGCTCTCAGAGTAATGCAGACCTATTTGTAAATGACATTTATAATCAGCTACCCGATGTTAATAATGATTACCAGCTGACGGAGCAATATGCCGACAATAGCTTTTGCGGTGCAGCCTGGGAAAATGGTCAGGCTACTGTTAGGGCGGGTTCGATTGGGCCAAGTAACGTACCTACAGGTCCCGGCGGAATGTGGGACTGGGAAGGTAATTACACCAAAATACGAAAATGTAATGTTTTCCTGCAAACAGCTGCAGCGAATAAAGATAAATATACCGACGATTGGTACAAACAGCGTGTCGCAGAGGTTACGTTTCTAAGGGCTTATTTCTATTCACTGTTGTTCACAGCTTACGGTGGGGTACCTATTATTACTGTTCCGCTTGATAACCGTAACGGAAGTGATATTTTTACTGCCCGTGCTACCATTGATGAAACAGTTTCCTTTATTGAAGCCGATTGTGACGCAGCAGCCGCAGCATTACCCACAAAGGCGACAGAAACAGGAAGAGCTACAAAAGGCGCCGCATTAGCACTTAAAGGCTGGGTTGAACTTTTTGCAGCGAGCCCGCTTGTAAATACCGCTAATGACGCAGGAAAATGGAGCAAGGCGGCTGCTACCAATAAATCGGTAATGGATATGGGCACTTATAGCTTGTTCAATACTACAGCTACCTCTTATGCCGATCAGTTTCTATCGGCAAATAACTGGAATGTTGAAACCATTTTTGCCCGCGGTTATGCCACCGGCCCAGCTAAAGGCAGCCACCGTGAAGGTTACCTTGGGCCTGTATACGTAAATGGGGTGCAGCAATCATGGGGCAACCTTGCACCTACCCAGGGCCTGGTTGATGATTACTCTATGGATAATGGTTTGCCTATAACCGATGCCGCTTCAGGATATAACCCGCAAGCTCCTTACACCCATCGCGAGCAGCGTTTCTATCAGTCGATTTTATATGATGGAGCGTCATGGCAAGGCGATATATTTAAATCGCGTATAGGTGGTAGTAACCAGATAGATCTTGGTTCTACAAGCGATATAACCAATACCGGGTACAATGCCCGTAAAACACTTGATGAAAGCATTACAGGGCAAACCAGTATTAACCTGGCGCCGAGCTTCGCTAATTACATCATTTTCCGTTATGCGGAAGTGCTATTGAGTTACGCCGAAGCACAAAATGAAGCCGTAGGGCCGGACGCGTCAGTTTACGACGCAGTTAATAAAGTGAGGGCACGTTCGGCTTTGCCTGCCGTAACACCAGGCTTAACAAAAGATCAAATGCGCGTATACATCCACCGTGAGCGGCGCATTGAGCTTGCCTTTGAGGATAAGCGATGGTTCGATATCCGCAGATGGCTGATAACCACGGGGCCAAACGGCGTGCTCACCTCGCCGGAGTATGGTATGAAGATAGAAGCGGCCGGAACGGGATTCACATATACCCCGGTTAAAATTTTCACAAACACCTTCTTCGAGCGGCAAAACTGGATGCCGATACCACAGACAGAAATTGATAAAAATAAAAAACTGGTACAAAATCCGGGATATTAAAATTGATACCTAAACCTGACATAACCCTGGGCAAACGCCTGGGGTTATATGTTTAAAAGAATTTGGTATTCTTCTTTATCCGGTAACGCCAGTACAATATATTCTGGTTACATTGCAATTAATCTAAACATCTCCTTTTAAGTATTCATGAATAATAAGCCTGATAATTACCGCCCTGCAAAGAATAGTAAAGTTGTAATTGTTGGTTTAATTATTTTGATCATAAGTGCTTTGGTAATCTATTCCCTGTGGCATATTTCTGAAAATAAACAGGATGATGCCGGCTCTGATATGCGTACTGATTTTCCGACAGCAACCCTTCAAAGCATTGCCCGGGGAAAAATCTTATCACAACAATACTGCCGTTCGTGCCATATGCTGCCTGATCCGGCCTTACTTAACAGGTTTAAGTGGAAAAATGTATTTCCGCAAATGGGTTTACGCATGGGCATTAAAGCTCATAGGAGTGAATCGTATGTAGGAACAATCAAAGGCGACGATCTGGTAGTGCCAGACAATCCGCTATTAAATGAGGAACAATGGCAGGATATTATTGATTATTACATGAACACTGCGCCAATTGCCTTACCCACGCAAAACAGGCCTTTGGCAATAAAAAGAGGGCTTCCATTTTTCACCATCGAAAAACCGCTGCAATCATTTGACGGGAAGCAGGTATTGGGCTGCTATGTAAAAATTGATAATAGTGTTACGCCCGCCAGGATCTTTGTTGCTGACGGACAGGCAAAGAAACTTTATCTTTTATCAGCCCAATTGAACGTAATCGATTCAATAACTACTGCTGGCCCTGTAGTTGATATACTTTTTGATCACGGCAATACCATGATCTGTACTATAGGTAAGGAACTGGGAGCAAACAGTGATAAACTGGGCACTATAACTCCGCTTACAATCACGCCGGAAGGTAAAATGCAATTAGCCGCCCGACCCGTTTTTGATAAGCTTGGTCGCCCGGTTCAAATTCTTGCAGCCGACATGAATAACGACAATAAAACCGACTACGTTATTTGCGAATTTGGAAGCATTACGGGTGAACTTTGCTGGATGGAAAACCTTGGGAATGGTGCTTTCACAAAACATGTGATAAGTAATTTACCTGGGGCAATAAAAGCGTATATTGATTATCAGGATAATAAACTGCCCGGTTTGTATGTGCTTTTTGCACAGGGGGAAGAAGGCATCTTCCATTTCGAAAACAAAGGCGGCGGCAAATTTGACGCAGAAGAAATTTTAAGATTCCCACCGATTTACGGGTCATCCTATTTTGAAATGGTTGACATGAACCATGACGGTTATAAAGATATCGTTTATACCTGCGGCGATAATGGAAATGCCACGTTGGTACTAAAAGCCCTATCATGGTGTATACATTTTCTTAAACGACGGAAAAGGCAATTATAAACAGCAATATTTTTATCCAATAAATGGATGCTATAAAGCTATTGCCAAAGATTTTGATGGCGACGGCAATATCGATATTGCAACGATCAGTCTTTTTACCGACGCAAGGCAACCGGAAGAAGGCTTTGTGTACCTGAAAAATACCGGCAACTTAAACTTCAAACCATATGCTTTTCCTGCCGATACAAAATTCGAACGCGCTGTAACCCTTGATGCCGGAGATATAAACGGAGATGAGAAACCCGATCTGCTTATCGGAAATGCATTCTTTGATTTTGGCCCATTCAAATACAATATCAGTGAACCACTTTTTTACCTTTTGAAAAATACTTCGAAATAAAAAGCTATTAAATATTACCAGCCTAAATCCTGATTTTTACTATTTCGATGGCGGGCGGAATAATTTCATATTTTGTTTAAAATTGAATAGCCTTATGAGATCAACAGCAATATTATTGGGGCTTATAGCTTTAAGTTTTACAACATCGGCACAAAATAAAACTGATACAATTAAGGCGGATAAATATATCCCGCATCGCCCGGCATCTATCGGTATCATCGGCGATACAGCTGATGTAAACACCCCGGTTAAAGGCGGCATAGCTATGATAGGCGGCGGTAAAGATGTTGATAACGCGTTTAAATGGATGATCAACCGCAGCGGCGGCGGTGATGTAGTGGTGATCCGCGCCTCGGGTACTGATGCTTATGATCCTTATATTTTTGGATTGGATAAGGTAAATTCGGTTGAAACACTCAAGATAGATTCTCGTGAGCTGGCCAATAATGATACAGTAGCCAACATTATCCGTAATGCCGAAATGTTGTTTATTGCAGGCGGCGATCAGTCCAATTATATGAAATACTGGCGCGGCACTAAAACACTTTATGCTATTAATTACCTGCTCAATGTTAAACACGCCCCGATTGGTGGCACCAGCGCGGGCTGCGCTATTTTAGGCGGTTTTTATTACAGCGGAGAAGATGGAAGTATTACTGCTGATGAAGCGCTTAACGATCCTTACAACCCTCTGGTAAAAGTTTACAATAACGACTTTTTACAGGCTCCTTACCTTAAAAATGTAATCACCGATCAGCATTACCTTACCCGCAACAGACAAGGCCGGCATGTTACCTTTTTAAGCCGTATTATTAAAAACTGGAACATTTACTCCAACGGCATAGCCGCCGACGAGCGCACTGCTGTTTGTATGGATGAAAATGGCCAGGCAACCATAATCGGCACCAGCAAAGCATATTTTCTGCTTACCGACGCCAAAAAATCGCCTGAAACCTGCGAACCCGGCAAACCTTTAACCTGGAACAGGAAAAATCAGGCTGTCCAGGTTTATGAGATCCAGGCTACACCCGAAGGCAGCGGCAGTTTTGATATCGCTCATTTTAAGCAAGGGAAAGCCGCCGGTGGCAAATGGTATTGGTGGTGGGTTGATAATGGCAAATTAAATCAACGGGAGATAAAATAGCATCACATGCATCTACCGCAATGTAATTTCGATCTCCATATTTGGAGACGCATGTAATGCGTCTCTACATAAAATTACTTCAGCACCGCCGGTAAAATATAATCCCGCATCATTTTATCAACCTGTGGGTGTGCATAAGGTGTATTGTAAGCTTCGGCGGTTATAATAACCACCAGTGGCTGATCCGTAAAAACAAAGATCTTGTTGCCGCCATTGCCCGAGCAATAATAGGTTTCGTAAGCTTTGTTGTTTACCGTATAGGTTTTATTCCAGAACAGGTAACCGTAAAAGCCCTCACCTACTACATCTTTAGGCAACGTAAGGTGTTTAGTGAATGATTCCTTCACCCAGCTTTGCGGCAGTATTTGCTTGCCATTCCACAAGCCACCGTTTTTATACAACTGGCCGAATTTGGCGTAATCAAGTGAACGCATTTGCAGGCCTCCTGCGGTATTAGGTACATTTTGCGGGGTATATTGCCAGCGATAGTTACTGATGCCCAAGGGCTTAAAAAGCTTTTCGGCCGAATATTTATCAAGTCCGCCGGGTACCGATTTATTCAGGATATCTCCCAATACCACTACGCCGGCCGTAAAATAGTTCCATTGTTTGCCTGCACTTTTATTGCTGTCAGTTTTAAGATCAAGCGTGAATTTAACCCAATCATCGGTGGGGTACATATTTCCCTCGTTGCCGCGTGAGTCACTTTTGTTATCATCCGCATCAAAAACTGAACTCATGGTAAGCAGGCTTTTCAGCGTTACATTTTCTTTTTGGGGCGAATAGTTGCCGAACTTTTTAAGATCATAAAACTCCTTTAAGGTTTGGTCAACGCTTTTAATGTATCCATCATGAATAGCAATACCCATCATAGTCGAAGCAAATGTTTTACCCACCGAACGCG
The DNA here is from genome assembly GCF_036383575.1 of Mucilaginibacter sp. GTDB lineage: Bacteria > Bacteroidota > Bacteroidia > Sphingobacteriales > Sphingobacteriaceae > Mucilaginibacter. The sequence continues at coordinate 10,173 of NZ_DASVOB010000839.1, forward strand.
GATTGTGCAATGAGTCGCGGGCACTTCCGTTAAAATACTCCTCAATGAGCAGCTTACCGTTTTTGATCACCACAACACTGGTGATCTGTTTAAACCTGTTACCGGCAATAAGCGCATTCATCTCCTTGATCTTCTTTGTATCGAAGTTCTCTTTTGATATCTGCCAGCCACTACCTGGTTTTATCGGTTGAAGTTCAGCATCCTTTGAATCAATTGCCGGAATGGTAAAACTAATCTCTCCCTTAGCTATCAGCTCACCTACTTTCAAATCCGGAATGGAAACATAAGGTCTTACCTCTATTTTTAATAGATGCGTACCGACTGTAAGCGCATCATCACCACCACGATTTATAAACCTGCCCCACAAAGAACGCCCCCACGAGTCTTCGCCACGGTTACTGATGAGCGGGACAAAAATGGTAGTCTTCGTATTTTTCACATTGGGCAAATTAGCCCCTTTGTGCAGGTTTTCCTGGTAAACCAGTTTGCCATCTACATAAAAAGTAAACTGAAAATTACCCTGGTTTAGTTGTTCAACACTTAATGATGGCTGTAAGCTATGCTGATAATTGGTTAATGAGTTAGCCAGCAAAAGCCGTATGTATAAATTATTGGCAGGTTTAGCCTCATAGCCCGTTAACAGATCTGTTTGTTGCAGCTTTTCAAACGGGATTGTATCTGTCTCAAAAACAACTTTACCAATATTAGCCTTTTGAAAAGTCGAAGTAATAGGTTCCGGTTCGATTATATTGCCTGCTTGCGCATATGTTTTACAGGCGGCGGCAATTATGATGAAGAGTATCAGTAAATAACGTTTCATTTTTACTTGTTTAGATTTTACAAATCTGCCTTAATCAACATATTTAAAATAGAACAGGATTAACATGCCCTCAATAAAAGCCTACGGTATGCCGATGGATTGCTTCCGCCAAATTGTTTAAAACAACGTAAAAAATGGCTTTGATCGGCAAATCCGCAAGTAAAGGAAATATCGGTTAAGGACAATCCCTCATCTGCCAATAAGGCAAACGACTTTTCGACCCTGAGCTTACGGATATATTCGCCCACGGTACAATTGAAATATTTGGAAAAATCGCGGGACAAATGAACCGGGTGAATTTGTAATATCCCGGAAAGTTCGGCAAGGGTATGCTTCCCGGCAGGATCATCGGCCAACAATTCTTTTAACCTGCCGACCCATGTGGGTATTTGTCTTGACACACCTGCATTATTTAACTGCATTTTATGGAGCGTTTGCAGCAATAACGACTCTACAGCTATCCCGGTCAATTCGTCACCAAGCTTTGATTCTTTAAAGATCCGGTATAAAAGAAATTTGACGTCCGGGTCGTCAACTGCAAAGCTGCCTTCCAGTTTATCCTGTTTTAGCTCTAGCGCATCAAACCAGTGCTTTTGTAACTCGATATGAAAGCCGCGGGTAAAACCTTTGGGTTTGATGTTATAATGAGGATCAAGCCAGTTATGAAACAATAGACTACCTGCCGGGCAATGATAAACTTCCTTTTTATTACCCTCAATGACATTACCGGCCAGTATAAAAGTGAAGTAGGCATTTTCATGGTAATGCCAGTCTACCTTATCAAGAGTGTATTCGGTATCGGTTATAATGATACCCTGTAAATGCGTTGTTTGATTCGTTTGTCCGTAAAAGCTACCTGTCTGTAATTGTTTCACGATTTACCGAGCGTAAATGAAATTATCTATAACAGTTAAGCAAACGCGCTAATAACTCCCCCTTTAGGCGAGCAGGGGCGAGACCTAAACCTCCTCTACCCTGCGGTCAACAGTTTGAACGTTGGTGTTAACGTAATCGTTCTCTATCAAACCGTCGCGCATACGTACTATGCGGTGGGCATGCAGTGCAATATCTTCTTCGTGTGTTACGAGGATAATGGTATTACCTTTGGCGTGGATATCTTCGATAAGGCCCATGATCTCGATGGAGGTTTTGGTATCCAAGTTACCTGTAGGCTCATCGGCCAAAATAATAGACGGATCGTTTATAAGCGCCCTCGCCACGGCAACACGCTGCCTTTGTCCGCCCGAAAGTTCATTAGGTTTGTGATCCATACGGTGACCAAGGCCTACGTTTTTCAAAGCGTTACCGGCACGTTCCATGCGTTTTTCTTTATTGATACCCGCATAGATCAGCGGCAGCGCCACATTATCCAACGCCGTGTTACGCGGCAGCAGGTTAAACGTTTGGAATACGAAACCGATCTCCGAGTTGCGCACTTCGGCAAGCTGGCTATCGGTCATGTGGCTTACATCTATCCCGTTAAGGATATACTGTCCTTTGGTTGGCGTATCCAGGCAACCTAAAATATTCATGAGAGTTGATTTGCCCGAACCTGAAGGGCCCATCAAAGCAACAAACTCGCCTTTGTTAATGGAAAGCGAAACAGATTTAAGTGCGTGGATCACCTCGGCACCTATTACATATTTACGCCCGATATCTTTTATAGTAATTAACGGTTTGGCAGTATTTGTTGGCTCCATGAATTATTTTTTGTTTGGACTGCACAAGGGTGCCTAATGTTACAGTGTTAAAGTCGAAAGTCTTAAGTTTTTAGTCGAAAGTCGTTTTTATACTTTTCTAACTTAAGACTTGCGGCTACAGACTTAGAACTTACTTCTCAATAACCTTGGCTACTAAAAAGTAATCATCATCATGTTTAGGGGCATTTTCCAAAGCTTCTTCGTGGGTAATTTGTTGTTTAACCACATCCTCACGCAGCACGTTGGCGCCGGTGGTCATATAAACCAACGGTTCAACCCCTGTAGTATCCACCTCGTTCAATTTAGCCATAAAATCAAGGATCTTGCTCATATCCTTCATGGTATCCTGCACTTCGGTTTCGGTAAGTTCAAGGCGGGCCAGGTGGGCTACTTTTTCAACGGTTTCTTTATCAATGGTCATGCCTGTTGTAATTTTTGTTTTATAATAGCGTGAACCTCATCGCGTAAAGCGTCGGCATCATCTAAAGTTAAATAAGCCGTTTCAATGGGTTTATGTACAAATATATTACAAATTCCCGGTCTGCTGCCATATAATTGACTAAGCGAAAGTTGAAACAAGGTTTTCAGCCTTTAAATCATTGTTTATAATTTCAAATATTTCATCCCGCAAAGTGTCGGCATCATCAATTACCCGGTGAGCGGTTTCAACAGGTTTATGCACTTTAAATTTACACAGGCCCGGCCTGCTGCCGTGTTTAGTCCCTGTATCCCAAAGAATTTGCCAGGTATTTGCCGACGACACCGGGATAATGGGTATTTTCAATTCAATGGCCAGCCTGAAAGGGCCGTTTTTAAACTGGCAAAGCTGAGGCGGATAATGATCTGAAATACCGCCTTCAGGAAAAATGATGAGGGATATACCCTCCTGTAATTTTTCGGATGCTTTTTTAAACGCCCGGAATGATGACATTTTGCTGTCGCGGTTAACCGGGATATCAACGGTATGGAAAAAAAGGCCGGTTACCAGGCCGTCCTCAAGCTCTTGTTTACCCATAAAACAGCAATTGCCTTTAACCAGGATACACATAGCCGAAATATCAAGGTTTGAGCTATGATTAGGACAAATGATATAAGGCTTGCTCCAGTCTATCGGCTGCTCATACTCAAACTTGTAAAAAATACCCACAAAAGCCGAACTTACTAATCCCCAGATCCTTCTGCATGAATTAAGCGTGTGGTACCGATCTGGTTTACGGGAAAAATAATAGAAAAAAGGCCATAATAAAAAGTAGCCCAGGGCCACGCTTACAACGTAAAGATAAACGTGAACTTTTCTCAATATCATTTTCATCATCACCAAAAATAGAAAAATTCCTTACTTTCGCCACACTATGGAGACTGTTGTTAGTGGTATCCGGTCAACCGGAAACTTGCACTTAGGAAATTATTACGGAGCGTTGCAAAACTTTATAAAAATGCAGGATGAATACAACTGCTTTTTCTTTATTGCCGACCTCCACTCGTTAACTACACACCCCACGCCTGCCAATTTACATGGCAATGTAAAACAGGTACTGATAGAATATTTAGCCGCAGGTATCGACCCAGAAAAGGCTACGATATACGTACAATCTGACGTTCCGGAGGTTACCGAGTTATACCTTTACCTGAACATGAACGCTTACCTGGGCGAGCTGGAACGCGCCACATCCTTTAAAGATAAAGTGCGCGCCAGCCCCGAAAATGTTAATGCCGGTTTGCTTACCTACCCAGTATTAATGGCTGCCGATATCATTATCCATAAAGCCGTAAAAGTACCTGTTGGTAAAGACCAGGAGCAACACCTTGAAATGGCCCGCACATTTGGTAACCGTTTTAACAGGTTATATAACCATGATTATTTCCCCGAGCCTTTTGCTTTTAGCTTTGGTGAAAGCCTGGTAAAGATCCCGGGGTTAGATGGCAAGGGAAAAATGGGCAAATCAGAAGGTGAAGGCAATGCCATATTTTTAGGCGATACCCCGGAGGCTATCCGCAAAAAAGTAATGCGTGCTGTAACCGATGGTGGCCCAACTGTTGAAAACCAACAAAAACCACAGGAGATCCAAAACCTGTTTGATTTGATGAAAGTAGTATCAACACCTGATACACTTGCCCATTTTGACGGCTTATATAATAAAATGGCCATCCGCTATGGCGATCTAAAAAAACAGCTTGCCGAAGATATGGTACAGGCCACTGCCCCAATCCGCGACAGGATCAATGCCATTGCCAACGATGCCGATTATCTGCGTAAAGTAGCCGAAATGGGTGCCGAAAAGGCCCGCGAAAGCGCATCAAGAACCATAAGAGAAGTTAGAGAGATCATCGGCTTCAGAAAATTTTGATCAGGATTACAGAATTTAAGAATTAACAGAATTTCCGTTCCACTCTTTTTTAATTCTGTTAATTCTGTAAATTAGGAAAATTCTGATCCAGACAACTAATCACAACGCATGCATTTAGCTATTGTAGGAAATATAGGCGCCGGAAAAACCACCCTTACCGAGATGCTCACCAAAAATTACGGGTGGGACCCATTGTATGAAGCTGTAGACAACAACCCTTACCTTGAGGATTTTTACAGCGATATGAAACGCTGGAGCTTTAACCTGCAGATCTACTTCCTGAACAGCCGTTACCGCCAAATCATTGATATTCAGAAAAGCGGCCATAACATTATACAGGACCGGACCATTTACGAGGACGCCTATATTTTTGCTGAAAACCTGCATGATATGGGCCTAATGACCACCCGCGATTATGAGAACTATGAATCTATTTTCCAAAATATAACCGAGTTTATTAAACCGCCCGATCTGCTGGTTTACCTTAAAGCTTCGGTACCTACACTGGTAAGCAATATCCAGCGTCGTGGCCGTGAGTATGAGATAGGCATCCGTTTAGATTACCTTTCCAAACTGAATGAAAAGTATGATAAATGGATCAGCAACTATAAGCTTGGCAAGCTGCTGATCCTGGATAAGGATAACCTTGATTTTGCAAACAATACAGAGGATATGGCTACCATCGTAAACCTGATTGAGCGGGAGATTAACGGGTTGTTTTAAAATCGCACCATGAAGATCTTAGGCATTATACCAGCCCGCTACGCGTCGTCACGTTTTCCCGGTAAGCCATTGGTTGATATCGGTGGAAAAACTATGATCCAGCGGGTATACGAGCAGGCTAAAAAATGCCGAAGCTTGAACGAGGTTATTGTAGCTACCGATGATGACCGGATCTTTAACCATGTAACCGGCTTCGGCGGCGTTGCAGTAATGACAGGTTTCAATCACCAAAGCGGTACGGATCGCTGTGCCGAAGTAGCCCGTCTGCACCCCGGATATGATGTGATCATCAATATTCAGGGCGATGAGCCTTTTATTGATCCCGAACAGATCACCAAATTAACAGCCTGCTTTAACGATCCTGATACGCAGTTGGCTACCCTTATAAAAAGGATCCTAACAGACCAGGAGCTGCATAATACCAACTCACCCAAGGTGGTGATCAATAAGCTATCTGAAGCTATTTATTTTTCACGCGCTACCCTGCCCCACATCCGTGGGCAAGAGCCCGAAAATTGGCTCGAATTTCATATTTTCTATAAACACATAGGCATTTATGGTTACCGTGCCGATGTGTTACAGCAAATAACATTGCTGCCGGTATCACCGCTTGAAAAGGCCGAAAGCCTTGAGCAACTTCGCTGGATAGACAATGGTTACCGCATTAAAGTAGCCGAAACCGAACTGGAAACTCATGCTGTTGACGTGCCGGAGGATCTGGAGAAACTGAAATTTGATATATAGCTCGGAGATTTCGTTTTAACTTCATTTGTTCTGGACAGAACCACTACCTAAATCAAATAAAAATGTACGTGGGAAATAGTTACGTTATGTTGCACTAACTACTGCAAATATTTATCTCTATTTTTAATCCATGACCGATGAGCAACGACTGAAAGACGAAACAACGTTTCCGGATTCAAACTATGATGCAAAATTCGATGCGTTTGGCCGATTGATTGACTTACAAGTACACGATAGCGAATATACTTCATTTGAATATAGCGGAAATTTATTGCAGTTTATTGGATCATTTCACTTTTTAAGAGAATTATCAATTTCTGTTGAAAACAGCGATGTAATTTTAGATGACCTTAATCATATTGCAGCGTTAATCCATTTGGAATGCCTTGTGATAATCAATGGCGGCTATAAAGACATTTCGCCTTTAAGTGGAATGCTACACCTCAAAATTTTATCCTTACCCGGCGGTTTTATAGAAGATATAGAGCCAATAAGAAACCTTGCAGAATTAACGCGGTTAAACTTATCAACTAACAAAATACCGGATATATCCGCTTTAAATGAGCATACAAAATTAATTACAGTAGAATTATCCTGTAATGCAATAACAAACATTTCGGCATTAAGATCGTCACTTAATCTCCAACATCTAATTATAGATGGCAATCAAATAACAGATCTTTATCCCATCGCCGAACTTAGCGAGCTCAAAGGATTACACGCTGCGCGAAACAGGATAGTTGATATTACCCCGCTAAAACACCTGTTAAAACTTAGGTCACTCATTCTTTCAGGAAATCAATTAATTAACCTTGCCCCCCTTGAGCCCCTTACAGAACTCGAACTTTTAGTAATTGATAATGTTTATTGCGATGATTTATTGCCTATCCGTGGTGCGTCAAATCTAAAAAAACTTAATGCGAGCCATATTAAATACGTTGATGGAACTATAATTGGAAGGTTTGGGAAACTAACAGGCCTCAGTTTAACACATTGCAATATTTCGGATGTTTCATTTGTTAAGACCCTGACTAACCTCAATTACATTGAACTGGACAACAATATCATAGAAGATGCAAGTCCCCTGTTCTCCTTACCAAATTTGCATAGGATAAGTTTGCGTAATAATCGTATTAGCGCACCTTTCTCAACCGATCCACACAGCCCCTTTGCCTTGGATTTAACAGGTAATCCAATGTGCCCTAAAGCTTCAAATCTCAATGACTATTTGATCGAAGCTGCTCAACATCACTATAATCATGGCTACCTTGATAAAGCGCTCGCCTATCATTACATCGAAGCTAATGAAAAGACGGCGCTGTTTATTTATTTTAAAAAACTTACAGCAACTGACATTTCTGAAAACTACTATCGCTTATATTATTTAATGCGTTGCGAGCAAATATTAAAAAAGCTGAATGTTAACGATCAGGAAACTGAAACAATAAAATCGCAACTAATTAAAATTGCACATGAAAGTAACTTTTTCAATAAGCGGGAATTATTAACAAGTTTGGAAGAAAACGGCGAAGCTGTGAATAATTATGAGCGGTTTTCAGAGTATATCACTTATTTAAAAAGCGATCCTAATCCTAAACCCAATCCGGAAATTGCTTATTTCCTCGCCAAAACCTTCATGCGGCAAGACGATTTGCCTCAATTATTATCAATTTACAAACAGTTGTTTGATAAGGGATACCCAATTCATTTTGCTGTTTATCATATTATCCAAAAAGTACTTTATTCCTCCGGGCATACATTTCAGCAATACGATTATTATCTCGATTTACTTATTAACGCCCATGACCGAAAAATTGCTCATTTTGACCTTTTCAATTACCTGAATTCTATTTTTGGAAATTACGTGCACAATATAGCGCCTCTCCGGTCCAAACCAAAAGACTGGACGGATCAACCTGCAGAAAATAAAACCGGCTGGAAAATGGTTTTTGGAGTTTTAATTATCTCGTTCATCTTTCTTTTACTAAACAAAGGCTGTCATTAATCCCATATTTTAACCCGACCCAACCTTACCGCCGCTCATGCGTATAAAAGCAGATACGCCATATTAAAGGCTATTTAAACTATTGAAACACAAACTCTACTATTAATAATTAACGGTTTTTCGATAAACAACAAACCGTTTAATACTTTCGTATTTAACCAATTATTACTTTGTAATTTATTAACTTCACGTGTAGCGTAGCCGTGTAATTAACCTGAAACCATTATGAGGATAAGGCAGCATCATTTTGTAAACAATGGCTGGGTAAACTACTTTACCGATCCCGAATTTAGTGCAGAAAAATGTCAGTTGGTACTTGCTTTCGGTGCACCGCAGCTGATCACCGATCCTGCGATCTACAATTATCTTAAAGCAGATTATCCTAACGCCAATATCGTGTTCGCTTCTACATCGGGCGAGATCATAGGAAGTGATGTGTATGATGACAGTATAGTGGTAACTGCTATCGAATTGGAAAGATCAACCATTGCCTGCACTTCCACTCATGTAAACAAACAGGCAAACAGCGCCGAAACAGGTACCTTTCTGATGGCGCAACTGGATAAAAAAGGCCTAAACTGCGTATTCATCATATCCGACGGCACTTTTATAAATGGCAGTGAACTGGTTGACGGCTTTAACCGCGATAATCCCGGTAAAGTTCCGGTAACCGGTGGGTTGGCAGGCGACGCAGCACGATTTAACAGCACGTTTACCAGTCTAAATAATGTCCCTGCACAAGGCAATGTAATAGCTATTGGTTTTTATGGCGATAACCTGCAAATCAGCCACGGCTCAAGCGGTGGCTGGGAAGAGTTTGGGCCACAGCGCACTATCACCCGGTCGGATAAAAATGTACTTTTTGAGATAGATGGAAAAAGCGCGCTCGACCTTTACAAAGAATACCTGGGCGAGTATGCCAAAGAACTGCCTGGCTCAGCTTTGTTGTTTCCTTTATCACTAAGTATTGAAGGCTCTGAC
>NZ_DASVOB010000840.1:0-20703 GCF_036383575.1 Mucilaginibacter sp.
CCACTGGTTCAGGGTATCAGCATCCGGGGTATTGTGGATCTTAAATTCGTCGGGAATAACATAGTTGGGCAGCAGGATATCGCGCTTAAGCTTCAGTACTTCTACCTTATCAACAATTTCGTTGGTATTATCCAGTGACTCGGGCAAATCATGAAACAGCTGCCCCATCTCTGCCTGCGTTTTAAAGTAAAACTGATCGTTAGGGAAACCGAAACGATAGCCCTTACCACCCTCTTCGTCTGTTGCGATGGGGGTACTCTGCATATCGCCTGTGTTTACGCAAAGCAAAATATCGTGTGCGTTCGAGTCCTGCTGATCCACATAGTGTGAATCGTTGGAGCAGATCACTTTTACATTATATTTTTTTGCATAGGTCAGCAACACATTATTGATGATTTGCTGCTCGGGGATCTCGTGGCGTTGCACCTCGATATAAAAATCCTCGCCAAACAAATCAAGCCACCATTTAAATTCCTTCTCTGCATTTTCGGGTGTATCCCTTAAAATAGCCTGTGGAACCGATGCACCAATGCAGCATGTAGTAGCGATGATGCCTTCATGATATTTTACAATAAGCTCTTTATCAATACGGGGCCATTTACTGTACAGCCCTTCCATATAGCCCAATGAGCATAGCTTTACCAGGTTTTTATACCCTGTAGGGTTTTTAGCCAGCATCAGCTGGTGGCGGCGTACGTCCTTATTTTCTTTGGTGAACTGTTTTTTATGCCTGTCTTCAACCACGTAAAACTCACAGCCTACAATGGGTTTTACATTGTGTTTACCAGCTTCGGCCACAAATTTAAATACGCCAAACATGTTACCATGATCGGTTATTGCGAGGGCCTTCATCCCATCCTTGGCGGCTTTTTTATACAGCTTGGAAATATCGGCTGCACCATCAAGCAATGAGAATTGGGTATGTACGTGGAGATGAGAAAAATCAGGCATAGTTAATCCGTTTCAGCAAAATCGTTATGAAATACAAAGTTAAAACAAGTTGAGGAGTTAAAACAAGTTCGGCTATTGAATGTTAAAAAATAGCGTTGTGAAATTTTCTTTTAAGCCGGTCCCCCATTTTGTAAATTATACAAAACACACAGCGAACAGCTATACTTAGCATGTTATTTGTTTATATTAACCAGCACGATCTTCACCTTTGAAATACACATACAATTGAAAAAAACACTACGAATAACCCTTAAAACGATACTTTGGATACTGGTAAGTGTAGTTCTGCTGGTTATCCTTGTAGTAATTTTGATACAGGTTCCTGCCGTACAAAATTTCGCGAAAGATAAAGCCGTAACTTTTTTGCAAAATAAGATCCATACCAAAGTTAAAATTGGACATATAAGTTTGGGCTTGCCTAAGCTGCTTGTACTGGAGGATGTGTATTTTGAAGACCAGAAAAAAGACACCCTTATTGCCGGCGAAAAACTAAAGGTTGATATCAGCATGCTCAAACTACTGCACAGCCAGGTTGAGGTTAACGAAATAAACCTGCAGGGCATTACCGCCAATGTGAGCCGCGGTGCCGATAGCGTGTTTAACTTCGATTACATTATGAAGGCTTTTGTTGGCGAACAAAAGAAAGAGGTAAAACCTACAGATACCACATCAACCATGAAGTTTTCGGTTGATAAGATCATCCTCGATAAGATCAACGTAAAATATAAAGATGCCATTACCGGCAACGACGTGAAGTTTTTGCTGGGCCATTTTGATACCCGCGTTAAAGATTTTGATATGGATAAGATGAAGTTTACCATACCAAAAATCACCCTGAGCGATGTAAACGCAAAGATCATCCAAACGCCAACTGGCCCACCACCGCCTGATACCGCTACCGCGCCTTTAAATATGGACCTGAATTTAGGTGTTATCGATATCTCCAAAATTAAAGTCGATTATCAAAGTGCTGAGATGGGTGCCAAGGTAGATCTGAGCAAGTTTTTGGTGGAGATGGATAAGATCGACCTGAAAAACCAAAAGGTAGGCATCAAAAGTATCGAACTAAGTGATACCAAAGCAGGCCTTAGTTTAGCGAAGCCCAAAACCGTAGCTAAAGCGGTTGTCAAAGCCGTTAAAAAACTGGATACACTGGTATCCTCTCCTACCAAATCGGCGTGGCGGGCAACCATCGGTAAAGTTACCTTCACTAACGATAATATTAAGTTTGATAACGAAGCGCAGAAAGCAATACCCAAAGGTTTGGATTTTGGCCACATGGACATCCGTAGCCTGAATGCCGAAGCTGAAGAAATTTCATACAGTCCTGATACCATTTCGGGCAAAATCAACTCTTTTACCTTTACCGAAAAAAGTGGCTTAAAGATCAACAAATTCCACACGGAATTTCTGTATGGGCCAACCAATGCCTACATGAACGATCTGCTGCTGGAAACCCCACAAACTACCCTGCAAAAATCGGTACAGGTACGTTACCCATCTATCGATGCGATCACCAAAAACATCGGCGCACTGGGCATCAATGCAAATTTAGACGGCAGCCGATTAGGATTGAAAGATGTTTTATTGCTGATGCCAACCATGGCCACCATGGAGCCATTCAAATCATCGCCGGGCACGGTGTTCAAGATCAACGGCCGGGTGAGCGGGCAGGTGAATAACCTTGACATCCCTAACCTTGAAGTTACCGGGCTAAGCAGCACACATATTAAAGCATCGGCGAAAATGAAGGGGCTGCCCGATGTAAATAAGGCGACCTTTGATGTTAACATTGCCGATTTCAGCACCAGTCGCAGCGACATAGACAAACTGGCCCCGGCAGGGAGTATTCCGCCAAACGTGAGCATTCCTGAAAAAATGAGCCTGAAAGGTAACTTTAAAGGCAGCATGTACACCTTCAACACCAAAATGGGCCTGCGTTCAAGCTATGGTGCGGTTGACCTGGTTGCTGCTTTAAAGAATGGGCAAAACAAAAATGCAGCAACTTATACCGCAAGTATCAAGGCAAATGAACTTAATGTTGGTGCGCTTACCAAGCAACCGCAAATGGTTGGCCGCATCACCATGAATGCAAATTTAAAAGGCACCAACCTCGACCCTAAAAAAGCCAGCATCGCTTTTGACGGCAATATAGCAAAGGCTTACGTTAAAGGCTATACTTACCAAAACCTGGTCATGAAAGGTACCTCAAGTAATGGCGCTTATACGGCGGTTGCCCGCATGAAAGACCCTAACATTGATTTCAGTTTAGATGCCAAAGCCAATCTGAATAAAAAATACCCGGCGGTTAAGGCCACTTTAAATGTGGACAGCATCAACCTTAAAAATTTAAATTTTGTAAAAGATGATATGCGCTTCCATGGCAAAGTTGTAGCTGATGTGCCTACTGCAGATCCGGATTACCTGAACGCTGATATCAAAGCTACCGACCTGTTAGTGGTAAACAAAGGTCAAAGGATCCAGATGGATACCATTAGCCTTATTTCGACAGCCAGTGCCGATAGCAGCACTTTGCGCTTAAAAACACCTATCATGACCGCGCACATGGCCGGCAAGTACAAGCTTACGCAGATAGCCCCGGCCCTGCAGGATGTGATCAACAAATACTTTAACACTGCCATTTCCGGTGGGCAGCAGGTGGCCGTAAAAACCAAGGGTGGCAAAACCATTAAAACCAAACCAGCACCGGTAGTTAAGTACGATGCACAGCAATTTAAGTTTGAAGCCCGGTTGGCTAAAACCCCTTTGCTTACCCAGTTTGCCCCCGATCTGAAACAGCTTGACCCGGTTTTACTAAACGGCAGTTTTGACAGCCAAACCGGCGAACTGATAGTTAAAGGCTCCATACCAAAAGTGGTTTACGGCACCAATACCGTTAATAAAGCATCGCTTAACATCAATACCGGCAACAACGCACTCAACTATAATTTTTCGGTTGATGAAGTTAAAGTTGGCTCATCTGTCGATCTGCTCTATACCAGTATCTCGGGCGTAGCACAGGATAACAAAGCTGGGGTAAGTATCCAAATCCGCGACGCGGCTAAAAAAGAGCGTTTCCGCATTGCGGGTACCTTCAGCCTATTGCCGGATGAGTACCAGTTTAGCTTTAACAAGGATGGCCTGCTGCTTGATTACCTGCCATGGGCGGTTAGCGATGATAACTTTTTACAATACGGGACAAAAGGCGTCCTTGCGCATAACTTCACCATTACCAACAACAACCAGGTGCTGAGTGTTAACAGCAGTACACAGGAGTATAACAGTCCGCTGAACATCAAGTTCAACAACTTCCATATTGAGGCGCTTACCAAAATGGCCAAGCAGGATTCATTACAGGTGGGTGGTACTATTAATGGCGATGCTACTGTAAGTAACTTCCAGGCCGCGCCATTATTTACCGCCGCCATCAATGTAAATGATTTCAACTTTAAAGGCGATACCGTTGGCAACATCGCCCTTAAGGTAAACAACCAAACCGATAACGCCTATGCCGCTCAAATGAGCATAACCGGCAAGGGTAACCAGGTTGACCTGAACGGCACCTACTATACCTCGCCCGAAAGCCGCTTTGATCTCGATCTGAATATCGTGAACCTGAGCATGAAGAGCATCGAGGGCTTCAGCTTTGGTAGCTTGCGTAATGCCACAGGTAACATTACCGGCGCTCTTAAAATATCGGGGACCACGGATGCGCCTTCGGTGCGGGGCGATATCAACTTTAATAAGGTGGGCTTCAATGTAGCCATGCTTAACTCCTATTTCCGCATGCCGCAGGAAAGTATCACGTTTAATAATGAGGGCATCCGCTTTAATGATTTTACACTGGTTGATTCAACCGGCAACAAGGCTGTGGTAAGTGGTAGTATCTATACCAAAACCTATACCGACTTTGCTTTCGGTATGGATATTAATGCTACCAACTTCCGGGTTACTAACTCCACAGAGGCGGACAACAAACTTTACTATGGCAAGCTTTACGTAGATACCCGTATCAAGATCCGCGGTAATATGGCCAAACCTGTAGTTGACGCCAACCTTACCGTAAATGATAAAACCGACATGACCTTTGTGCTGCCTACCGATGATCCGGCAGTAGAAGACCGCAAAGGTGTTGTTGACTTTATTGATAAAGACGCCCCTAAATTAGACTCCATTATGCTGGCGCGACAGCTGGATTCGCTGAAAAAATCGGATGTTACCGGATTGGATGTATCGGCTACCATCACTGTAAATAAAAATGCGGCGTTTACTATTGTAGTTGATGAACGTAATGGTGATATCGTACACCTGAAAGGCGAAGCCAATCTGAATGGCGGCATCGACCCAAGCGGCAAGATCAACCTTACCGGTACCTATGTGGTTAACTCAGGCTCGTACAACCTGGCTTACGCAACGGTAAAACGTACTTTCAACTTTAAGAAAGGCAGCACTATTGTTTGGACGGGCGACCCAACCAGCGCCAATATTGACCTTACTGCTATTTATGTTGCTAATGTACCGCCGATTGACCTGATCGAGAATCAAACATCCGAGACTCAAAATACGATGTATAAGCAGAAACTGCCTTTCAACGTTAACCTTAACCTGAAAGATCAGTTGCTTACACCAACTATCAGCTTTGATATCGTACTGCCCGATAGTACCTACTCAGTCTCATCAGATGTGGTGAGCACCGTAAACACAAGGCTAACCCAGATCAGGCAGGACCCTAATGAACTTAACAAACAGGTTTTAGGCGTACTGGTGCTGGGCCATTTCATTGGCGATAATCCGCTGCAAAGCCAGGGTGCCGGCACCACAGTTGAAGGTACTATCCGTAACAGCGTGAGTAGCCTGCTTTCGGATCAGTTGAACAGGCTGGCCGGCAGTCTGATCTCAGGTGTCGACCTCAATTTTGGCCTGACATCAGGCGAAGATTATTCGTCGGGTACAGCCACAAACCGCACTGATCTTAACGTTGGCCTTTCCAAACGGTTCCTGAACGACAGGCTTACCGTAAGCGTTGGCAATAACTTTAACCTGGAAGGTAATCAACCCGGCCAAAAAGCATCCAACATAGCAGGCGACGTATCGATAGCCTATAAACTAAGCAAGGATGGCCGCTACACCCTGCGCGCCTACCGCCGCGATGAGTTTATTGTGATACAAGGCCAGATCATTGAAACCGGCGTAGGCTTCACCCTAACGGTTGATTACAACCGCTTCAGGGAGATCTTCCGCAAGCGTACCCCGGAAGAACGCAGATTACGCCGCGAGTACCAGGAAAAACAAAAAGAGGAAAAGCAAAAACAACAGGAAGCAGATAAGGCGCTGGAGCAAAAGAACATACAGCAGCAACAGGACAACAAACCGCAAACTACTTCAAACTAAGCCCATGACAAAACATTTAAAATATATATTGTTATCGTCTGTTTTACTGAGTGCCTGCAGTACCACCAAGTTCCTGGCGCCCGGTCAAAAACTATACACCGGCGGCGAAGTAGTAATAAAGGACTCCACCCTGAAAAAGAGCGAGAAAAGCGAGCTAAGCGAAGAACTCGGCGCTCTGTTACGACCAATACCCAACAGCACTATTTTAGGTTTAAGGTTTAAGCTGTGGCTGTACTTTAAAACAAAAACCAATAAAACCAAAGGCCTTGCACACTGGCTCAACAAAAAAGGCGAACCGCCTGTGCTCATCAGTTCTGTAAACCTTGAGCAAAACAGCAATATTTTGCAAAACAGACTTCAAAACAAAAGTTATTTCCAGGCGCAGGTAAGCGGTGATACAGTTAGCAAAAAACCAACATCTAAAGTTGCCAAAGCGGTTTACACCGCGGTAACGGGGCCGGGATACAAGATCAGGAAGGTTATATTTCCGCAGGGCAAAGGCACTATTGATACTGCAGTTGCAGGTACATCGGCAAAAACGCTGCTGAAAGCTGGTGATAAATACAACCTTGATGTGATCAAAACCGAGCGCTTACGCATAGATGCCCGACTGAAGGAAGAAGGCTTTTACTACTTTTCGCCCGAAAACCTGATCATGCATGTGGATAGTACTATAGCCGGTCACCAGGTTGATATTTTTGTAGCCGTTAAAAACGAAACGCCGGGCAGGGCCAAAGATATTTACACCATTAATAAAATTTACGTTTACCCAAGTTACACGCTAAGGGATACATCCTTAATGAAAGATAAGGCCATTTCCTATAAATGGTATAACATTGTTGAACGCCGTAATATGGTGCATACCTACACCTTTGCCAATACCGTACTGATGCGCCCCGGAGAAGTTTACAACCGCACGGCTCACAACAACTCGCTTAACCGTTTCATTAACCTGGGCCCTTACAAATTTGTAAAAAACAGGTTCGAGGATGTATCAGCCGATTCGTCAAAGCTTGATGTTTATTACTTTTTAACCCAGTACAAAAAGAAATCGTTATCGCTTGATATCCTGGGCCGCACCACTTCAGCCAATTATACCGGTACACAAGTAAACCTCAACTGGCTTAACCGCAATGCATTTAAAGGTGCCGAAGCTTTAAAAATAACTTTATTCGGGAGTACCGACGTGCAGGTAGGCGGACAAAACGCCGGCTATAACGTGTACCAGGCAGGTATCCAAACTACGCTTTCATGGCCGAGGTTTATAGGGCCTATTTACCCGAAAGCCGCGGATGCCTATATCCCGCATACTAACCTGAGCCTTGGATACAGCATCGTTAATCGCCAAAAACTGTACAATTTAAATTCGTTTAACTTGTCGTTTGGATACCAGTGGCGCGAAACAGAGCACCGTTCGCATGAGCTTAACCTCATCAACTTCCAGTTTGTAAACCCGCTGAGCGTATCGCAATTATATCTTGATAGCATCAACAAGAAAAATGTTCCGGTTAACCCTGCATTGAAGCATGTTATTGATAAACAATTTATCCTCGGCCCAAGCTATAGCTTTACCTATACAAACACCAATGAGGATTACCGTACTAATACCTTTTATTATAACGGAAAAATCAGCCTGTCAAATAATATATACGGTTTGGTTACCGGAGCTGACAGTGCCGGCGGCAAACCTAAAAAACTGTTCGGAGCCATATTTAACCAGTTTGTAAAGCTGGAGAACGAGATCAGGTATTTTCATAAAACCGGGCCAAGCAGCACTATAGCCAGCCGGGTAATTGTAGGTGTAGGTTTGCCTTATGGTAATTCAACCCAATTACCTTATAGCCAGCAATTCTTTATTGGCGGGCCTAACAGTTTACGTGGTTTCAGGGCAAGGGCTATCGGACCAGGCTCGTTTGATCCAAGTACCGGCGTAGGTACAGGGGGCTTTCTGGCAGATGAATCCGGCGATATCAAAGTGGAAGCCAACATCGAATACAGACCTAAATTGTTCAGCATAGTGCGCGGCGCTTTATTTGTCGATGCCGGTAACATCTGGCTGCTGCACTCTAATGGATCGCAGCCGGGCGCGGTGTTTACCAAAAGCTTTTTAAATGATCTGGCAGTTGACGCCGGGTTTGGTTTAAGGTTTGATTTAACCGTACTGGTGCTTCGTACGGATCTTGGTATTCCGCTTCGCACGCCATATGTACGTGCCAATGAACCGCGCTGGGATTTCAACTTTAACCGCAGCGTATTTAACCTGGCAATCGGGTATCCGTTTTAAGCTAATTCGTTCAGCATAACGAAAGCCACGGCCGGCAAGAGTTGAGCTATTGATATCATAAATATTTATCGGCCTGTTGCTTAATATTTAGATTGATATTTCAATACATAGCATTTCTTTTTATATTTATCAATTGACATAACCGCGCAAAGTCCTGCACTCCGTATCATTGTATATTGTTAAAAAGGCAGCGATGTTAAATTGATATCGATAATAGGATGCCGCTAAGAAGCTCTTTTTTTAAACTTTTAATATTAACTCAATTTTTATTTTCGGGTGTGTATGCCGGCATTCCCTACCAGGTAGTTTACCTGAAAAACTACAATGCAACTGACGGCCTGCCCAGCTCACGGGTTAATTATTTAATGCAGGACAGTAGGGGCTTTATCTGGTTAGCCACAGACAAAGGTGTGAGCAGGTTTGACGGCCAGCACTTTAAAAACTTCACATCGGCCGATGGACTGGAAAGCAATGAGTGTTTCCGGATAGCCGAAGACAATTACCACCGGATTTTTTTTTACTGTAATAATTATAAGGTCTGTTATTATGAAAACGGGCTTATTCATAATGTAAGTTCACCTCAAAAAGTAATAGTATTGCCTTTTGCCAATTTCTTTTTTAACCGTTATAATGAGCTCTGTGTAAATTACAGGCTTAATACTAAAGTATATCATTTTGATGAATTAAATTCAAGAAGGCACGCCATCCAACATTTAAACGGAGATATTTATGGCGAGAACGGCGAGGAGATCACCTTATCTGAAAATGACCTTGACATCCTCGAAAAAGAGCTTAAGACCGGCCAATTAAGTTATCTAACAGCTAATATCAATACCAAACCATATCGGTTGGCTATACAGCAAAACCATTTGTTATTGATAACTAAAGAATGGGTGCAGATTTATCAGTATCAGAAAAGCGGGATTATTTCGCTCAATAAAATTTATTTTACCGGCAACGTAACCTCGGTTTATCTTACTGGTAAAAATACTTTTGCCGTTACTACGGTAAAGCAAGGCACATACATTATAAACTACCTTACCGGCGAACGTAAAAACTATCTTAATCACCACATCACCACATCAACGCTTATAGACAAGGAAAATAATTTATGGTTTGGCAGTTATGACAATGGCTTCTTTTTAAGTACCAATCCCGAAGTAAAAATCATTAATAAAGAAAGCGGCCTGGCAAATGAAGACGTTTTAAGACTGTGCATAGCCGGCGATTACCTTTTTGCCGGTCACGTTTTAAGCATACTCAGCTATATGAAGCTTGGGACAAATCAATCGTCATTAATAGACACCATATCCATAAATCAAAACAGGTCTGACTTTAACCGGATAACCAATCTGCTTGCAATTCCGGGCAACAGGCTCATGATTGGCACCGATAATGGCTTATTCAGATTAAATGTTTCCAATAGCAACCCGGCGTTTTGGCATTCTGAAAGTTATTTTGATAGCCCTGTAAAATATAATGGCCCTATAAAAGGAATTACCAATATACATGATACAGTCTGTTTTGCCTCACGAGAAACCGTTGGCGTATTATCAAATCAGTTCAAACGTCTAAAAGCTTATAGATTCAAGCCAATACGCATGACATCGCTTACCTGGTATAAAAACAGCCTGCTGGTGGGTTCACTTTACGGTTTATACCGGTTAAAGCCAACCACTAATGATACTACCTCTGTTCAAATACTTGCTGATAAAGGAATAAATGTTGTTAAATGCCTGGCAGCAAACAATGAAGTATGCGCGATAGGTACCGAAGCTCAGGGGGTATTTTTGTGGGCAGGGAAACAAATTGTTCAATTTAGATCTCCTGCTATCTCTTCAGGTGATATCCGTAAACTGGTATGGACAGATGCTAATACATTATGGGCCTGTACTGCAGATGGTGTAAGCATTATCAGCTTTTATAATAAATATAAGCATTACCGGATCAGCCTGTTAAACACCAGCAACGGGCTTCCTTCAGATAATGTTGCCGACGTTGTGCAGAACGGCCCTGATTACTATATAGCCACAGATCAGGGAATAGCAGTGACTCAAAATTTAGGGAACACCAACCTGCCCCGGCCGGTATTAATTAATGACGGAAGATCCGGAACTCAAAATAGCTTTACTTACGCCCAGCCTGTTGTATTTAACTGCGTTGCCCTATCCTACAAAAGCATGGGCAAAATACAATACAGGTTCAGGCTTAGAGGGGTTGATAAAAACTGGAGCGTTGCGCCATCCGGTGAAAAGCGGTTTGACTTGTTGCCTCCCGGTAACTATGAGTTAGAAGCAGTGGCTGCCGATCGTCTTAACCAGTTAAGTTTGCCGCTTATTTTTAAATTCGCCGTTATGCCTTTATGGTACCAGCAATTATGGTTACAGGTTTTGGCTATTTTAAGTGCTGTGGCCGTGGCTTTTTTACTGGTACGAAAATATTATCAGTCCATGATAGGCTTACAAAAAAAGGACTATGAAAACGCGCTTGCCCTGCAACGTGAACGCCAGCGTATCAGCAGTGAGGTGCATGATGATCTGGGCGCAAGTATATCGGGTATCAAGCTGAGAACCGAACTATTGAGCCGGAAAGCGGTCAACCAGCCTGCTTTTAAGGAAATAGACGCCGTTCACGAAGCTATTTCAGATATAGCTACCCAGATGAGGTTAATTATATGGAGCCTTGATGCCGAAAACGACGAGGTGAGTAACCTGGCCAGTTTTATTCATAAACAAGCCATCAAAATATTTGAATACAGCAATATCGACCTTCATGTAAATGCCTCGGTTAGCGAAATCGGAGTTACCATTAGCGGCGAAAAAAGACGGCAGGTATATCTTCTTGTTAAGGAAGTTTTAAATAATATTGTCAAACATTCGGAGGCGCAAAATGCATTTCTGGATATTAACCTATTCAAAAGCCGGCTGAATATCAGTATCCGTGATGACGGCCGCGGTTTTGACCCTGATCCCCGCAAATACGAAACCATGGGGGTCCGTAACATTTACGAGCGCGCAAAAAGATTAAATGCCGATTTGAAAATTGATACAGCACCTGGTAAAGGCACATCCATCACTCTTAAACTAATCCCTTAAACTACCCCATAATTTAGGCCCAGGCTACTTTATGTAAAATCAATTAATAAACTCTATATATTACAACGGCAAACTAACCTTCTCAAACAATATACGGCCTTGTAATCTGTGCCGACAGCGCGGAAGGCAAACCTAAAAGGCTTTTAAGAATGGGGCCATTAATTAATTATAATAGATATTTACCATCTGGTTGTTTAATATTCAGATTGACATTTATTACATAGCATTTCTTTTTATATTTATCAAATGGTATAACTACACAAGGACGTACTCCGTATCATTGTGTATTATTAAAAAAGCAGCAATGTTAATTGGTGCAAATAATAAAATGCTGCTAAAAAACCCTCTTTTTAAACTTTTAATATTAACCCAGTTTTTATTTCTGCGTGGGTACGCCAACGTTCCATACCAGGTAGTTTACCTGAAAAACTACAGCACGCCTGATGGTTTGCCCAGTTCGCGGGTAAATTATTTAATGCAGGACAGTAAAGGATTTATCTGGATAGCTACTGATAAAGGCGTAAGCAGGTTTGATGGTCAGCATTTTAAAAATTTCACATCGGCCGATGGGCTGGAAAGCAATGAGTGTTTCCGGATAGCAGAAGACAATTACCATCGGATTTTCTTCTACTGTAATAATTACCGGTTTTGTTATTATGAAAACGGGCTTATTCATAAACTTGATTCGCCGCAAAAAATATGGGTGCTGCCTTTTAGCAATTTCTTTTTTAATCGCTATAATGAGCTTTGTGTAAATTATGCTCTTAGTACAAAAGTTTATCGTTTTTCGCAATTACGATCAAGACCGCATACCATACAACATTTAGTTGGGTATACTTACGGACCGAACGGAGAAGAGTTTCTTTTATCTGAAAACGAGCTTAACATGCTTGAAAAAGAACTTTCGGGCGAACAGCTAAACTATCAAACTGCCAAAAACAACACCAAGCCCTACAGGCTGGCTTTACAGCAAAACCATTTGTTATTGATAACCAAAGAATGGGTGCAAGCTTATCAGATAAAAAAAGGCGGGATCGTTCCTCTTAATAAAGTCCGCTTTGAGGGTAACGTCACTTCCGTTTATCCCACAGGTAAAAATACTGTTGCCGTTACAACTGTAAAACAGGGCACATACATTATTAACTACCTTACCGGCGAACGTAAAAATTATCTCAATAATAATATCACCACTGCTACGGTTATTGACCGGGAAAACAATATATGGTTTGGCAGTTATGATAAAGGCTTTTTTTTAAGTACCAACCCCGAAGTAAAAGTTATTAACAAGGAAAGCGGACTTGTAAACGAGGACGTTTTAAAACTGGGCATCGCGGGTGGCTACCTTTTTACCGGGCACGTGTTAAGTGTACTTAATTATATGAAGCTTGGTGTAAGCCCGAGCCCTCCTATAGGCACCATAACTATAAAGCAGGAAAGATCTGATTTTAACCGGATAACCAGCCTTGTCACCATTCCGGGCAACAGGCTCATGGTAGGTACCGATAATGGCATATTCGGTTTGGATGTTTCCAGGAATACCCCATCATCGTGGCATCCGGTAAAATATTTTTTTGGACCAATAAAAGGAATTGCCTGGCAGCCTGAAAATCTGTGTTTTATTTCGCAAAACTCGGTCCTTACAATGTCAAACCAGTTTGAACATTTGCAAGGCTATGCATTTGAAAATTTACGCCTCACATCGCTTACCTGTTATAAAAACGACATGCTGATAGGTTCGCTTTACGGATTATACAAGCTTACCCCCAGCTCTAACAATGCTCCTTACGTTAAAATACTGAGCAATAACGGGGTAGATGTTGTTAAATGCCTGGCATCAAATGATGAAGCATGCGCTATTGGCACTGAAGCTAAAGGGGTGTTTTTATTGGTCGGCAAAAAAGTTATTCAATTTAATGCACCAACCATATCTTCTGGTGATATCCGCAAATTAATATGGACAGATGCCAATACATTATGGGCCTGTACTGCAAATGGCGTAAGCATTATCAGCTTTAGTAATAATTATCAAAATTACCGGGTTAGTTTGCTCAATACCAGCAACGGGCTACCGTCAGACAACGTTGCGGATATTGTTCGGAACGATCATGATTATTATATAGCCACAGACCAGGGTATTGCTGTTACTCAAAATTCAGGGAACACCAACCTGCCCAGGCCGGTAATAATTAACGACGGCGCAGCCGGCAACCAAAGCAGCTTTACTTACGGCCAGCCTGTTGTATTTAACTGCGTTGCCCTATCATACAAAAGCATGGGCAAAATACAATACCGTTTCAGGCTTAGGGATGTTGATAAAAATTGGAGCATTGCACCATCCGGCGAAAAACGGTTTGACCTGCTGCCTCCCGGAAATTACGAGTTGGAAGCGATGGCCGCCGACCGCTTTAACCAGTTGAGTTCGCCGCTTATTTTTAAATTTACCGTTATGCCTTTATGGTACCAGCAACTATGGTTGCAGATTGTGGCTGTTTTAGGTGCTATAATCATCGTTTTTTTGCTGGTACAAAAATATTATCAGTCTATCATCGGCTTGCAAAAGAAAGACTATGAAAACGCGCTTGCCCTGCAACGTGAACGTCAGCGTATCAGCAGCGAGGTGCATGATGATCTGGGCGCAAGTATATCAGGCATTAAACTACGAACCGAACTATTGAGCCGGAAAGCAGTCGATCAGCCTGCTTTTAAGGAAATAGATGCTATTCATGAAGCTATTACGGATATAGCTACCCAGATGCGGCTGATTATCTGGAGCCTTGATGCCGAAAATGACGAGGTGAGCAACCTGGCCAGTTTTATTCATAAACAAGCCATAAAAATATTTGAATACAGCAATATTAACCTCCATGTAAACGCATCGGTTAGCGAAACCGGAGTTGCCATTAGCGGCGAAAAAAGACGACAGGTGTATCTCCTTGTTAAGGAAGTTTTAAACAATATTGTTAAACACTCGGAGGCGCAAAACGCGTTTCTGGATATCGGCCTATACAAAAACCGGCTGAATATCAGCATCCGTGATGACGGCCGGGGGTTTGACCCCGATCTTCGCAAATACGAAACCATGGGGGTCCGTAATATTTACGAGCGCGCAAAAAGATTAAATGCCGATTTGAAAATTGATACAGCACGTGGCAAAGGCACATCCATCAGTCTTAAACTGAACCTTTAAACTACCCCATAATAGGTATAAAGAAAGCCGGGATAATTTAGGAAATTAGCATTTTATATTTACCGCAAGCATGCTTCAGATAATATTGTTAGAGGATAATTTACATTACCGGCGCGGGCTGGAACAGATTATTCATGATATGAGCGGCGTAAATTTGATAGGATCATACGCTAATGCCGAAGCCGTGTTAAAAAAAATAAACGAGCTTAAACCTGATATCTTTATTGTTGATATAAACCTTGAAGGCATATCGGGCATTGAATTTATAAGGCGGGCCAAACCCTTATTACCCGAAGCCGAGTTTCTGGTGTGTACCATAAACGACGACAATACCAATATTTTTGAATCGTTAAAGAGCGGCGCAACAGGTTATATGCTCAAAGAATCCTCGGCCGACGAGATCAGAAATGCAATTACCGAGATTGCGGCAGGCGGCTCTCCCATGAGCGCTTATATCTCGCGCAGGGTAATAGCATCATTTAATACAGCTGCGGCAAAACCATTTATCCCCGCTGCCGAAAACCTTACGGAGCGTGAGATTGAAGTACTTAATCATCTGGCACGCGGCCTGCAGTACAAAGAAATTGCCGATCTCCTTGAAATTTCTACAGGCACCGTTAAAAAGCACATTCGCAATACTTACGTTAAGTTGCAGGTACAAAACAAAGTAGAAGCCATTAATAAATTCCGGGCAATTTGATATACCACTTTTTCAGTATTGCGGAGGTTGAAGGTTAAGGCTAATTTAGCATCGTAAAAAAACTAAAGGTCGATGTTAATTTAACTCACCCATTAGTGATTTTGACACCTAAACCTTATCATATTAAAAATTCGCAGCCATGGTTGCGTGTAGTTATCGCTATCTATGGAGTTCCGCTCTCCAATGTATCCGGTTTCAGATCAATTTTGCATGTGGTTTGCAACTACTATAGATTAGCGATGTTTTAAACCTCCGTCTGCTATCCACCCATGATCGGTTTTTCATTCCCTCTCTTTAAATGCATCAGACAAAATGGTAGCATTGGGCCCCGAAAGATGATGTTTTATAGATCTTAAAATTACTGGTATATTCTTTTCTGATAACAGCTATTATGAATCCATTGCCATAATCTGCACATTTGCACATCTATAATTTGAACATCTACAATGACCATATCTGTCCCGCTCCGCATCATCGACCTGCATGATGATGGTTTTCACCCTTTAGTTGAGATCACATTGTTTGGAAAAACCTTTATTATGGTACTGGATACAGGCGCATCTAAAACCGCCTTTGATCAGACTACCTTAACAGAAGCCAACGAAACCATGAACATTTTAGCCAGCGAGAAACTATCAACAGGCCTGGGCACCAATACCATGGAATCTTTCACAGCAACCGTAAGTGACATGTACATTGGTGAATTAGCTATTGCCGAATTTGAAGCAGCTGTACTCGACCTGTCTACCATTAATATAGCGTACAGCCAAATGGGATATCCGAAGGTTCTGGGTGTTTTGGGCGGAGATATTTTAATGAAGTACAAAGCGGTAATTGATTATGGAAAAGGATTGCTGAAACTGAAAACCGGTGCCGTAAACAGAAAAAGAACTTTCCATGTCCTAAAATGATCTTTAACTGATCTGCAGGAGAGCAAACCCAATATACCTATCAGTTAAAACAAAGCTATAGTTGGTGTAATACCCAATACAGCAATTATAATTTCAATATCAAATAAATAACAAGGCAATAATTCTTGAAAAGAATATTCATTTGTTATTTTCTATTAATAGCTCCGTAACTTTTTATTTACATATTGCGTATAGGTTAATAGCACTGGCCGGTTGCTGAAAATTTTATTCTTCATTTACATCTAAACGTAACTAAAACAATGAAAAGAAAACTATTAATAGGGGTCGGGCTAAGCGTGCTTGTCGGCGCCTCTGTATTATTCTCTTGTTCAAAAGATAAGGGAGCAAAAAACACAACCACCAGTCAAACCGCTATCCCGGATGATGTACTGAAAAGTATCTCAAACTTAGGCTTCAGCACCGACGAAGTGCGTAAACAGGGTGATGGTTATCTCGTTGAAGGCGACATCCTCTTAACACAAGCCAATTTATCAGAAGCCAGTACCAGTCCTACTTTAAGAATTGCCGATGTTGAGCAGTACCGAACCACAAACCTGGTTAAAAACCTGCCAAGAACGGTAACCGTATCAGTTTCAAATTTGCCTACTGTTTACCTTAACGCGGCTACCGCGGCGGTTGCACGTTACAATGCGTTAAACCTTACGCTTAAGTTTCAAATGGTAAGCAGCGGAGGCGCGATCCAGATCATAGGCTTTAACGAAGGGCCAAGCGGTGGTTATATCACCTTAGGTTCATCGGGCTTCCCTACTTCATCGGGCAACCCATACAGCCAGATCCAGATGAACACCAACGCACAGGCTTATGGTACAAACCCAGATCTGGGTTATGTAACCTCCGTTATTCAGCATGAATTGGGACATTGTATCGGTTTCCGCCATACTGACTACATGAACCGTGCCTTTAGCTGCGGGGGTAGCAAAAGCAATGAAGGTTCGGCCGGTATTGGCGCTATCAATATTCCTGGCACACCAACTAAGGCAGATGCCGGTTCATGGATGTTAGCATGCTCAAGCGGTACCGACCGTACATTTAATGCTAACGATCAAATTGCGTTAAACTATTTATATTAATATCGCCAATAGTTGTTTACTACATTTCAACTAAATTGCGTTATCAATAAAGGGGATGCTGCAGCTCCCCTTTATTGGTTTTGATCATAACACCGCCTATGACAAAAAGAATACCTGTTACCATATTGCTCCTCTTTTTATGCTCCACGGTGTCATGGTCGCAAAAACACATGAGTGATGAAGCTATCAGCTCCATTTATAAAGCATCTCTCTCAGTGCCGCAAAACACTGCATCAAAACAATATTACCTCGTTAAATTTAAAGATCCGACACATATCAACAGCCTCAAATACAGCATCTTAAAACGGATCTCCTACAATTACTATGTCGTATCAGCAACTTCAGCCATCAAAAGCGATGCAAATATCATAAGTAATAACGCCGCCACCCCGCTCTGGAAAGCCTCCGATAACCTCGCGAAAAACTGGAAACAACATCCGGGACGTACACAAGCTATAGAGGTTGCGGTTACTGCTATTAATGATACCGTTCTCAATCACATCGAAAAAACAGGATCCATTACCGGCCAAACAGGCAACCAGCTACGCCTCAACATTAAATTAGAAAACCTTCCTGCCTTACTTCAGCAGGACTATATCATATTTGCCAATGAGCTGCGCCAGCCACATGAAGAACTTGCCATAAGCGATATTGACCTCGGCTTAAATACCGCCTCGGTCATAAAGGCTGACTTTCCGGCTATAACCGGGCTTGGCATTAATGTATCTGTAAAGGAAGACCGCTACGATAATGACCTTGACCTGCTGGGACGCAACTTCACATCATTCAAAACATCTGATATCACCTCCGGGCACGCTACCACGATGGCGACCCTCATAGGCGGCAACGGAAACTCATACATTAAAGGTTTAGGGATTGCACCCGAAGTAAAATTCACGTCATCATCATTTGCACAGCTAATGCCTGATAGTACGCCCATTTTTAAATCGTTCAGGATCTCGGTACAAAACCATTCGTACGGTACTGGCATTGAAAATTATTACGGGGCCGAAAGCGTGGCTTATGATCAGCAGATCTTTGAAACCGACTCACTGGTGCATGTATTTTCATCGGGCAATATCGGTACTTCCGCACCCGAAAGCGGTGTTTATAACGGTATAAGCGGGGTAGCCAATCTCTCCGGCGATTTTAAGCAGGCTAAAAATGTACTGGTAGTTGGTGGTACCAACAGAACAGGCGATCCCGAATCCTTAAGCTCGGCCGGGCCAACATACGATGGCCGTATCAAACCCGAACTGATTGCGGATGGCGAAGATGGCACCTCGGGTGCAGCCGCTTTGGTATCGGGCACGGTAGCGTTGCTGCAACAGGCCTATAAAACACAATACAAACAGCTGCCATCCGCCGCGCTCATAAAAAGTGCGCTCATTAACTCGGCCAATGAGATTGGGCCACAGGGCCCGCAGCATAAAACGGGCTATGGCTCCCTAAATGCACTCGAGGCCCTCCGGACTATCAACGAAAAACGTTTTGTTGCAGGCTCAGTTACCAATGCCGCGCAAACAGATTACCCTATTACGGTCCCCGTTAATTGCGGGGAACTTAAAGTTTCATTAGCATGGAATGACCCGGCAGCACCTGTTAATGCGCCATCGGCATTGGTGAATGACCTCGACCTTACCGTCACTACCCCATCCGGACAGCAAATTTTGCCATGGGTGCTCAGCAGCTTCCCTTCTGCAGATTCATTAGCTGCTCCGGCAAAAAGACAGACCGACACCTTAAACAATATAGAACAGGTAAGCTTACAAAACCCGGCAGCAGGCACATATATAGTACATGTTAAAGGCCGCAGGATTACCGCCGGCATACAAAAATTTTATGTTGCCCACCAGGAGATCATTACAAACCGGTTTGAATGGATCTACCCATCAACCGGCGACCAGCTTTTTGCCGGCGAGGATAGTTACCTGCGATGGCAAAGCTCATTCAGCATAACAACGGGTATATTAAGTATAAGCTTTGATCATGGGCTCACCTGGCACGCCATCAATAATGCCGTTTTAAAAAACCGCTATTATACCTGGACAGCGCACGGGGTTTTCACTAAAGCTATGCTTAAAATGGATATCGGCAGTCAAACTTTTATAAGCGGCGAGTTCAGCATTTCGAAACCTCTTACGCTCAATGTCGGCTATAACTGCAGCAGCGGCACCCTACTGCAATGGCAACCTCAGCCGGGCAGTACCGGTTACTCAGTTTATACCATTAAGGATAACCTGCTACAAAAATTCGCTTCAACAACCGATACCAGCTTCATTATACCTGTACTGCAACAAACTTCAAACTATTATGCGGTGAGCTCCACAGGCAACGGCTTTGAGGGCATAAAAAGTTATACCATCGATGCTACCACACAGGGCGTTGGCTGCTATGTAAAAACGTTACTGGCAAATGTGGCTAACAATACTGTGGTGCTCAACCTGCAATTGGGCAGTGTTTATGATCTTAAATCCATCACCTGGGAAAAAACAACGCCCTCGGGCCAATACGTTACTTTAGCCACCATACCGGTTAGCACAACAGTGGATTACACGTACACCGACAATGATCCCCGGCAAGGCAAACAATATTACCGCGCTAAGCTTATCACTACCAACGGCGATATCATTTACTCCAATATAGCCGATGCCGTTTATTTACAACCCAGCCAGTTTGTGATATACCCCAACCCGGTTGTCGGTCAAATCAATATCATCAGCGGTGATATCAACAACTACGAATTTAAATTATACAGTACCGATGGTAAGTTAAACATGGTTAAAAGCATTAACGAATTACAAAACACTATCCCCGTAAAGCTTATAGCCGGCGTTTATGTTTATACTATTGAACTAAATGGTAAAGTGGTTTATAATGGTAAATTGATAAAAATTTAAACCATACCCCGCCAAAACCAAGCGTAAGCAAACTTACTGAAATTTTAGTTCAAGAAGAGTCTCAGGGTTTTGATTGTATGATTGAGGATTATTAATTCTATTAAATATTCTTTATTTGTTGGATCATTATCAATTATTTCTGTATAGAAAGCATTATTATTAGTATCATCAAAAGTGTATTCACTAGATATTT
>NZ_DASVOB010000841.1:0-3073 GCF_036383575.1 Mucilaginibacter sp.
GCAGCGTGGTTTTCACCTGCGCTTCATCGGCATAAGTGTTGATATTGAAATGCGTGCCCAACACCTCAACAGTTTGCAGGGCCGATTTTACCCTGAAAGGCATTGCTTTATTCTTAGCCACTTCAAAGTACCCCTCTCCGTTGAGTGTCACCTCTCGATCAACACCTTTGAATACCGTTGGATAAGTTATTGACGAAGCCGCATTAAGCCAAACAGTTGTACCATCGGGCAGGATGATCTTGTACTGGCCTCCTTTAGGTGTGGTAACCGTATTTTGAACGGCCTGCTCCTGCCCTGTTGCTTCGGCCTGGTAAACGATCTGTCCATTGGCTGTTTTAGTGATCTTAACACCGGCTTGTTTAGCTATCTGCCCGTTGTTAGCGTCATCAAGCGATATCGTTGTGCCATTAGCTAAAGTAAGCGTAGCCTTGTTAGTCCCAGGCACTATCTCTTTATAAGTATTTACTGCGAAATTATCGGCCTTATGATTGTTGCGAATAAAAAAGTAAGCACCAACCGAAATAAACAACAGAATTGAGGCTGCCACGGCGTACCTGATCCAGCCATATCTTGAAGGCAAGGTAACGGGCTTTTTTTCATACTGCGCTATTCTTTGATCAACTGTAGCTTTAATGGCATCTTTCAGGTGTGCGTAGTCGGCCTCGTTCTCTTCAGTAATGAGGTCATCATTTAAATCAAACAGGTTGTAATACGCTTCCAGGAATTTAATTTCTTCCGGTGTAGCCTCTCCAAGCCTGTACTTTGTTAGTATTTGTATAAAATATTGTTTGTTCGCCTCGTCCATTTACATCCTTTATATATACATGAGTCGGCAAAATGAAAATAGCCCACGTCAATTAAAAATATTTTTAAACTTTTTTTTGAAAAGAATACATAATTAAAGCCTAACGAATAAAATATCCGCAATAAAATATTAATATCGATAAAAATAATGCATCAATTCAAAAGTAAAAACGTTTTATCAACCTTTTTGATAAAAATAAAGCAGCACGTGAAGTAAGAAAAGTGATTTACGAAGTGTAGCAAGGGCCTTCCCCATCTGATTGCGGACGGTTTTGGGCGAGATCTGCAACTGATCGGCAATTTGCTGGCTTGAGAGGCCTTCATTAAAGCGCAAATTGAATATAATACGTTGCTGGGGCGGTAACGTATCTATAAGTTCATTAAAAGATTTCAAAAATTCGTCATGAAGTACATTGGCATCGGCTCGGCCAAGGGGGCTTTCAATTTCCTGTGCCGTATCGGGTAGGGCTGCATAGCGCGACTCCTTCTCCATGTATTTAAAAACACCGTTACGGGCAGCAACCAGCAAATAGGCTGGCAAATTTTCTATTGGCGATCTTGAGCCGCGCACCCATAACTGCACAAATACATCCTGGGCAATATCCTGCGCCCGCTCGGTATCATTAAGCCTTTTGTAAGCAGCATTATAAACCTGTTTCCAATACTTATTATATAAAGCATCGAAAGCAGGCTTATTACCTTCACTTAAAAGCGTTAGCAGTTCAGCATCGTCTGCTATATACAGATCATCAGGGACCATGTGTTTTTCAGAATTTTTGAGACAGTATATAATTTACATATACAAACATCATGGTGGCTTAATGTTTAGTTTAAATGTACCAACCCAAATATATGCTTTTATCGCTAAGATGTAAGCGCGATTTTTATTCAGCAATACTGTATGATGCCCAATTCTGATACTACCGGAACTGATGACCTTTCTGACCTCTACCCTTTAGAAGTTATTCTTTTAAAGAGCCTCCTCCAAAGGAGATTTAGAAGATGATTACTTTAACTTTTTCACCAACACATTAAAATCAACCCCAACAACCGGGATCTTTTTCCACGGCTCGGTTTCAGTGTCTTTGTGAAAGGTGCCGCCGTTAAACAAACCGCAGGCAAAACCAATATTTGAACCGGTTTTAGTTGTCAAAAACTCAATAGAAACTACAATATCTCCGGCTACCTTAACATTATATGGCGATAGATCTACTGTAATTAGCTGGTGATTATCCTGGTGATTATATTGTTTGATATAGCCTTTTATTTCGTCTTTAACCAAATTGGCTTCGTTTGGAAACTTCCCAGCCATTTGGTAAACATTCACTTTAAATGGGATGCTATCGTTTGAACGGTTTTGCGTGTGGAAACTTAGCGTCAGCAGTTGTACCTGTTTCTTACCGGCACTCATTTCAATGCCTACTTGTCTGCCTTTAACGGCATCGAAAGAAGTATTGGATGAGCCGGTTCGCAGCTTATTGCCTATCGTTTTGGTTTTATCCTGTGCAGATGCGCTGATAGTAACAAGGAATAAAAAGCATGCGGCAAATAATTTTACAAAATTTCGGGAGGATATTAGATTTAGCATAATAATAAGTTTTAGATGGATCTGATTTACAAGGTAGACGATGATGATAAACAAATGGTTGCAAGGCTGATCTGAATTTTTTATATGGTTACCCTTGTAGAAACGCATGACATGCATCTGCGGTTATTCATTTCCGGCCGCCTGTCCAAAAGGAGACGCATGTGATGCGTTTCTACGAAAAATCACTCCTTTTTAACAGCACTATTCCTGATAAAAATAACTGACATCAGTGCACCTAAAAAACCCAGCCCGGCGCATATGCGCATAATGTTGCCATAAACCGAAATAAACCCGTTGTGATAGGCAATTTCAACTGCTTTTTTATTGACCTCATCAATATTAGCGGGCACTTTGGCATTACCCAAATTCGCCGACTGCGCCATTACCTCCTTTTTATCTTTTTCGTTCAGCGGGAGTTTCTTTAATTCGCCCTGCATGGCACCCGAAAAAAAAAGTACAGCCAATGCACCAAAAATGGCATTGGCAAAAACGTTGGCAATACGTGTCATAGCATTATTGATGCCCGATGCAGTGCCCGAAAAATGATCACTCACCGATCCCATTACCGTTGCAGTAAGCGGTGCTACCGTCAAAGACATGCCCGAACCAAAAACAAGTACACCCGGAAAAAAGCTCGTCCAATAATCGGCAGGGCCGGCAGTTTGTTTTATGAATGATAGC
>NZ_DASVOB010000842.1:0-9443 GCF_036383575.1 Mucilaginibacter sp.
TCTTCGGCCGTTTTCAGGTTGTCCTTAATATCCTTCTGGCTTTGCGATAAAGTAACATATGACGGATCTGTAGGGTTGGTATTCTTCAACGTCTGCATCAGCTTTTCCTGGTTAAACGAGCTGTTGACCAAGCTTTTTAACAATTCCCTCAGCTGCTGTGCATCAACGGCATTCTCTTTTGATTCGCCTTCGTCACTGTCCTTTTGCATTTTAGCGGCAAGCTCCTTCATTTGTTTGGCTGCCTGCTGCTGCGATTTTGAGGCCTTTGAATTATCCTTTTTTTGCAGATCACCAGCGCTTTGCTCCATCTGCTGTTCAATATCATTTGTCTCTTTTTCGGGGTTTTGAAAGTCGGATTTACGTTCAGCCTGATCGTTGGTTTTTTGCAGTTCGTCAAAGCCTTTCTTCACATCCTGGAAATCCTGCTTCAGTTTATCCTGCTGTTGCTGTAAGTTCTTTTGATCGGCCCCGGGTTGTTTGGTTTGATCTGATAGCTTTTGCTGCTCATCGGCCAGCTTATTCAGCTGATCAAGGTTTTGGTTAAGCTTTTGCTCAAACTCCAGCTTCCTGTACAGTTCCAGTACCCGGTCGAGCTCTTTTTTTAAGGACTTATTATCCATCTGCATTTTGGACAGTTCATCGCGGGTAGCATCCTTTTGCTGCTCGTTTAACATTTGCTGCAGGTTTTGAAGCAGCTCTTTTGTTTTTTGATCAAGCACATTGTTAAACAGGTCTTCTATCTGTTTTTGCTTGGCCATGATCTCTTCGGTTTGCTTTTGATTTTCCTGGCGGTTGTATAAATTCTTTTTGTTATCGGCCTGGATATCTTTTACAAGGTCTTCCAGGTCCTTGCGTTTTTGCATCAGGTCTTCTACCTGTTTTTTCTCATCGAAAGAGAGTGTATTTTTGTTCAGCAGGTTTTGGTTTAGCTTTTGAGCGTCGCGCTCAACCTGCCCGGCCAGCTTAATAGCCGACTCCATTTTTTCTTTTATTGCTTTCGATCCAGCATTTAACTGCTGGTTAACCTCCTTGCTATCGGGGACATTTAGTGTATGTTTTGCAGTACGGGCTGTTTTGTGGCCGGTCACTTCGTCGTTATCGGCAACCTCAAAATAGTAGCTTACATGGTCGCCTGGGTTAATACCCATTTCCTTCAGGTTCCAGTAGTAAAAGAAATCGGCCTGCGTTTGGGCCAGATCAGCATTAACCTTTTTGGTAAACTCTTTGGCTTTGCTGTTACCAGCGGCTTCAATACTGTAATGAAACGTGAGCGACGAAAAGCCGTGATCGTCCTGGATCTTACCGTTAAAATAAAAAGCTTTCATACTTACCGAATCCGGCTTTTCATCAACAGAGATAGAAGGCGCTTCGTCGGTAACAACACTGATGCGGTAAGTGGCCGAATCGCTATAATTTACCTGCGCGTTAACCGGCAAAAGTTTATAAACCGAGTTTTTCAGCACCCTTTCGCGGTGCTCGAATAAGTCGGCTCCGTTTTGCACGGCGGGATGACTTTGCCCGTTCATATCAAACATAAGCGCGCTTGCGTATTGGGTATGCAATTGCCAGTTCACCGTTGTACCTGCAGGAATAGTCAAATCGCCGGCGTTAAGCAGCTTTTCATTTTTTTTATGCAGATAGGCCGGATAGTTCAATTCAACATCAAAATGGAGCAACGCCGGTTTCTGGTTTACTTTGATCTCATAGATTGCCGAACTGAAGCCATTCCCCGATAATTTAAAACGGGTATTTTGCTGCAGGTTGCTAAACTGGTAATGAAAACGGCTGATATTGTCCTTATCAAGCTTAAACGTGTTTTCGCCCATTTCAACATAAACATCGGCAGGCAGCCTATCGCCTTCCAACTTAAGGTCAAGCTTTAAATCGTTACCCTGAACAACAGAAAGCGTTTTGTTCAGTACAACAAATTTGAACGGGGCCGCGGGCACAAAATATTCATTATGCCTGATAAGCCTTTTAGTGCTTTCCGTTAAAACAGATGGCGCGGCCAAAGCAATGATGATAATTACCCCCAGCGGACCAAGCGCCCATTTTAAATATTTAGTATTTTCTTTAAGGTTGATGGCCGACGGAAAACTTACCGGCTTAAGCGCCTCTATCTTTTGGTCGATACTGGCTTCGATAAGCGCACGGTGGCTTTCATCTTCGGCAGCCAGCTTTTTAAGTTGCAGGGTATTGAGCAGTTTATCATGAACATCATTAAAATGTTTACCTATAATTTCGGCGGCTTCATCATGCGTTAAGGTTTTGCCCAGTTTAAGCCAGGCCAGCAATGATGGTAAAACCAGCCAGCAAACCAATATGGTATTGAGGAGGATAAAAAAGTAAAAAAGGATGGTACGCAGCAGAATGCTGAAATTGCCGAAATACTCGCTCAGCGTAATAACTACATAAGCACTGAAAAGACCGGTGCCTAAAAATATTAATCCGCGCAGAAAATTATTGAAATAATACTTCCGGGTAAAAGTATTGATCTTGCCAAGCAAAAGTTCATAATTTTCTGTCGAGGCCATACTACAGGTGGAAAAACATTAAATACACACGCTTTATAAAACGCAAAAGCCATGTATTATATATAACAAGTGCTGGTTTAAGTTAAAAATTAAAGCAATAATAATAAAATGTTAATTGTTTTGTGACAACAAAAATTGATTACGCCGCTTTATTGGGCAATATGCGGTTTTTAACAGAAATAATGGGAAAAACCTGAGCGGTTATTCTATTCACGTTCCTCAACTGGTTCTTCTTCCTCAGCCTCTTCGGGTTCGAGCTTATGCAGCCAGATGCCGGCTATCCCGGTAACTGAATACGGGAATATGATCACCGCAACAGAAGATACCGCCGAAACTTTCTTTTCGAAAAGCAATTCGCAGAACGACAGCATGGTAATGATCAAAATGGATGTGGTTAAAACCTGTTTTATGTAGAATGGGTCTCTTTTTTTTGATAAATAATTTATAGCCATCCAAAATACAAAGGCAAAAGGGATAGTAACCAGCAGGATCATATCTGCAAAAATGATATAGTCTTTCCTGATCTCATCAATAAGGCTTATTTCCGGGTTCTCGATAATAAACCAGGACAACACCAGCTGAAGCAGCGGCGCCACAATAACAAGCATCAGCCAAACCTTTAAGCTATATGTAAATGACCTGTTCATAATTTATTAAAGAAGCCAACAAGATACACAGCAGACCATAAATTAACAATAGTACAAACGCCGCATATAAGCGGTACAAAGCAATAACTTAGCGCAACTATATTCACCGATATTTAAACACCGCGCCATTAAATTAAAAGGTTTACAAGTAAAATATAGAACTTGTTTTTTTAATAAAAATTATATCTGCCCCGGCAGAAATTTCTTCGTCAAAAGTTCTATTAACAACGATAGGTGTTATCCCTTTTCGTTTTGGCCGAAAGTTAATCGTAAGTTAATTGTCACATTATAAATTAACACAAAATAGGTGTTTTAACGGGTTGTTAAGCGTATAGTTAATTATTACCTTGCATTAATTTAACCGCTGCCCTATCATGTCCGTTCCGATCCCGCTCAATACCCCCATATTGAATTATTTCAGCGTTGGCAGCGCTTGGCAAAATTTCTTGTTTTATGGCGCGATATTTTACCTTTTATATCTTAACCTCTTTTTAATCAGGCGAAAGAAAAACTATAAGCAACCCGCCGCAGATGCGTCAATTGAACAAGAGAAGCCCATTCAACCTGGTGCAAACACTACCAACGAAACATTGCTCAATATAAATGCAGCTTCAAATGCGGAAATAGCCGTTCTGAAAAATGAGCTGCTGGCACTGGGCGAAGAATTAGAGCTTTCTTATATAAAATCCGACCGGCTTAATGACCAGTTATCCGAAATACTGGATTGCCTGGAATTGACGGTAGCTTATGACCATACCCTGTGGGATTGGTCGCTGGATTTTAACAGCAAGGAGTTTACGTTTTCTGATTATGGATTGCGGCTCCGTGGCTTTCCCGAAAAAACAAAACCGGTAATAGATGAGGCGATTATGGTTGTTGATCCACGGCACCGCCAGGCGGTTTTGGATGCCGTTGAAAAATCATTTAAAACCGGGGCCGATTTTTCAATGACCTACCTCATTAACCCATTAGACGGCAGCCGACCCAAGGAGATAAAAGCGACAGGTAAAGTGCTGTATAACGAGCACGGAACACCGGTTAAACTCTTCGGAAAATTTGCGCTTACGCATACCGAACCGTTGGTGAAGAAGTGATTGTGCTTTACAAGCTTCTTAGCCTATTTTAAAATATCGGCTTATCCATTTACAGCTCCCCCCGGGGATTTACAAGTGTTCAGTTTTAAAAGTATGAACGTTTGTTCTTTTTTCTTAAAAACACATAGCTGATAGTCAACCACTTGCATTTCGGCCAAAATGCATTAAAAGCCGGACTGAACAAATTTTAACTGATAATCAACGAGTTGCAAATTTTCATTTTCCGAGGCTGAACACCCGGTTTTTAAAAACTGAACACTGACAAAATACTGTCAGTTCATTGGATAGATCCTGCCCGTTAAGTTACAGTAATGCTAACTAAGCGGATTGGGGACTAAAGCGCATTCATAACGATATATCTTTTTACATTTCCGTAGAAAGAATCAGGTTCCTTTTTATTCCGGGATTTTGAATTATGCCAACAACAATTATATTTGTAACCTGGCTATATATTAATTCGGGATGTAGCGTAGCCCGGTATCGCGCCAGCATGGGGTGCTGGAGGTCGTGGGTTCGAATCCCGCCATCCCGACTTTTATCAACACATTAAAGAGCATATCCAAAAGGTAATTTTACCAATTGAATATGTTCTTTTAGTTTTGTTGACCTCGACTACCTATTAACTCATTGGCGTATTGAATACCATTCCAACTTATTATATTAGCCTAGACTTGTAACAGAGATACTAAACTTAATCACATAAATGGCTACGTAAATGGACTGGCGATATAACACTATTTGGTTTGAACAGCTTGAAGCTGGTAACTATCTTAACCAAGACCTTAAGGTGGCACGTACACTTAGTGACAATTTCACTAAAGTTGAGTATGCAATACTATGGCACTTAAAGCACAATGAGGCTTCTTTTGATAACCTACCGGGCTCCGACAAGCTATCATACATGGAACTTAATTGGGCGAACATTAAAAACCTTCAAGGAATTGAAAAGTTTAGCAACTTAAAGAGGCTCGAATTGCACTACTGCACTAAGTTGGAGACTGATTTAGGAATAACTCAATTAAGCCAAACTCTTCAATATCTACACATCAACCAATCAAAGAAGTTTAGTTTCACAGATGAATTACTTAGTCTAACCGAGCTTCGGGTTCTTTGCTTAAACGCCTGTGGGCCAATTCAAGATCTCTCTTTCTTGAAATACTTTCCAAATCTGATAGACTTCCGTTTTGTTGATACCAATGTCATCGACGGAGACTTGACTCCAATTATTGAGCATCCAACCATAAGAAGTGTTGGCTTTTTAAACAAACGACACTACAATCTTAGTGATGTTCAGGTAGATCAAGAATTAGATTTGAAATCAGATGTTGAATACAGGCATTACGCTTACAAAGGCCGGTATCAAACAGAAAGATATGATTACATTTAAGTTTCCATATACATAATCTCCCGCTACCCTCACCCTCATTTGTTGCTTAGATGAAGGTAAGGGTAGCTCTGCTTATGCCTGTCGCTCTGTTAGGCCACCACACCAGGTCCATCGGTGTTCTTCACTCTTAAGCTCCTCATAACATCACGCCAAGCTTCGTTGCGCTCAATAAGCTTTCAG
This sequence comes from Mucilaginibacter sp., assembly GCF_036383575.1. GTDB lineage: Bacteria > Bacteroidota > Bacteroidia > Sphingobacteriales > Sphingobacteriaceae > Mucilaginibacter. Next base: position 5,843 of record NZ_DASVOB010000842.1, read on the forward strand.
CACATCTCGCTACACCGCATCTTTATGCCAGTGCAGTTAACTCCGCACATTTTTTATTTATAAGGTATACTATGGTCAACAAACGACACCATTGAAGGACACAAAGAAGTAATGGAGAGGATATTGGTTAAATATCTGTTTTTAACAGACGCTGCCAGGATTAAGATTGCCGATCTGGCCGCATACTTTTGGAAGTCGGACTGATGTAATTTAAAGTTACAACTACCTCTATTTCACATATGATCTGCTTCTATCTTTGGATAAAAGAAGCTTAAATGATCCCCCATGGAACCACTAAAGTTTAGAGATGCCGTTGAAACTGATTTAAACAAGATAGTTGAAATATATAATTCGACCGTTGCATCAAGAATGTCAACCGCCGATACCGAACCGGTTTCTGTTGACAGCAGGAAAAAGTGGTTTGATGAGCATAACCATTCCAGGCCACTATGAATGGCGGAGGACAGCGACAACAACGTTGTCGGCTGGGTTAGCTTTCAGTCGTTCTACGGGCGACCGGCCTACAACGCAACCGTTGAGATCAGCATTTACCTTGATGCCAACCACCGGGGCAAGGGGTTCGGAAAAAAGATGCTTGAGTACAGCATTGCCATCGCTCCAACGCTTAATATAAAAACCTTAATTGGTTTCATTTTCGCACACAATGAGCCCAGTTTAAGATTATTCCAAAACTTTGGGTTCGAAGAATGGGGAAACCTTCCCAATATAGCTGTTCTGGATAACCAGGAAAGGGGATTAAAAATCCTGGGAAAAAGAATCGGTTAAGCGCTAAACTACTTGTGTTCGTCTTTTTCCTCAACCGGCAATGCTACTCCGCAAAACTTCTCCCAGCTTTCATACCCACAAAAATTTGCCAGCACATGAAGTGCGAACAATGACGGACCGAACTTCGCTTCTTTTAACCCGTACAACCTGCTTAATGTAATTCGGCTTATTTCTTTACCTGTCACCTTTTTAATCTTGTTTGCTAAAACTGGCATATCCACCTCCGTTACTGAGGATAAACCGGAACAGATCAAAACGTATTTTTTTAATAAATCAATTTCTGCTTTTGAATATTTAAACATTCACCCTCTCGTTTCTAACTAATTTTAAGCCTATTACGATATTTTGGAGGCAGGGTTGTGTTTATTGTGTCTTTTTTACACGACCAATTTTTGAAATCTCCAGGAATCATATTCGTCGATTCATTTTAACTGCTGGTCGATTTTCATTTGATTATCGGTTATAAAAGATTTCATTTGCCAAACAACGTATAGTTGTAGCGTAGTAACCCTGCGCATTAACGTGGTAACGTTATAACCTGTTATTAAACCTATGAATTGCGGATATCAAATATTGGTCGTTCGCAACTATCACAACCCGGACAATTATGAAGCCAACAGAATACGATATATTGTTAGCCGGCGAACAACGCATTTTAGAGGCCATTCAACAATTGGAAGCGGAATATCATTTTCATTTAGGTGCAATGAACACGGAATTGGAAAGGGTGCGGGAAGCGATAACAAAATGCAGCTTGTCTGTGGTTCATGTGAGCGATAATATCGACGGCAAGTTCAAGTCAAATACATAACTGGCCCTGAGAAAAGAAACTCCGACGCGCATAGATATCAAGGCTACCATAATGAATGTGCAGCTTAAATATCAAACCCTCAACGCCCCTCTGAATCCCCTGGCGGCATAGTATGACTCCGCGCCGTTGTGGTAAATAAAAATGGTACCGTAACGGAAATCGGCAAAAATGGCGCCGCCAAGTTTCCTGATGTCGGCAGGCGTTTTTATCCAGCTTGATGTTTTGGCGTCAAATTTTCCCAGCTTATGCAGTTCACGATATTGTTCTTCATTCAAAAGTTCGATGCCCATATCCCGCGCCATTTCAACAGCGCTGTTTGCCGGCTTGTATTCTTTCCTGGCTTCCAGTGCTTCGTGATCATAACAAACACTTCTGCGGCCTTTGGGGCTTTCTGTGGCACAGTCGTAAAAAATGTATTCGCCCGTGTTTTTATCATAAGCAACAACATCCGGTTCGCCGCCTGTTATTTCCATCTCATTGAGCGGCCATAGCTTTTCGGCATTGGCTTCCAGCTTTACCTGTACTTTGGCCCATTCAAGGCCGGTGTGACGGGTCATGTTTTTTTCGAAACGCGTTTTTAATATACCGAGGAGTTCTTGCTGTTGTTCTGGTGATAGTTTCATTTTTTGGTGGTGGTTATGGTTTAACTGGTGTATGATTTTCAAATTCCCTCCCTCGGGAGTGGTGTGTTAGGAATGTGCGGTGGCAGGGAGGGGTTTATACGTCATTTCGAACGAATATGCATATCTACGAAACCCATCCCTACACCCCAATGTCATTAAGTTAAGGGAAATCCCCCAGAGGGGGAACAGGTTTGTAGTAATATCATATACCGAAAATAACCGTGCCAGAGGTACGGAACACTCGGAGTTGTGTACCTCTGGCACACTAAGACATACAAATCTTTAATTTCTACAAACCTTTTGCACCTCTGGTGCAACCTGTCAATCTCTTAACATAATCACATTGCCCTACGCCCTCCCAAGGGAGGGAATCGCGCAACCCCGCGCTTTTTTCTTGTTCTGTGTATTACAAATCATTCAATCCTTTTCCGTTAAGAATCTGCGGCATCCATTTTTCAACCCTTGCTTCGCGGGTTGAGGATTGTTTCGGTTGTGCAAAGTGCAGCAGATAGGCTTTTTGCCGCCCCGGCGTTAATGCTTCAAAAGCCGTTTTCAGGGCGGGGATCGCATCTAACTTCTGTTGAAATTCAACAGCAACGGCAAAATCTTCGGTCTTTTTTAAGTTTACTTTTAACCCGGCTTTTTCTACTTCTATGGCTTCATAAATATAAGCTCTCAAAATAGCTCTTTGCTCTGCAATTTGCTCAACATTGGTAAACCGGGCCTGGCGGGCAGCCTGTACATTCTCCGACTGCTGAATCAGGATCTGATGGGTATCGCTCAACAGCGCTCCTTTAAAAAATAAAAACGCGCAGTATTCCTTAAACACATGGATCAAAACAATATTACTATCGCGGTAGGTGTAACAGGGGCTGCCCCACTTCAGTTCTTCAGTGAGCCCGCAATCAAGTGCGATCAATCTCATTTGCTCTATCTCTTCCTGCCACTTTTCGGTTTTATTAAAATAAAAATCAACCCTGGGGTTCATGTTACTTATAATTGGTTACCCGAAGTTACTTTTCTTTCGGCAGGTCTGAAATACCATGATATGATTGTGAGTACCAGCAACAGCAAGGCCGGAAATATTTCAGTTACCTGATTGCCCGATGCCAAATGCGAAAATATCGCTCCCGACATGGCAAAGAAAAAACCGGCATATGCCCATTCCTTTACCACAGGAAATTTAGGAACAAGCACCGCAATAACCCCCAAAACTTTCCAAACTCCTAATATTGTCAGAAAATAGCCCGGATAGCCTAAATGGGCAAGGCTATCGGCCCCTCCTGCCCCGGCTTTCGCTTTTAATAGCTGCACCATTCCGGTTGATATCATTCCTAAAGCCAGCCAGATGGTAGCTATCCAGTAGATAATTTTATTCCGC
>NZ_DASVOB010000843.1:0-4718 GCF_036383575.1 Mucilaginibacter sp.
CAACATGCTGGCAGCCCGTAAACAAAAATTTGGGCAGTATGATCAAAGTTTGGGGCAACATACCGGCATTTTCGGCTTTCAAACCAAAGATGATATTCGCCGGTCGGCCAGCATCCTGATGGATATCTCTAAAACGGATGATGCTATTTTTAAAGAGCTCAAGATTCTGCTTGAATACCGTGATTTTCAGCAAAGACAGATCCAGAACCACAGCAAAGAGGCCGAGACTACCGCCGCCGGTTACATGGAGGTGATTAACAGGTTAAAGCAGCAAAATGCACGCCTTAAACAGCAACTAAACAATTCAGAACAGCATTTTAGTACCAGGCAAACCATATTTGTAGTAGTTATACTTTTCATGGCTGCGTCAATTTTATTTCTGTTGCGTAAAAACAACCGTGTTAAAGCGTAAATTCGCGGCTTTAACATTCAAACCCATACATGGCAAGAGGACGACTGAACAGTGGCAGCAAGGCCGAAGCAGAATTACCTAAAGCAAAAATAAACCGAAGCAGCCTGCGCAACGTAGCCAAACTGCTAACTTATCTTAAACCCTACAGGGTTAAATTCATAGCCGGATTGGTTTTCCTGTTTTTGTCAAGCCTTGTTGGGCTGGCATTCCCCGCTATATTGGGCGCATTGATTGATGCAGCACAGGGCATTTATAAATACAAATACCTGCCGCATGGCTTAAATGCCATAGCTATAATGGGCTTTATTATATTGTTTGCACAGGCATTTGTTTCATTTTTCAGGGTTGTTTGGTTTGTACAGGTGGCCGAAAAGTCATTAGCCGACATCAGGCGCGATACTTATTTCAAGCTCATCACCCTCCCCATGAACTTTTTTGCCAATCGCCGGGTTGGTGAGCTGAACAGCCGCATTTCTGCCGATCTTTCACAGATCCAGGATACACTGACCACTACTTTCGCCGAAATGATCCGCCAGTTGGTGATCATGGTGGGCAGCACTACCCTGCTGGCTATCGTATCTATAAAACTTACGCTTGCCCTGTTGGCTATATTGCCTTTTCTTGTTGCATTTGCTGTATTTTTTGGGCGGTTCATCCGCAAGCTATCACGCGAGGCACAGGATAAATTGGCCGAGTCAAATACCATTGTTGAAGAAACGCTGCAAGGTATTGCCAACGTAAAGGCATTTGTTAACGAGGCTTATGAAGCTAATCGCTACGACAAGATCTTGCGTAAGGTGGTGAACATCGCTGTTCGCGGTGCAAAATTCAGGGGTACTTTTGCATCATTCATTGTATTTTGCTTGTTCGGAACCTTTGTAGGCGTTATCTGGTACGGCTCTGTATTGGTAGCTAATCATGAAATATATGTTGGCGACCTTACCACATTTATTATGTATTCGATATTTGTGGGCGCGGCCATGGGTAGTTTCCCTGATCTTTACGCCAACCTGCAAAAAGCTGTAGGCGCAAGCGAGCGTGTACTCGAGATCCTTGCCGAGCAGGGCGAAGATATTTCGATGGTTGAAAACGACAACGAGGTCAAACAACCAATCAAAGGCGATCTCGCTTTTAACCATGTAGTATTCGCTTACCCATCACGCCAGGAAATAACCGTACTAAAAGGGATCTCTTTTAATGCCGATGCCGGGCAGCGCGTAGCTATTGTTGGCCCAAGCGGCTCGGGCAAATCGACTATGGCTTCGCTGATATTACAGTTCTATCATCCGCAAGCCGGCAGTATTTTATTTGATGGTAAACCAGCCGACAACTACTCTCTCACGGATATCCGTAACCAGGTAGCTATTGTTCCGCAGGATGTATTGCTGTTTGGAGGCACCATTATGGAGAACATCGCTTATGGAAGGCTCAATGCTTCAAAAGAAGATATTATACAGGCAGCTAAACGTGCCAACGCACATCAGTTCATATCATCCTTCCCCGAAGGATATGAAACCGTTGTGGGCGAGCGCGGCGTTAAGCTATCGGGTGGACAACGTCAGCGGATTGCCATTGCAAGGGCCCTGCTTAAAAACCCTGCTATCCTCATCCTTGATGAAGCTACATCTTCATTAGATTCGGAGTCGGAACGCCTTGTACAGGAAGCTCTGGAGGAACTAATGAAAGACCGCACATCAATAATCATCGCACATCGCCTGTCAACCATCCGCGAAGCAGATAAAATTGTGGTGATAGAAAAAGGCCACATTGTAGAAAGCGGCAGCCATATTGAACTCATTGGTAACGAACAAGGTCTTTACAAATACCTGAGCCAGCTTCAGTTTGAAAGCAACCAGGCTTAGCAAATACTCCTTAAAACTTATAGGTTTATAACTAAACTTATAAAGCATTAATACGTTTACACTCGCAATAAAACGAGTGTAAACTGTTATATTCACAAATTAAAGATTACTTACAACGTAATATAATTATTGATACCAGCCTCAGGATTTGGTATCGCTTATATAAAAATGAAACTAACTATACACGGGGCGGCCCGGCAGGTAACCGGGAGCATGCATTTGCTTGAGGTTGGACAATATAAAATTTTAGTGGATTGCGGGCTGGATTATGAAAAGGACCGCAGTGTTATATCTAACGAAAACTTTCCTTTTCGCCCCGAAGAGATTGATGTTGTAGTGCTTACCCACGCCCATATCGACCATTCGGGTAACCTGCCTACATTGATCCGCCTGGGCTTTGAAGGACAGATCTTGTGCACCCCTCCCACAGCAGATCTGACCGAATTACTGCTGCTCGACTCTGTAAACATTTTCATGCGCAAAGCCGCAAGCAAAGGCGGCCACCACAAGCGCGGCCGGGGTAAATTCAATACCCACGCCCAGCCGCTGTACATGCAAAAACATGTAATGGATACCGTAGAACGTTTTGTTACTATAGGTTTTAACAAACCGTTTCGAATTACGGGCGATATCGAACTTACTTTTGTGCCGGTCGGTCACCTGTTGGGCGCGGCGGCAGCTGTATTTAAAATAAATGATAAAGGCGAAGAAAAATCCATTGCCTTTACCGGCGATATCGGCAGGAAAAATTACCCGGTTTTAAATGATCCGCAGCCCCTGCCCCCTGTTGATTTCCTGGTATCTGAAGCTACTTACGGCGGGCGATATCACAGTAAGGACAAAACCGTTGAGCAAACGCTGATAGAGGTTATCGAAAAAGCTTGTATCAAAGAACAGGGTCGTTTGATAATCCCCGCGTTCAGCATTGGGCGTACACAATCATTGGTTTATACTTTAAACAAAATCTTCAGCACCGGCTTACTGCCGCCTGTTAAAGTTTTTGTCGATAGCCCCATGGCTACCCAGGCTACTGAAGTGTTTAGGAAATACCATAACCATGTAAACCAGGAAGCCCAGGAATTTTACCAGAAACGCGGCGATGAATTTGAGTTTGATAACCTCACCTATGTGGAAACGCTGAAGGATAGCAGGCAGATCTCCAATTACTGGGAACCTTGTATCATCATATCATCGGCAGGAATGCTTGAAGGGGGCCGTATCCAGGACCATCTATTTTACAACATCCAGAATTACTACGCCACCATCCTCTTCATTGGCTACTGCGCCAAAGGCACATTAGGGCATCGCTTATTGCGGGGAGATTCTATAGTCCACATTAAAGACCGCGAACTGGCCGTTTACGCCACCATTAAACAAACCGACGTATTAAGTGCCCACGGCGACCATAACGACCTTATAGATACTGTAAAAGCAATTGGTACCGATAGGTTAAAGCACGTATTCCTGGTTCATGGCGAGGGTGAAAGCATGCAGCTTTTAGCTAATGATTTGGAGCAGGAAGGTTATAGTGTTACGATACCGGATAAGGGTGTTACCTACACCATTTAAACATATGCTGTCGCGGGTTTAGCGTAGCGTAACCCGTGGTACGCCAAGGTTAAAGCTTCCAGCTTTAACAGCTGACGGTACTTGAGCTGAAAGCTCAAACTATGCTATACCACGGGTTACGCTACGCTAAACCCGCGGCAGCGTGGGATTGCTTCGTGCCTCGCAATGACATAGTTTTTTCATAAAGTAAACGGCCCGAATTAGTTAATTCGGGCCGTTTACTTTATAGATTGTATTCGTGTAATTCGCTCTAATTAGAACTAATTCGTGTTAAGCTTTTTTGAAATGCTCGATGATCAAACTTGCAAGCTCTACGCCAATCCTTTCCTGGGCCTCGTTAGTGGCAGCGCCAATGTGCGGGGTCAGGGAAATTTTTGGATGAGTTAAGATCTCGGCGCGGGGGGTTGGTTCATTGTCGAACACATCAAGTGCAGTAAATGAAACCTGGCCGCTGTTTAAAGCATCAACCAAGGCAAGCTCGTCGATCAAACCGCCGCGTGAAATATTTACAAGGCCAACACCTTTTTTAGTTTTAGCCAATTCTTCAGCACCAAAAAGGGCTTTGTCGATAAATGGAGTATGTAATGTAATGAAATCAGCAGTTGTAGTGATCTCGTCAAGAGCAGATTTTTTAACAGCTACTTTAACAGTAGTACCGCCACCTAAAACAAGATCCAGCTCAGGGTTGAAATCAAAAAGGTCATAAGCCAAAACATCCATACCAACACCAATAGCTATTTTAGCTACTTCCCTACCGATACGGCCAAAGCCTACGATACCTAAAGTTTTACCGCGAAGCTCAACACCTTTAGCGTAAGCTTTTTTCAGGTCGTTAAATTTAGTACCACCATCAACCGGCATTTTGCGGTTGCTAT
>NZ_DASVOB010000844.1:0-5436 GCF_036383575.1 Mucilaginibacter sp.
GCGGTATTCTCTACCAAACAACGGATAAAAGAGGTTGGCGTGCGCAAAGTATTGGGTGCAAGTGTATTCAGCATAGTAAAATTGGTTTCCGGCGATTTTCTGAAATTGGTGATCCTGTCGGTTATCATCGCCTCGCCTATAGCCTGGTACGCCATGCACCGCTGGTTGGAAGATTTTGCTTATAAGATCAGTATTCAATTATGGGTATTCATTGCCGCTGGTGCCGTTGCGATATTGATCGCATTTATTACTGTAAGTGTTCAATCGCTTAAAGCAGCTCTTGCTAACCCGGTGAAGAGTTTGCGATCGGGAGATTAGAGGTTGGAGTTTAGAGATTAGTTGAAAATATAAAAGGTTAGTGATTGGGGAGTCCTTAATGCTAACCTTTTTTGTTTTATTTACTGGCGCAAGCATGAACGGCTGGCAAAGACCGGTATGGCGTCATTGCGAATAAGCATCAGGGAAGCCCTGCAAAAAACGCGATGACGTATGAAATATATTTCAGCGATGGTGTGCGGGGCCGCGTTAGTGATAGTAGCGGATACCGGCCTCGTGGCTAATGCCTTGTGCAGTATGAGGGGATAGCACGGCCGTAGGCAACGCCCATATTTATAAATCGATCGAAAAATATACTTAATAATCAATGGCTTACAATCACGTCATTATAAGATACGAAGCAATCCCCGATTGGTAGAGCGGCTATGCGAATCCGCCCTGCATAGTTTGAGATTGCTTCGTACCTCGCAATGACGCTTTTTTTAAGAGCCCTCCCTGATCACCAACCACAAATCACTAAAAAACACTGTATCATTACCGTACGCATCCTGTTACATAAGCGTACAGTAAAGTTTTGGCATGATGATTTAATGTTCTGATAATTAGTTAGATATAACTTTGGTATGTTATTGATATGTTAATCGCAAAATGATGAGTATTATTGTTTAACTCATTTATTTACTAACAAACTAATTCAATAATTAAAAATGTTATCACTGCAGCATATTTCAAAGTATTTCCAGGTAGGGGGCAACAGAAACATCATCCTTAATGATCTTAGTCTTGAGGTTGACGAAGGCGAATTTATTTCGATCATGGGCCCGTCAGGCTCTGGCAAATCAACATTGCTCAATATCATAGGTATGCTTGACGATCCATCAGACGGTTACCATTACTTTGAGGGCCATGCAGTGCATCAGCTTAAAGAAAAACAGCGTTCGGCTTTGTATAAACAATACATCGGTTTCGTTTTCCAGGCTTATCACTTAATTGACGAACTTACCGTTTACGAAAACATTGAGACCCCGCTTATTTACCAGGATTTTAAAAGCGCAGAGCGTAAAGCAATGGTTGCCGATATGCTCGACCGCTTTAGTATTGTCGGTAAAAAGGACCTTTTCCCGGCACAGCTATCAGGCGGACAGCAGCAATTGGTGGGTATTGCCCGTGCACTTATTGCAAAACCAAAATTGTTATTAGCCGATGAGCCAACAGGTAACCTCAACTCAAAACAAGGGGAGGAGATCATGGAGCTGTTCCGTAAGCTGAATAGAGAAGATGGTGTAACTATTATACAGGTTACACACTCCGAAAAAAATGCCGAATACGGTTCGCGCATTATCGATCTGTTGGATGGCAGGATCGATTCATCAAGAAAACTCTGAACTCAATAATAAAATGCGATACTATAAATTACTATTTCTCGGTCTTGTTACGTTGTCGTCAGCAAAAGCGTTTTGCCAATCTGATACCACTCTTTCATTGCAGAAATGCATTGACATAGCTATAAAAAATAACCTCGATGTCAAACAAAGCGAACTAAAGGCCCAAAGTGCCCGAATTGATTTTATGCAGGCTAAAGAAAATATGCTGCCAACTTTGAATGCCAATATAAATCACGGTATCAATCAGGGCCGTAATATTAACCCCTTTACCAATACCTATGTAAATCAATCATTAACTTACGGCAACTATAGCTTAGAATCAAATCTCACCTTGTTTGGAGGTTTGCAAAATGTAAATGCCATTAAGCAAACTTCACTGGCTTACCAGGCCGGTAAAATGGATTTGCAGCAGGCTAAAGATCTGGTAACAATCAACGTGATTACGGCGTATTTGCTTGTACTGGATAACACAGAGCTGTTTGCACAGGTAAAAAACCAGGTTGATGTTTCGGCAAAACAGGTTGAAAGGTTAACCATTTTAGAAAAAGATGGTGCTAATAAATTACCATCTGATCTTTATGATTTGCAAGGTACATTGGGTGATAACAAGCTGAACGTAGTTGCAGCAAACAGCGCACTGGAAACTGCCAAATTGAGTTTATTGCAGATACTTAATATCCCATATAATAAAAACATCGTATTGCAGCCAATTAGTGCGCAGGACGTGGCAAATCAAACAGCGCTCTCGTCCGATCAGGTTTACGATACAGCTTTGCAGCAACTGGCTTTAGTTAAAGCCGCTACACTTCGTCGTCAAAGTGCCGAAAAAGCGGTTAGTGTAGCTAAGGGAGCCCTGTTGCCAAGTGTTTCGTTATATGGCGGTTTATATACCAATTATTCAAGTGCCGCGCAAACCTCAGTGTTTACCGATTCATCAACTGTAAAAACAGGTGATTTTATAAATACACCCGGTGGTAAGCAATCTGTTTTAACTACCCAGGCTAATTATGTAAATAAAGATATCGGTTACTATGACCAGTTTAAGAACAACTATAGTACGCAATTTGGTGTAAGCCTGAAGATCCCGATCTTAAATTATTTTCAAAATCACAATAAAGTGTCTAAAGCAAAGATTGACTTGCTCAATTATAAATACATAGAAGAAAATACAAAAATTAAATTGAAGCAAGATGTTGAACAGGCTTATCTTAACATGACATCAGCCTACAACAGGTACAGTGTGCTTCTTGAGCAGGTTAAAGCCTACTCCGAATCATTCCGGACCGCTGAAATACGCTTTAATGCGGGTGTCTTAACTTCGGTTGACTACGTAGTAGCGAAAAACAACCTTGATAAATCAAAAATAAACATGATCAATGCCAGGTACGATTGTTACATCTATAATAAGATCCTTGATTATTACCAGGGTAAATTAGCGTTGTAAGTACGATTTTTTAAGATTAACAGAAGCCTATACTTTTATCTCAGATTCTCAGTTAAATATCTGGTTAAACTTTTGCCGAACTTATCGGTTGGGTTTGGCCGGATATTTCTATTTTAGCGACAGTTTTGCAAACAGTATTGCTTGCAAATACTTTTTACATCATCCAAACACCTAATAAGTATGAAAAAATCAATTTTACTCTCATTATCTATTTTTTTATTATCAATCGGCGTATCAAAAGCGCAGGTAATCCCAAGCTTTTCTTTTGGCTTGAAAGGTGGCTTAAACTATTCAACTTTTCCCTCGAACGGCGTTTTTAACAACGATAACAAAGCTGGTTACCAGGTTGGCGCCTGGGCAAGGATCGGTGGCTTAGGCTTAATTTTTCAACCTGAGCTTTATTATACTGATAAAAGTGTAACTGTAAATAATGGAGGCGTTTCAAATAAACAAAGCTTTAAGAGTTTTGATGTTCCTTTGTTAGTAGGGGCGAAAGTTGGTGCCTTAGGTTTAGGCGGAAGGTTTTATGGTGGCCCTGTACTTTCATTTACTACAAGCAAGGACAATGCTCTCAATGATGCAACAGCTTTAAGATATAAAGATGCCAACTATGCTATACAGGTAGGTGCAGGTGTTGATATTAGCAGTCTTTCTATAGATCTTCGTTACGAAGGCGGTTTAAATAAAATAGCCTATGGCAATGATAACTCACACACACGTGTAAGTTTGTTCAGCCTTGCTGTAGCTTACAAATTGTTCTCATTATAATTTTCGAGATCTTTAAAAATATAGAAAGACCTGCCGGTAACGGCGGGTCTTTTTTGCTTTATATCAGGGTATAAATTAACTGTAATTTAAGTAATGCAATCGATTGTATATTTAGTATTATATTTTAGCTTTTAATTGACAGAATAGTATTATACTTATTGTACAACGTACACCTATATTTATCTGCCATTTATATGTCTGTTATCTGTTTAAACGCAGATTGCAGGTGTTTCCTAAAATTCAGGGCAGATGAAAAAGCACCTTCTTACATCATTTAGTAAATCTTTATTCGCGCTGTTGCTGATCGGAAGCAATGTCTCTGCACAACAAAAAGATACTACTTCAAGGCCTATCCACCTTAATCAAATAGGTTTTTATCCTGCTGCTGTTAAAAAGGCAATTGTGGTAAGTGATAAAGGGGGCGACTTCTTTATACAAACCACTCAAAAGAAAACTGTATACACCGGAAAGCTAAACACTTCACTTAGGCCAAACTTTGCAGGTCATATTGTTCAATATGCCGATTTTAGCGCTTTTGGCAAGCCCGGAAAGTATGTACTTTACGTTCCATCGGTGGGTTATTCTTATCCTTTCGAGGTTAAAGCTTCAGTTCATAAAGCTGTAGCCGATGCTGCCATCAAAGCCTACTATTTTATGCGCTCAGGCACTGCCTTGCCCGAAAAATACGCCGGCAAATGGCATAGGGTAGAAGGTCACCCTGATACTGTGGTACTGATCCATCCATCTGCTGAAAGTGAGGGGCGAAAGGCAGGTTCAATAATAGCATCGCCCCGTGGCTGGTATGATGCCGGCGATTATAATAAATATATCGTAAACAGCGGCATCACTACAAGTACGCTGCTTTCTTTATATGAGGATTTTCCTGCCTACATGAAAACGGTTAAGCTTAAAATCCCCGAAAGTAACAACAAAGTGCCGGATGTTTTGGACGAGGTGCTCTGGAACCTTCGCTGGATGCTTACCATGCAGGACCCAGCCGATGGCGGTGTATACCACAAGCTTACCAATGCCGCTTTCGATAAGTTTGAAATGCCTGATAAAGACAAGTCCCCACGTTATATGGTGCAAAAAGGTACCGCAGCCACGCTCGACTTTGCAGCTGTTATGGCACAGGCGTCCCGGATCTTCAAGCAATATCCAAAAGAGCTGCCGGGTTTAGCCGATTCATGTATAACAGCCGCAAAAAAAGCCTGGGGTTGGGCCGTTAAGAACCCGGAAGTGGCTTACCGGCAAGAAGAGATAAATAAAAAGTTTGAGCCGAAGATCACTACCGGCGCTTATGGCGATAATAACTTTACTGATGAGTTTATCTGGGCGGCATCCGAGCTGGTGGCTACTACCCGTGATGTGGCCTATCTTAAGAATATAAACCTTTTACCTGACAATCGTATGCCGGTGCCCACCTGGTCGCAGGTTAGGTTATTGGGTTATTATACACTGATCAAAAGCGATATTACGGAGAATGTTGTGCAGGATCTGCCGGAGATCAAAAAGCGGCTTATTAGTACTGCAGATGATATGATCAGTGGTGTTGATTCAAAT
>NZ_DASVOB010000845.1:0-3103 GCF_036383575.1 Mucilaginibacter sp.
TATATAGCTTTCCTCAAAAGTTGCCGGACGTTTATAAAAATGGGCAAACTCATCATTGAGCATGCGTTTGCCAAAATCAGAAGTGAAGTATTGGAAAAACTCTTCGTATGTTTTGCAAAGCGAACGGAAATCTTTACGGTGCAGAAAGAAAACCGTGTTACCTCTCTTAGCTATTACTGTGCGAATGGATTGCTTGCGGTTAAGCAATACCGAAATGCCGCCATAGCAATAACCCGAATGATGATGCTCCAACAATCGCTTATTTTGCTGACTATCGTAAAAAAAGGATTCGTACTCGCCCTCGGCAACAATATCTACGCCGCGCATTTTAGTTACTTCCTGCTGGTAGATAACTGTATCCTTACTATAGCGGATCTCCTGCAGCTGATCGGCAATTTCTTCCAATACCTCCGCAGGGAGCAAATTAAAGGGGGATACTTTTTTTAAAAATTCAAGACGTTGAACCATATAACCAAAAAGCTATGATGATGATCAATATTAAAACAATGGCTGCAGGTAAAAGGTATTTTTTTTCGGAGCGGATCTTTTGCAGGTAAACTTCCTGGTGCTGTACACTGTCGTCGGTAATGTCGCCGCGTTTCAGCATCTCAAAAAAACATTCAGCGGTAGCCTCGGCATCTTCAAGGGCATTGTGCTGCCTGTCTAATGTTTTGTTAAACAGTACCTCGTACAACTGGTTTAACCTTAAATATTTAACCTGCGGATTTTGTACCCATTTGGTGGTTGCCAGCATGGTACAAAACGTTTTTAAATTTTGAAGCGGGTTGGCGATCCCTGTGCGGTAAAACTCAACACCGGCAACATTCAGATCGAGCTCAATGAAATGACCTATTACCAACGGTTCATATTCTACCAGATCATTAGCCAGTATTGTCATTACATCTTTGCGCCATTCGCCATGCTCAACGAGATATTCTTGTGTAAGGCCGTGAACCGCACGTGCTTTTTCACTTATAGTAAAGTCATTATCCTTAATATAATGATCTTCACGCTTCAGCTCCTGCCTGTCATTGGTATAAACAATCCATGACACCTGCAGCGCGTAAGGCCAGTTGTCGTTATCGCAATAGGGCAGGTCCCACTTTTTGGGCAGACCGGAGGTTTCGGTATCTATGAATAAAAGGTAATCTTGCACATGCTAAATTTATGAATTTATTTGAATGATGATAACAGGCAACAAATTCCCTGCGGAGAAATATTGGTTTAAATAAAAAACACCCGCCATAGGCGAGTGTTTTTTATATGATTTCTTTAAAATAACTCCCCCTTTAGGGGGCCGGGGGGCTTACGGCGCTATCAACGTCTTCCTCTCCACAGTATGCACGCTAAAGTATCCCAAGGCCCCACCTTTAATATTGGTTAGCGGGTTTGCCGGGGCAGCGTTATTGCCATCGCCATTGGCACTGTTGCTTAGGCTGTAAAAGTATTTGTAAACAGCCTGATCAATGCTCATCATTTCGATGGTTACCTGGTTACCGGGGCGGATGTCCCTTGCCGGGTTATCATTGTCATTGCTGAACCTGAGGTTATTGTTCACTTCCTGTCCGTTGGTAAATTCGTCATCTTCCAGCATAATTGTTTCCTCTTTGCGGCCGTTTACATACTGTACAAAGCGGTAATAGTTTTTGGTAGCTATAGGGTCTTGATATCGCACAGTAACATATTTACGAGGGGTACCGTCTTTATTATTTTGAAGCTCATCTTTAACTAAGTAAATACTATCTAAAGGAACCGCAGGGAGCATGGTACAGCTTGATGTAAATGATTTACCATCGATACTTACATTGAGTTGATAAGTATGACCAGGAGTACCTGTCAAAGTACTGTTTTGATATACACCGGTCGAAGTTGGAGTAAGCGGATAGGTTGTGCTTCCGTCGGCAATGGTGACAGTTGCTCCGCTTATACCGTTAAAGTCATTATTATCAGTAAAGTTTTTGGTTTTGCTAAGCAATACTTTACAGCCGCCGGCCGCATCGGTCAATACGCCTTCAACAACATATTGAGGCGTGGTGTCTTTCAGTTTCAGGTCGATGGCTTTTTCGCAGGAGCTTAGGGCTGCTGCAAAAAGCATGATGGTTATATATTTTATAGTGTTTTTCATCGGCTTAAAATTTAAAGTTATAGGTAACCGAAGGTACAAAAGTGAATAAAGTGGTACGCACGGCTTCGGTACGGCTTGCATCGGTCTTGTTATCGCGGAAAAATATACGGTAAGCATTAGGGTTACCATAAGCATTATACAAACTGAAGGTTAAATCAGACTGAAACTTCGCCGTCTTTTTCAGTTGATGGGTAGCTCCTAAGTCAAGGCGATGGTAAGCCGGCATCCTGTCGGCATTGCGGTTGGTGTAGTAATAATAATTTACCCCGTCAACCTGGTATTTACCGCTCGGGAAGGTTACGGCATCGCCGGTATAGTAAACAAAATTGGCCGAGAAGGTCCATTTCTCGCTGGCTTTGTACATAGCTACAATGGCTATGTCATGTGTGCGGTCCTGCCGGGCATTGTACCATTGGTTGTTGTTGATACCATCAATCATCCGCTCGGATTTTGATAGTGTATAGCTGACCCAGCCGGTAAGCCTGCCGGTTTTCTTTTTCAGCAAAAACTCGGCACCATAAGCGCGGCCCTTGCCGAAAAGCAATTGCGTTTCTATAGGCTGGTTGGTAAATACGTTGGCGCCGTTGCGGTAATCTATCTGGTTTTGCAGCTTTTTGTAATAGCTTTCAACCGTAAATTCATAGTTGTGCTCGTTGAAATCTTTATAGTATCCAACAGAAAACTGGTCGGCAATTTCGGGTTTAATGAGGTTGGTGCTGGCCACCCATTTATCTGTTGGCGAGCCCGAATTAGAGTTGGAGATCAAATGCAGGTTTTGCGCATTCCGGGCATATGATGCTTTGATAGAGCTTACATCGTTTAACTGGAAAGCTGCCGCAACACGGGGCTCCAGGTTAACGTAGGTTTTAACCTCCTGCCCGGAAGTATAATGTTTTGAGCCGATGATATTTCCATCAGCATCAATATCATAATAATCGCCTGAGCCCAGTATGGTAAAGGCCGACAGGCGTACACCGT
>NZ_DASVOB010000846.1:0-10506 GCF_036383575.1 Mucilaginibacter sp.
CCTTGCCATATGATCATCTCTGGAAATTAGTTGCCATTGAGTTTGTGCTGATCCTATTGTTAATTATACTTGGGAAGATCACCTCGCTTATTGATGAGCTGTTAGGCGAGCGCTTAACAAACGATACTACCAACATGATCATGCAGCACGCTGCAAAGCTGGACCTGGTACAGTTTGAAAACTCGCAGTTTTATGATAAGCTGGAAAGGGCAAGGCAGCAAACTACGGGCCGGGCAATTTTACTAACGCATGTGTTTGGCCAGGTGCAGGATTTGATCACCATTACCTCATATGTAGTGGTGTTGGTTGCTTTTAATCCATGGGTTATCATAATCCTGTTATCAGTTGCCGTACCTTCATTGCTTGGCGAATTTTATTATAATAACAAAAACTATGCTTTACTACGCAGCCAAACCCAGGCCCGGCGCGAGCTCGATTATTTGAGCCTGGTAGCAAGCAGCGATGTAGCGGCTAAAGAAGTAAGATTGTTTGATCTGTCGCGCTTTTTTATAGATAAGTTTAAAAAGATCTCTCATAACCTTTATGACGCCAAACGTAAGTTCGGTGTTAAACGGGTTATTGTAAGCTCTCTGATAAGCATTCCGGGAGTGGTGGGATTTTATATTGTATTCTTTTACATTGTTCAACGGGTACTGCAAGGCAGTTTAACAATTGGAGGTCTAACACTTTTATTGGGGACTATAAGGCAACTGGGTGGTTTAATGCAAAATAGTGCCAGGCGGTTTAACGCAGTTGCCCAGGGCGCTATTTACCTCACCGATTTCTTTGATTTTTTCAAGATCATGCCGGCTATCACCATCCCCAACAATCCGCGGCCGTTTCCTGATCCTATTGTTTCAGGTTTCACCTTTGAGGATGTAGGGTTTAAATACACTAATTCGGATAAATGGGCTAACAGGCATTTAAATTTCACCCTTCGCCCGGGCGAAAAGCTTGCTTTAGCAGGCGAGAACGGAGCTGGTAAAACCACCCTTGTAAAATTACTGGTGAGGTTGTATGATCCAACTGAAGGCCGCATAACGCTTGATGGTTATGATCTGAGAGAATATAATATCGATGACATCCGGAAGCAAATGGGCATCATTTTTCAGGATTTTATTAAATATCAAATGCCGGCTTCGGTAAATATAGCAGTTGGGGATATAGGCGAGGTTAATAGAGAAGATCTTATTACCAATGCTGCGAGGCAAAGCCTGGCTCATCCAATAATTGACAGGATGCCTAAAAAATATCAGCAAATGCTGGGCACTCATTTTGACACCGGTGTTGAACTTTCAGGCGGCGAATGGCAAAAAGTAGCGCTGGCCAGGGCTTATATGCGTAATGCGCAGATAGTGATCCTGGATGAGCCTACAGCCGCTTTAGATGCACGCGCGGAATATGAGGTATTTAAACGCTTTTCGGATATCACCGAAAAAAAGACCGCCGTGCTCATCTCTCACCGCTTTTCAACCGTACGTATGGCAGATAGGATCATTGTGCTTGATAAAGGCGAGATCCTGGAGATAGGAAGCCATGACGAGCTTTTACAAAAGGGTGATCGCTATGCCGAATTATTTGAATTGCAGGCAGCAGGGTATAAATAATAAGCGATTTCGCAAAACCTTAAGTTGATAAACACATTTACCTTAATAAATAACATAACAGTAGTAAGATGGAATTAACCTCATCAACTTTAATTACCGCATTAATTTTAACTAAAAATGAAGAGCCTAACCTCAAGCGCGTGCTTGACAGGTTAACCTGGCTCCAAAGGGTTGTTATTTTAGATAGTTTTAGTACTGATACTACGCTGGATATCGCAAATTCGTATACAAATGTTGAAGTTTTTCAGCGTAAGTTTGATACTCATGGTAACCAATGGAACTACGGGCTGTCATTACTTAAAAGCAAATGGGCCTTAACACTTGATGCCGATTATGTACTTACACCCGAGTTTGTGCAGGAAACCAAAAATATAATCGCAAACTCGCATGATGCAGCCTATGAAACTACTTTCAGGTTTTTAGTTTTCGGAAGGAAACTTTTGGGGGATAATACAACGCCTCGCCCGGTTTTATTTGATATTGATAAATGTATCTATTTTGATGACGGGCACACGCAACGTTTAAAAGTTAACGGCACAACTGGCAAATACAAATCATATATCTTGCATGACGACAGAAAATCCCTGTCACGCTGGCTAAGTAACCAGGACGGCTATGCTATTAAGGAAAGCAAAAAGCTGGTTAGTGAGTCGGGCGCTGGAATGCCGTTGAGTGCAAAGATCCGGAAGACAAAAGTACTTGCACCCTTTTTAGTGTTTTTTCATTGCCTGTTTGTTAAAGGATTGATCTTTAACGGCTGGGTGGGCTGGCATTATACCCTTCAAAGAACGATGGTTGAAATATTGTTAGCCATCCGGCTGATAGAAGATGAAAAGCTTGCTGATAAACCGGCTGCCGAACCAACTTTAACCATTGTTCGCGAAGAATTAAAATCAGATCTGGCTAAATAAGCCACCAACAGGTGCATATTTGTATCCTCTTACTTCTAACACTACTTTATGAAAATTCTGCACATTATACCTGCTTACAAACCAGCTTACGGATACGGAGGGCCAACTGAATCTGTATCGCGGTTATGTGAAGGTTTAGCAGCTAACGGGCATGATGTTGATGTTTATACTACCACAGCCAACGGTAAAACCGAATTAGATGTTACCCCCGGCGCTGTGATGAATGTAGAAGGGGTTAATGTAACTTATTTTAAACGTATCACCGGCGATCATACCCATGTTAGCCCGGCATTGTGGCGTAGGCTTATCAAAACAGCTAACCATTATGATGTGATCCATATCCATTCATGGTGGAGCATTTTAAGTGTGGTAGCTGCCAGGATTGCCTTATTCAGTAAAACCAAAGTGATCCTCGCGCCGCGGGGGATGCTAAGCGAATATGTGTTTGAAACCGGGAACAGCAGCTATAAAAAACTGATCCATAAGCTTGGAGGGCGCAGGATTTTAAAGAAATGTGTACTGCACGCTACCGCCCAATCGGAGTATATTGAATGCCGGAAGCTGATCCCAGGATGGGAGGGTTTTGTTTTACCCAATATTTTGTCGCTGCCGGATATCGAAATAAAGCAAATCAGCAATGAATGCTTTACGGTTATTTTCATGTCGCGCATTCATCATAAAAAAGGGCTTGAAAGACTATTTACTGCTATTAGTCAGCTTTCATTTAACCTAAAACTGGTTATAGCCGGCGATGGTGATGAAGCGTATGTACAGCAATTGAAACAACTTGCGGATGAGTTAAACATAGCTTCAAAAATTGAATGGATAGGATGGGTAAACAGGCAGGAGAAATTTGAGCGGCTTAACCAGTCGGATCTGTTTATCCTCACTTCCTTAAATGAGAACTTTGCAAACGTGGTGGTTGAATCACTGCATATGGGCACCGCTGTTTTGGTTTCTGAAGATGTTGGACTTTCAAGTTTTGTTAGTGAAAACAACCTTGGCTGGATATGCACATTAGATATTGACAGCATCATTGAAAAGTTGAACGAAGCTTATTTTGGGAAACAAAAATTGGATCATATCCGCAAGCATGGCCGTGAAATTATCAGAGCAACATTTCATGAGCAGGTGCTCATCACAAAATATTACGAAGAGTACTTAAAATAACCTTTCTTTCCTCTCAGTTATTTGCCATTCCGGGTAACTCTCACCATATTTTAATACGGTGGCCGTATATTCTTGTATGTATTAAAAACTAAAAAATTATGAAAGCAACCTTACTTATCCTGGCCGCAGGTATGGCCAGCCGCTGCGACAGCATGAAAAAGTCGAAAGTAAAAACGGGGTTACGCCATTAAAAACCAGTATGAATAACGCGTACGAAAAAACGATTATGCCGATTTTTTAGGTAAGATCAACGTCAATATGTACAATTTGATACCGTTAATTAACATTAAAAGCAGCAGATGAACAAAAACTATTATGCAATAATTTTAGCAGGAGGTGTCGGAAGCCGTTTTTGGCCTATAAGCCGTACATCGTACCCTAAACAATTTATAGATATTATTGGCAGCGGAAAAACATTGATACAGGATACCTATCAGCGCCTTTCTAAAGTATGTCCTAAAGAAAATATCTTCATATTAACCAACGAAAGCTATACCAGGCTGGTAAAGGAACAGCTTCCTGGCATAACAGATCAACAAATACTTACTGAGCCTGTAATGCGCAATACCGCTCCCTGCATAGCATATGGTTGTTTTAAAATAGAAAGCCTGAACCCGGATGCCGTAATTGTTGTGGCCCCGTCCGATCAGCAGATCCTGGATGAAGATGCCTTTGTAAGCTCCCTTGAAAAATCGTTAGAAACGGCAGGTGAACATCACTGCCTCGTAACATTGGGTATTAAACCATCCAGACCGGATACTGGTTACGGCTACATCCAGTATGGTGAAAGTGTTATAAACGACGACTTTCGTAAAGTAAAAACCTTTACCGAAAAGCCAACGCTTGATATCGCCAAAAGCTTTATTCAAAGCGGCGATTTTTTATGGAACGCGGGCATTTTTGTTTGGTCGGCTAAGGCGATACTGAAAGCTTTTGAAACTTATATGCCCGATCTGTATGATATTTTTGCTGATGCACGGTTGGTGTATAACACAGAAAACGAGGTAGCCCATATCAACGCGGCTTATCATCATTGCATCAATACATCAATTGATTATGGTGTGATGGAAAAAGCAGATAATGTTTACGTATTGCCGTCGGATTTTGGCTGGAGCGACCTGGGTACCTGGGCATCTATATACGAGTTATCAGAAAAAGCGGAGGCAGGTAACGCGGTAATCTCTAATGAAAAGGTAATTATGTACAATTCATCTGATTGTATGGTGAATATGCCCGATGGTAAGCTGGTAATATTACAGGGCTTACACAACTATATTGTGGTTGAAGCCAACAATACTTTGCTTATTTGCCCGCGCGATCAGGAGCAAAGCGTAAAACAAATTGTTGCCGATGTGAAGAGCAGGTTTGGCGTTGAATATGTTTAATTAATGCAATATCCCTAAATCGCATAAATACCCCTTTAAATAAACCATAAGGCAAATGAGGCTGTTTTCTAAAGAGAACGGCCTTTTTTTATTTGGTGCCCTGCTTGTTTAGATAGAAATTTCTTTAAGTGCGTAGGTTGCCGCCCTGCTGGCCGTTAACAATTGTCCCGCCTGGGATACCTTTGCGGATTCTGCAGGATATATTGGTTTCCCGATCCGTACATGTAAGCACATTCCTTTTTTGTTGAAAAGCTCGGCTGGCAGCATGGCGGTTTGTAGCGATTTATGAATATACCGGAGCAGGCTGAACCCAATACCGTTGTCGCCATAAAAATAAACCGGCAATACAGGTACTTTTGCCCGCTCCATGATTTTTCCTACAACCGGGTGCCATTCCCTGTCAGTAATTTTCCTGGTTTTGAAGTCAAAAGCAGAAACTTCGCCTGCCGGAAAAATGGCTACAGGCACACCTGACCGCAGTTTGTTAAGTGTTGTTTTCAACCCTGTGATACTTGAAGTATCTTTAATGCTATCAAATGGGTTTACAGCGATAACATATTGTTCAAGGTTGGGTACTCTTTTTAATAAAAAATTGCCCATAAACAAGGTCTCGGGCCGGGCGGTAACCAGCAAACTAAGTAGTGCAAGCGATTCGATAGCGCCAAACGGGTGGTTGGCTACCGCAAGGAAACTGCCAGTTGCCGGGATCTGTGCAAGATCTTCAGGATCAATTTTAATGGTGATGCCCAAGAAATTGAGCACAAACCTGCTGAAATCAACGCCTTCCAGGTCGCCTGCCTCATCCATCATGCGGTTGAATTTATCTATTTTCGTCAGCCGCATAATAACCGAGCCTAAAAAGGGAAAATTTCCGGTACCCGTTGCTGCCATTACATCACTTTTACTAATCACCGCCATTTGGTGAAGATGGTGCTATAATGTGAACTTATGACTGCATCCGGGTTAACCTTTAATACCCATTGTGAACATGGGCAATCTTTACTTCAGCAAACCTGCAAAAAATGGCTTAAGCTGCTCCGCTAAGATCTGATGCTCAGCTACACTGGGATGTCCCGAACAACCGTGAGGCTCCATCGGTTCAAAAAAGAATGTAGCTGAAGGTTTATCAGCCGGATAATTTGCATCAATAGTCATTTTTATCCTGCTCAAACACCTTTGCAATATCTCCCTTGAATTGCCTTTGATCATGGGACTGGAAAGCAGAGCGATTCGTGCTTTAGGATATTTTGATTTTACCAATTGTACAAATTTTACGTAATCGTTAACAAAACGTATGGTATCAAAGGCTGCTCTTGATGAGCCATCGCCATTGCTCATATCATTAGTGCCTAAGGCAATACTTACAATTTTAGGTTGGTAGGTTTTGAAATTCCATTTCAGGGAATCTTTAACCTGGAAATTTGCGTTTTCGTATACCAACGGCATGGAAGGGGAATCCCGGTTCCAGGTACGGTAAACGCCAATACCGCTAACACTTGATAAGATAAAATTGGCATTTAATGCTCTTGCTACCCTTGGGCCATAAGCCATGTAGGCATTGTGATGGTCCTGGTAATCACCGGTTCCGCAGGGGATGTCCGAGTCATCGGCTGCTGCTCCGCAGGTAATGCTGTTACCTATAAATTCTATTAAAGGAAGTTTGGGTGCAGGTAGTATTTTTATATTGTTTGCAGCTATCTTTGAAAAGAGCAAAGAGCCGGTTTGTGCTTCTGTTGCCTTATAGACCCAGATGTGGTGGGTACCAGCGCCATCGGCTTTGATGATGACAGGCTCCTTTAAGCTTCCATCTATCCTGATCCTCTTTTGATAAGCGCCGTCCAATTCGTATTGAAGATAATTATGGCTTCCCGCATCAGTAATGAATACATATATAGCGCACTCATTCCCCTTGAAACTAAAACCAAAATGCGCACCTGAAGTGATCAGCGCTAAGTTATGCTGGCTGTTAATGAGTGTGCGCCCTATTGGCCTTAGATTGGCAGCAAAAATGGTATCAATTTTGCTTTTTGCATTGCTTTGCAGCACGCAAAAAATAGATAAGATAAAAGTAAGTAATATCCTGTTTTTCATTGTATCGCAAGATTACCGATATTGATACCGGAATCCAAATACATAAAAATTAATCAGTATAGAATGCTGTAAAAGTATCACCGCTGCACAGATACAGATCCGCTTAAAGGGCCAAACTACTGTTGGCCCTGCTGGTACTTATAATGTAAATTCTTCAACGTTTCGATAGTTGCCTCATCCGTGGAGATGCCATAACCTGTTACCAGGGTGCCTTTAACGCCTTCGGCCGATGCAAGGGCATAAACAATAGCTTCATCCGCAGGGTCGGATGGGCCTTCGTAACGGTACAGATCAACAATTTTAAATTCCTTTACGGCGAACGTTTCTTCGCCTGCCTTAAGATGATCGCCTTCAAGACTAAACTCATGAGTATAGCCCTGTTCTTTTAATTTGGTTATTGCTTCGGTTACTGTTGCGTAATGAAATTTTTGTTCTTGCATGAGGTAGGGTGTTTATAATGTTATAGCTAATATACAATTAAAGTACGCTGCCTGTTTCAGTAATTTCTGCCGAAAATGTTTCGGGCTGTACTAAAACAAAGCGTACCAAACTAAACGATCTTTTTGAGGAGGCCGTATCGCTTAATGGGCTATTACTTCAGCATCGCCAAGTTTTTTAACATACAGTTCGTCAACCAAAATTACAATGATAGCTACGATAGGCACGGCTAATATGATGCCCAATACACCTGAAAGTGTACCCATAACCACCTGGCTGATGATGGTAAGGGCGGGCGGCAGGTTGATCATTCGGTTTTGAACTATAGGTACTACAATATTACTTACAATGGTTTGCGATACTATATAAATGAGCGCTACTATAATAGCCGTGTTGGTGCCCATGGTAAGCGCCAGCAAAACGCCGGGGATCATCGCTATAGCAGAACCCAAATTGGGGATGATCTTTAACATACCGGCAAATAAGGCTAATATCAATGCAGCGGGGATACTCATAATGCTTAAGCCCGTAGTAAGCAGCACGCCCAGCAATACCATAGAGAGCAGCATTCCCTTAAGCCAGCCTTTTAATGATAAACTGATCCTATCCATAATATCCTGTCCCAATGGCTTCTTCTGATCAGATAGCAGCATCAGGATGCCGTTTTTATAAACATCAGGATTGGCGGTAAAAAATATAGTTAAAAATAAGATGATATAAATATCGCCAAGCACGCCAAAGCTTGTACTGAAAAAGTGCTGTACCGTAACCACTACTTTATCAGGGTCATTATCGCCCGAAAAATAATCAAGTATTTGTTGCCCTGTTGGGTTTGATGCCAGTTTGGTCTTGAAATTATTAACCGTATGCGGAAGGGTATCTTTAAGTAGAGCTATTTGATGCTGTATAGTTGTGCCCATTAAATAAAACAAGCCGGCTACAATCAAAAACGAGCCGACTACAGATATGATCATGGCGTACCTTCTGCGCATTTTGGTATTTCGTTCAATAAGGTCGCCAAGGCCATGAAAATACGTAGCAATGAGCGCACCCGACAGGATCATAAGCAGTACATTAAAGGCAACCCGGGCTATCAATATTACTACAACTAATAAGGCAACAATGGCCACAGTGTGCCATACTTTTTCAATATAGGTAAGCTCTTTTTCTTTTTTTGGGGTCATACAGCAGGTGTTTGTTCCATAAACACGTTAATGTGCCCTAAATGTTTTGATTAGCTGTAATTTAAGGTTAAGGAGATGTTAAGCTGGAAGAATAATTGATGGATTTGCGACTTATTAAAATATTTTAAAAAGAAAGTGTAACAATTTAAATAAGTTTTTGTAAAATTATCTCACCAACGGATTTTTAACGATATTAGTTAACACCGAACCAAAATTATAACCTTCCAGTTGATGAAAAAAAACTACTACATCGTAACGCTGATCATGCTTACGTTTTTTGTTATTTCATTTTTAACCAATATCATCGGCCCGCTATCTCCCGAGTTTATTAAAGATTTTAAACTGAGCGATGCAATGGCCGGTTTATTGCCCTTCGCTTTTTTTATTGCCTACGGGGTAATGTCAATTCCGTCGAGCATGCTGGTTCAAAAGTATAACGAGAAAACCATCATAGTAGCGGCTTTTGTGGTGGCGTTCTTTGGCTCTTTGCTATTAGCCGTTTATCCTAATTATCTCACCGCTATCGCGTCCCTGTTTTTAATTGGTTGCGGTATGGCCATGTTGCAGGTAGTCATTAACCCGCTGCTTCGTACTTCCGGAGGGGAGGAAAACTATGCTTTTACATCGGTGTTGGCACAACTGATATTTGGTGGAGCGTCGTTTGTTAGTCCGCTGGTTTACGCTTACATGGTTAAAAATATGGGCAGCAACAAGGGTGGGATCTTTCCACTGCTTGAAGCCCACGTGCCTACAACTATGCCCTGGATCTCGCTTTACTGGCTGTTTGCAGTGATTTGTTTGGCTATGTTCGTAATCATGCTGGCCTCCAAATTTCCGAAGGTTGAGCTGGCCAGTGATGAAAAGGCCGGCCCATGGAAAACACATGTTGATCTTTTTAAAAAGCCGGTTGTTATAGCCTACTTCATAGCGCTGTTTTGCTATGTGGGCAGCGAGCAGGGGGTATCTTACTGGATGTCGGAGTTTTTGCAGAGGTATCACAAATTTGATTCGCGAACTGTTGGGGCTGACGCAGTAGCTTACTTTTGGGGACTGATGACGGCCGGTGGTATTTTAGGGCTGTTTTTGCTCAAACTGATAGATAGCCGCAAGCTGCTGGTGATCTTCACAATATTGGCACTCATATTCCTGTCGCTGGGGCTATTTGGCGGCCCGCAAACCTCGTTGTATTCTTTTTCAATAGTTGGGTTTTTCATGTCGGTTATGTATCCCATCATATTTTCGCTGGCCTTAAGTTCGGTGAGTGAAGATCATGGTTCATTTGCAGGGATCCTGGTTACAGGCATTATTGGCGGCGCCGTTGTTCAGTTACTGATAGGTGGTTTGGGAAGCTTGTTTGGTTTAAGGGAGGGCATGTTTTTCCTGTACGTCACATTCGGTTATATGCTCTGTATCGGCTTTTGGGCTAAGCCGCTGGTTACCAACAAAACTATTTTTGATAATAAAGCATAAACATATACATGAGCAATATAAAAGTTATAGGCATTGATCTGGGGGCTACCAACATCCGCGGCGCGGTGGTTGATAACAATGCTATTGGCGATATCATATCGCAGCGAATAAAGAGTGATGGCAGTGTTGAAGATGTGCTGAATGATATTTATACCGTTGTTGATGCCTTATTGAAAAACAATACTGCCAATGCTATAGGTATAGGCGTACCCAGTGTGGTCGACGTATCCGAAGGTATTGTTTACGACGT
>NZ_DASVOB010000847.1:0-3167 GCF_036383575.1 Mucilaginibacter sp.
AATGAACCAATGGGTAATTCCCCCGCAGTAGATGATAAATTATATTTTGATTGCTGAATAACCTTACCCTGCGGATCAATGATTTTGATATCTCCCTCGGCAGCATTGATATTTTCGGGATCATAGATCCGGATACCTACATTTAAGCTGCCTTGTTTACCATCTTTATCAACGGCTGCTTTGGCAAAAACTTTATCGAACGATACAGCCGGTGTGTATACTAAATTGAGATAACGGTAAAGACCGCCATACACCGTAAAGTCCGACAAACGGGAAGGAATACTTTCCAAATCGCGCGAGTTATCACATCTTATCTCGATGGGTACATTGCCTTTAAATTGAGTTTGGCAGATCTCCGTTTTCTTAAAATCCTCAACAGCCTTTGTTAGATCTACCGTCCATTCATCATACCCGCCCAGGTGCGAGCCTACCTTCGTATTATAAATGTAAACATCCGTCTTTTGCCCGGCGCCTTCAAAATGCAATAGTGTACGCCCTCCCGTATACGGATTATTAATGTTCACCTGGGTACGGTACCATCCCGGACCCTGATAATAGTTTACATCGGGGTCAACCGCGTCACGGGCATTAAAACAATGCGGAAGCGTTACCTGCTGCCAGTGGGGAACATCATGCGGAATGCCCTTATCTTCCGGACGGATAGCTTCCCAAATGCCGCCTAAATCCCGTTGTATAAATTCCCAGCCGGCATTTAAGCGGGTGCTTTGCTGCGCGAATAATGGATTAGTACTTAAAACACAGATCATTATTAAATACAGTTTCAGATTTTTAAACTGCATATTAACGGGTGATTAGTTTATAAGCCACTACCTTTTTTCCGAAAAACGTGGGCACATACAAAATATGGTTAGCGGTATCGTAACCCAAATCGGCAGTATTCATCTTTTGCACCTCCGAATCAAGCAGGGTTTCTATTTTGCCATCGGCTGTTACGTAAAATATATGGCCCGACCAGCAGGTGATCAGGAAATCGCCATTACCAACAGGTTCAAGCCCGTCGCCTCCGCAACTCAGCGTGGTAATTTGCGTTAGATTACCTTTACTGTCCGCTTTCATGAACTTCGGCCCGCCAAGGATATAAAGATCATTACCAATAGCTTTAAGGCCGTTTACACCATTTACATTGGTTAAAAAAGTAGTAACCTTACCCTTTTCAATCCGGTGGATCTTTTTGGTTTTACTATCGGATACGTAAACAATTCCTTTTTCATCCACAGTGATATCATTTAACATTTTTGCGCTGTCAACCGGGATCTTATTAATCACTTTGCCCGTTTTAATATCAATAACTGCCACTTCCGACAGATCGGCTGCATACAGTTGATCGCCAACCCGTCCAAGGCCCTTGGGTGAGTTTAAGCCGGTGGTAAAATCAAGATCGATGATCTTTCCATCCAATCCGATCTTTGCAACCCCGCCTTTACCGTCAACAGCGCTGGGGTTTCCTTCAATTTCCGATACATATAAAATTTTCTTTTTAAAATCAGGTAAAACCGATTCTGGGATTCGTACAACGGTATCAGTTTCCCAAAGTTTTTCCAGTTGATGGGTTTGCGCAAAAGCACCCTGTACCATAAATGCCATTAAAACAGGCAATGTGCATTTTAATATTTTTTTCATAGCGGTTTGTTTTATATCAAGATACAGTTTACAACACAACTGCCTGTGTGCCACCATCAGTTATTCTGTATTTAATTACTTTACTACCCTCAGTAATGGAGATAAGCAGTTTCCCTTTACTTTGCCGTGAAACCTGCAGATTAAAAACATGGCCGAATGCATGTATATTATTCAAAGCCATCTCGTTCCATCCGTTTGGCAAACGGGGGGTACAATCAAAATTGCAAAAACCTGTTGGCCTGATGCCGAATAAGCCTTCGGTAAAAATCCGGCAGTAAAGTCCGCTCTCAGCCGATAAATGTCTTTGATTACCTTCAGGATAAGCTTCTACCGGGTAAGGGACATGTTCACCCAGTAACCGTCTGCGCGAATAATATCGAAGGTATTCCATTGCCTTTTCTGTTTTACCCGCCTGCAATACACCACGAAGCGCATACAGGGTTGAACGGTCCCAAAAGGTTTCTTTACCGGCCTGCGTTGCTAAACCATCGGCAGTCCACAGGCGGGGCGAAAACAGCGCATTGATGGTTCCCTCGCTCCTATCTAAAATACCCATGGTAAGCGGCAGGCAGATCCAGGCGCGTAATACATCATTAGTTTCATAGTATTTATAGGTTTCAAAGCCATCTATCGTTGCACCGAAGTACTTTTCAATAGTACCTTTAAGCGTCGCGGCCTGTTTTAAATATTCATCTGTTTGTGCTTTTGGCTGATGTAATTGCTTGCCAAGGTATGCTGCAGAGATCAACGCATCATAATAAAGGCTATTAGTTGAAAGGTTGGCTTTACCAGATGGAAAGCGCCCTTCCAGTTCATCATGGTCTGAAAGAACAACTCCCTGCTCATTCAACTTCCGGTGACTAAATTCAAGGCACCAGGTAATGAGCGGCCACAGTTTTTTGGCAGAATCCGGTTTGCCATAAGTTAATGCATATCTTGATGCACCATAAGCTATCATGGCCTGATCGCCCCGGTCTCCTGCCCCTTTCCATACGGCATCGCCCTCAGCTACTATTGAACTGGGGATAGGTTTATACTCCGGGTTCATGTACTTTGCAAACAACCGGTAACAGTTCATGGCTGACAGGTTGCCGATACTATCTCCCGAAAAAGCAAAAAACGGACTTATATATTCAGCCTGATCATTTGCCCAGATGGCGGCATAATAAGCAAGTCCGCCGGGTCCATGCAGGTAACCGACCTTGGTTTTGTAAATGCTTTCTGTTCCCCTGATCTTGGCAAAAGCGAACGCTGTGTTCAATAAGGTATCCGGCGTTTTTAATTGTAGTGGTGATAAAATGGTATTTATACGGCTTTCTCGGGCCTCTTCTTCAGCATCAGCGTCAATTTTAATCGGTTGGGCAGGAAAATCCGTAGCGAGGTAATAAACTGAAAAGGTGGTATTTGCTCCGGGTTGTACTACCCTGCTGCCATGATCAACGGAACCCATGATCACCGAATGGGGCTTTACCTTACTTTTTGCGCTATCCGTCCGTACTTCACGGCGCAAATATTCCATGCTAACA
>NZ_DASVOB010000848.1:0-9435 GCF_036383575.1 Mucilaginibacter sp.
TTGCCGGCAGCCGTGCCGGTATTAAAAGTGTTATCGCGGTAAATAAGCTGAATGCGGATGGCACCAAAGTAACTGATGCAGGCGTAATAGTTTATGACGGGCACGAAACCGATCCAACCATTGAAGGGCCTAAATTTTACAAGCGGAATGGTTATTACTACATTTTTGCGCCGGCGGGCGGGGTGCCTACCGGGTGGCAGCTGGTGCTGAGGTCAAAAAACATTTATGGCCCCTACGAGCGAAAAGTAGTGATGGATCAGGGTAAAACAACCGTTAATGGCCCGCATCAGGGTGCCTGGGTAACTACCCAAACCGGCGAGGATTGGTTCCTGCACTTTCAGGATAAAGAACAGTACGGCCGCGTGGTACACCTGCAGCCTATGGTTTGGAAAAATAACTGGCCGGTAATAGGTACCGATAAAGATGGCGATGGTAAAGGCGAGCCTGTACTGGTTTACAAAAAACCAAATGTTAGTAAAACTTACCCAATCGAAACACCGGTTGAAAGCGATGAGTTTAACGGAAATACCCTCGGCCTGCAATGGCAGTGGATGGCTAACGCGCAGGCCAGCTGGTATTATATGAACCCGGGCAAAGGTGTATTAAGACTTTATTCGGATAAGATGCCTGAGGGTGCTAAAAACCTTTGGGGCGCAGGTAATGTACTGCTGCAGAAATTTATGGCCGACGAGTTTGAGGCTACAACCAAAATGACTTTTACACCTAATATTAAACTGGAAGAAAAAGCAGGTTTAACAATTATGGGTTTCAGTTATGCCGGCATAGCTGTTAAAAACAAAAAAGATGGCATATACCTGGTATTTGACCATTGCAAAGACGCAGATAAAGGTAACGCCGAAGAAGAGAAAACCATTACTAAACTGGATAAGTCTGCTGTATGGCTGCGTGTAAAAGTAAGCGCCGGCGCTAAGTGCGATTTTAGCTACAGTACAGATGGGCAAACGTTCATCAATGCCGGTGAAACATTCCAGGCCGAAGTGGGGCGCTGGATCGGCACGAAGGTTGGCATTTTCTGCACGCGCGATACACAGATCACTGATTCGGGCTATGCTGATTTTGATTGGTTTAGAGTTACACCTATTGACAGATAATCATGGGGTAATAAATATGATGTGGCAGTGCAGCGAAGATCAGGGATATGATAAGCAAAATAAATTTTATAGATTTAACGGTAACGCGGCAATCCGCGGTATAGCCTAATTGTAAGTCAATGTTTTTTGAGGTAGAAAATATATGAAGCTCAGGTGTTTTTTGTGCATGTTTTTGCTTTGGTTGTTAACCGGGGCTGCATTTTGCCAAATGCATTGCATAACAGAACATTACTCAACCGAAGACGGCTTATCTCATGATGTTATCACATCGATGTTCAAAGACAGGCAGGGATATATGTGGTTTGGCACCTGGGATGGCCTTAACCGCTTTGACGGACGTAAATTTACCGTCTTCAAATCTTTGGCCGGCGATTCGTCGCAAATCAACAATAATCGTATCGATCAGATCACCGAAGATAATTTCGATCACCTTTGGATCAAAGCTTATGATTCCCAGATCTATCGCTTCGACAAAAAAACAGGCCGCTTTCTTTCACTCGCTCTTATCCTCAACCTCAAAGAGAAGATCATTTTTGATAAGATCTTATCCCTTGATCAGGACGCCTTATGGGTGAGTACATTAAACAACGGAATTATTTACGTAAGCGGTATCAACACTGCCGGGATAAGCTACAGGCATTATAAGCAAAACGCCGCGGCAACTTCGAGGTTGCCTTCAAACAAGTTTAAATTTTTTTACGGAGATAGCGAGGGAAAGAAATGGATAGGGACAGAACACGGCCTTCTATGCCTTGAAAAACGTCAACGAAATGGCAGCTACGAAATAGCTGATTTAGATAAACATCCCGAAGAAGCATTTACCTGCGTTGCCGAAAGCAAATCGCAGCTGTTTTTTGGCACAAGAAAAGGCACTTTGTATCTATATGATAAACAGGAAAAGCAGTTCTCGAAACAACGAATCAGTACTGCTGATATCAATACGATATTGGTTAACCGCGGCCATACAAAAGCTTATTTAACAACAGGCAACGGCGAGTTGATATCATTTACCTTAGGGATCGGTCTGTTATCGCGCACGGTTTATCATGCGGGCGAATCATTACATACAATTTTCGAAGATCGTTCGGGTGCGCTTTGGATCGAACCGGGCTCAAAAGGAGCTATCCGCTTTGATCTGCTAACTCAAAAATTCGCAACGTTTGTTCAAAAAAACGATGCCAAAAAAACCAATTTTGCCAATCACTTTAAGGTGATAGAAGATAAGAATGGTGTTGTTTGGTGTGTGCTCAGAGATGGCGGATTTGGCTACTATGATAACGTTTCAAAACAGTTTAACTACTTTTATAACGAGCCCGGTTCAAACAGCCGTCGTTTTTCAAACCTTGTAACTACCATATATTATGACCCTGCCGGCATCTTTTGGCTGCATACAGATGAACACGGCCTTGAAAAAGTAATTTTCCCGCCAAACGTTTTTCAAACCAGTTTACTAAATGAGCATGCCGACTTCCAATCAGACAATGAGGTAAGAGGAATTTGTACCGACCGGCAAAACAGGCTGTGGTTTGGATTAAAAAACGGGCAGGTTTTAGTTTACAAAAACGGGAAACAGCTGCCGGTAACTTTCACCAATTTTGCAGGGCAAAATATTGGCGCGGTTTATTGCATTACCCAGGACCATAACGGAGTTATCTGGATGGGTACTAAAACCAGGGGCTTATACCAAGCTATACCTACCGATCCTTCAGAGCTTCGTTACCGGCTGATAAACTACCGCTACGATCCCTCCGATCCGGCATCCATTAACAGCGACGAAATTTATTCGATAAAAGAAGACAAGGAAGGGCGCATCTGGTTAGGCACGTTTGATAACGGGCTATGTTTGCTCACCAGGAACAATGGCAATATTTCATTTACAAGGCTGTCTGAAACCGGGACCGGATATCCGCAAACCTGTCTTAAAATAAGATATTTAGCAACAGATGCAAATGGGCGTTTATGGATAGCAGCCACAGGCGGCCTCGTAATCCTGAACTATCAAAACGGTAAACTTTTATACGAAACTTACAAAAAAATACCCGGCAACCCTCAAAGCCTGGGCAATAACGATATCCAGCATATTTATCGCGACAGCAAAAACCAAATGTGGCTTGTAACATCCGGCGGCGGGCTAAACCTGGCTTTCACCGATCCGCAAACCGGCCTGCAAAAGTTTAAAGCATACACCTCAAAACAAGGTCTAGCCAATGATTATGTCATGAGTTGTATAGGTGATGGATATCAACACTTATGGCTGGCTACTAAGGCCGGTTTATCCATGTTTGATTTGAATAGCCGTAAGTTTAAAAATTTCAACTCTTATGACGGTATTCCTAAAAAAGGGTTTTCTGAGAGTTCATGCCAGGCCACAAAAGATGGGAAACTGGTGTTTGGTGCAGTAAGGGGCTATATGGTTTTTGATCCGGGCCAGGTTAAGAACGATGCAATTAAAACAAATTTAGTGCTAACCAACCTGCAGGTGAACAACAGGGATATCGCGATCAAAGATAGCACCCGGATCCTTGATCGTGATATTAACTATTCGGATGGTATTAAATTGAAGCATGATCAAAATATTTTCAGCCTGGATTATGCCGTTTTAGATTACCGCTCGGGTAACCACCTAACCATCGCTTACCGTTTAAAAGGATTTGATAACGAATGGCATGAGGATAGCGACCAACAGCGGGCCACTTATACCAACCTGCCTGCCGGCAACTATACTTTCGAGGTAAAATGTAATGATCCCGACAGGTTTATAAACGTCCCTTATAAAAGCCTGGCCATTACGGTACTTGCTGCGCCATGGGCAAGCTGGTGGGCATATATTATTTATGCTATTATCATTTGCGCCATACTGGCCGCTATCAGGCAAAACGCTTTAACTGTGCTGAAGTTAAAGCAGAAAGTGGCCGTTGAGCAAAAAATGACCGAATTAAAGCTGAGTTTCTTTACCAATATCTCGCACGAGCTGCGTACCCCGCTTACCCTTATTATCAATCCTATTAATGAGCTTGTGCAACGAGCTTATCTTAGCAGGGATGACCGCCAATACCTGACAATTATTCAGCGCAACGCAAACCGTATGGTCCGCTTTGTAAACCAGTTACTGGATTTCAGAAAAGTGCAAAGCGGCAAGGCCAAATTAAACCTTTCGGCTATCAATATGGTTGAACTCATTACCGATGTAGCCGGCTATTTTGAAGAGACGCGGCAACTAAAAAACATTGAATTTGCCTTTAAAACAGATGTAGATACGGCCATGGTTTGGCTTGATCCTGAAAAAATAGAAACCGTATTATATAACCTGATCGCCAACGCCTATAAGTTTACCCCCGAAAGAAAAAAGATCACCGTGCACTTGCAGATGAAGAACACCGGCGATATGATAATTGATATTACAGATGAAGGATGCGGGGTACTGCCATCTGAAATTGATAGCTTATTTGACCTTTATACCGAAGGGTCGCACCCTAATACCGGACATTTAAAGGGTACGGGCATTGGGCTGGCCTTATCAAAAGAATTGGTTGAACTTCACAAGGGAACTATCAGCGCGCAGAACAGAGAGCCCGGTGGATTTTGGGTAAGGGTAACCTTGCCGGTTAACGCCGTTACAAACATGGCTCCGGCTGCAATGCCAGAAGATAAACCAGGCCCCGCGTTGTTACAGCCAATCCATACCGCACTAAAAGATGAACAAGCCATTGATGCCGGACTAAATAATGAGCCCTTACTGATTTTGGTAGAAGATAATCAGGATATGCGCGAATTGATAAGGATGCAGCTAAGCGGTAAGTACCGTATAGAAACCGCTGCTGATGGCGTTGAAGGCTGGGAGAAAATATTAAAACTGCAACCCGATGTCATTTTAAGCGATGTAATGATGCCGCGGATGGATGGATTGGAACTATTGGGTAAAATAAGGAGTGATGCCGCCACCAGCCATATACCGGTAGTATTACTTACCGCTAAAACAGCTGTTGAAAGCCAGATAGCAGGTTTAAATTACGGAGCCGATTACTACATCACAAAGCCCTTTGATACCGCCTTTTTGCTCACAACCCTTAAAAATATTATTGAACGCCGGAGCAGGCTTGTCAATGAAATGATGACGGGTAAGGCAGTAGTGAGTTTAAATCCGGGGGATATTATAGTAACATCAAAAGATGAAATATTTTTGAAAAAGGTGTTGGAACTGATTGACGCGGGTATGGACAACCCCGATTTTAATATCGAGTCGGTTGCCGAAGTGATCAATATGTCGAGGCAAACTTTTTATCGCAAACTGAAAAGCCTTACCCAGCTCAGCCCTGTTGAATTTGTTCGCGATCACAGGCTTTTACGGGCGCAGCAATTACTGGATGCAGGCAGCGATAATATCTCCCAAATCGCCTATGCCGTAGGGTTTAACAGCCCTAAATATTTTGCTACCTGTTTTAAAGCAAAGTTCAATATTTCCCCCTCCGATTATCAAAAAACGTCAAAGTCATCTCCCGAGATCATTCAATAGCTGCATAGCGGCCCATCAATTCCGGATGCCATTGGAGCGATGTGCATAAACCACAAGCATCCTGCGTTCCTGATATTTTTAATTCCAATTATTTAACGATGAGGATTGCTGAACCCACGGACTAAAAACACAGTAATTTGCCCTTTTAGCACAAAACACATCCTTATTGAACTAATTTTAAACCTTTTTGGCCAAATTTCAACCCTGCTGCGGGACATATTTATATAGGTTTGTTTTTATCACAACCGATCACCTGGTTTATCCGGGCATCGATGCTGATCACTAATTATAACCAATGTTAACCCTGCCGGCAAACAACCAATAGTCGGCGCTTTAAATTTTTACTATGAGAAAAACTTTACTTGTTTTTTCAACAATTATTGCGCGGCATTTTATTAGTGTGCGGTCGCAACACCCGCCTAATCTTCGGTTCGGCTAAAATGTGGACCGGAAAAACACGCATGGTACAGCTTAAACTTATTGCAAAGGCGCAACCGGCACTTCTTTACTGATAAAAACCGGCAGATCAATGTTCGCATTGTCTGTACTGTTCAATTCAGTCCCATCTAATTTATAAACCAATTATCAAACCAATTTAATAATGAATTTACCTGAACAATTACTATTCAATGCCGGGCACGGGCGGCAAAAGATCCGGCTTCTTAACCGAAGCTTTGTGCTCAGCATCTTTTTTTTGCTGGCGATAACCTGCCGGCTATTTGCCCAGGCAGACAAAACAGTGAACGGTACTGTCAAGGACGAACATGACCGGACATTACCCGGTGTGAGTATAAGCCTTAAGGGTACATCAACCGGCACAACTTCCGACGCGAACGGCCATTACAGTTTAAAAGTTAAAACCGGCCAGGGGATACTGGTATTTTCTTTTATGGGTTATGCTTCCATCGAAGAAAACATCAACAACCGCACAACCATTAACATATCGCTGGCCGGAAGTCAAAAAGACCTGAATGAGATTGTGGTTATCGGCTACGGTACGGTCAAAAGGCGCGATTTAACCGGCGCTGTAGCTTCAGTTAGCGGGAAGGACATCGCAGCCACTCCGGTTCCTAACGTGGCGCAGGCCATGCAGGGTAAATTGCCGGGAGTAAACATTACCTCGCAGGATGGCCGCCCGGGTGCAGGTGTTAACATCCGTGTACGGGGCGGAACATCCATATCACAAAGCAACCAGGCATTGGTGCTTATTGATGGTGTACCGGGCAATTTAAATGATATCCCCGGCGACCAGGTGGAAAGTATTGACGTGTTAAAAGACGCCTCATCGGCAGCCATCTATGGTTCACGTGGCGCCAATGGTGTTGTACTTGTTACCACCAAATCGGCAAAAGCAGGCAAAACCAACGTAAGCTATAATGGCTATGCTAAAATTAACAGGCCAAACAAATATTTAAAAGCCTTAAGCCCTTACGATTATTTGCAATATGTATGGGCTAACGCGGCGGCAAACGGAACCGCTTATCAAACACCATTTGAGCAATTATATGGCCTGGGCGCAAATGCCGGCAACAATGCCGGGGGAATAGAGAGTTACCGGAACCTTGCAACAGATGATATCCAAAAGCAAGCCTATAAACAGTCGGTATCATGGAACCATGCCCTTACCATATCAGGAGGCACCGACAAAACAAAAGTATTGTTTTCTGCCACTTACAGCGATGATGAGGGTATGAAACTGCAATCATACCAACGCCGGGCAACAGCCGCATTTAAACTTACCCAAAAAATATTTGACAACGTTACGTTCGACATTAACACCCGCTATGCCAATACCCCCACACTTGGCGATGAAGGTGTTACCAGCGGCAGCGGCTCAATATTATCTTCTGCATATCGCTTCCGCCCCATTGCTACTAACCATATTTTAGGCAGCCTGTCTGCATTAACAGCAAGCAATAATATATCGCAATACGGTAAAAACGCTTTGTGGGATAGCTATAGCCCTGTAGCCCGGATCAGTGATTATGATCCGCTTAGTCTTTCGTCAAATTTTGTGGGGATAGCCTCATTGAATTGGGTGATCATTAAAGGCTTAACCTACCATACCGATTTTAGCGGAAACGGCACCTGGACACAGCGTAAATACTGGTCGGGCGCTACCTATAACGGCTATATTGACGATGCAACCGGTAATAAACTGTATGCCGGTAATGCCGATTATCGCAAAAACGACAGCTGGGGCCTTCGCTGGGCAAACACACTGGGCTATGAGTTTAACATTAATAAAGACAATAAGATCAGTTTATTGGCAGGTACGGAATTCTTCAATTCGGGGGGTACCGGTATTTCTATACAGGCAAATTACTTTCCGTCAAACTTTACCGAGCAAACAGCTTTTGCCCAGATCAACCAATACGACAGGACAAAAAATTCATTCGCATTTTCATCCAGCGTAAATACCCCCGATCGTCTTAACTCATACTTTGCCCGTGCCATGTATAACTTCATGGACAAGTATTTATTAACACTTACATTCCGTGCGGATGGTTCTTCCAGGTTTGCCGGTAATAACCGCTGGGGATATTTCCCGGGCGGCGCATTTGCATGGAGGATATCGCAGGAACCTTTCATGAAAAATGTTAACTGGGTCGACAACTGGAAACTTCGCGCATCTTTCGGTGCCGTTGGTAATAATAATATCCCTACGGGGCTTAACACACAATCATGGGGTTCTGTAACCGATCCAAGAAACCAGTACGACATCAACCACACTACCCTTGCTGCGTATTCTTTAAGCAACCCCACCGTTTTATCTAATCCAAATTTGAAATGGGAAACTACTATCACCCGCGATATCGGAACGGATTTCAGTTTGTTTGGTGATAAATTATCAGGTACTGTTGATGTATACTGGAATACCACTAAAGACGTACTTACTCAAACTACCATACCCGGTGTTACCGGCTTTACCTATACTTATGCCAATATCGGGCAAATAAGCAACCGAGGCGTAGAACTATCGCTTTTAGGAACAGTATTCAAAAACCAAAACTGGAGGGTTACTGCTGGTGGCAACATTACTTTCAATAAAAACAAGGTAGACAAGCTTGCCGATAACGTGACCGGGCTGTACGGTACAAGCTGGGCAGGCAGCGCAACTTACCCCGCATCTGATTACCAGCTTGTAGTGGGCCGACCTGTCGGCCTGGTGCGCGGCTTAACGTATGATGGCTTTTACACCCCTAACGATTTTACCTACAGCAATGGCATGTATACGCTGAAAACCGGTGTACCCGACCTTACAAGCGTAACTGGTGGTGTAGTTCATGGACTTACTACCGGCGCTGATCGCCCGACCGGCCAGATCGCTTATCCGGGGCTGCCCAAGTATAAAGATTTGAACAACGACGGCAAGATAGACGATAAAGATCTTTCAGTTATTGGCAATACCACTCCGAAGTTTACAGGCGGCTTTAACATTAGCGTTGCCTATAAAAATATCGACCTGGGGCTAAACTTCAATTACAGCGTAGGTAACGATATTTATAATGCCAACAAACTGGCATCATTGTACGGCCCTAAAGAAGCGGGCGTTTATGAAAACAAGCTGGCTATCATGGCCAACGCCTACAAAATTTATAATGTTGTTAACGGGCAACTTGTCAGGCTAAAAACACCTGATGAATTTAACGCGGCAAACGCAAATGCCGATTTGCCATTGGCGTACAGCGAAACGGGAGTTACATCAACCCTCGGCATTGAAAAAGGTTCGTTCCTTCGTCTTAACACACTTACGTTGGGATATACTGTCCCTAAATCCGTATTGAAAAAAGTTGGCATAGGTGGCCT
>NZ_DASVOB010000849.1:0-7076 GCF_036383575.1 Mucilaginibacter sp.
TGCCATGCACTGTTCACCCTGTCTTTACCCTTTAAACCACGTCCATAAAGCTGCGCGAATATCTTGTCATAGGTATCATCAGGAGTGCTTATAAGCTGATCGTCTGGAAATACAGCCGCGCTTAAAGCCGCGCCGGCCGCAAACAGATCAGGGTGTTTAAGCGTATAGACCAGCGTTCCATACCCACCCATTGAAAGGCCTGCTATGCCGCGGTACCTTTTTTCGGCTTTAACCCGACATACTTTTTCAATATGTGGTATAAATTCTTTGAAAAAAAAGTCTTCATATTTCTCCTTGCCATCGTAAGAGTTGATGTACCAGCTCGAATCAGCATTAGGCATAACAATGATCATCGGCGGGATGGTGCCATCGGCTATGGCTTTATCAGCATAACGGTTAACTTCACCAAATTGCAACCAGCCGGTATGGTCATCAGTATAGCCATGCAGCAGGTAAACCACAGGGTAAGTGCGGTTGGCGGTTTCATAATCAGGCGGGAGGTAAACGGCATAGTTTACATTGCGCTTTAAAATTTTGCTTTTTATGCTTTGTTCTTCAAGCACCTTGCCTTGCTGCGCAAACAAGCTGAAGCCGCTTATCATCAGCAGAAATAAAAAAGCAGGTTTTATCATTTTCATAGTGCAGATTTTTAGGTTTTAAAAATTAAGCGCTTTACCCTGTTGCGGGTATACCAGGTTTAACTGTAATTTATTGGCTGCCTTTAACTGTACTTTAATTTTGCTGATGCTGGTAGCGGGCGGCTTTAAATGTGTTACTACTATATTCAAACCTTTAACAGCATCGGCACCGGCAAACGATGCAAGTTTGTCCATCTCCGTCATCAGCCATTTCGGTGTAAGGTGACCAAACAGCGTTTTGTCGGGTTGCTCATTAGGGAAGGATACCTCTATTAAAATAGCTTTCAGCTTTTTGCTTTTTACCAATGGGGCAACGGCCTGCCACAGGTTTTGCATATTGCCGCTTTTTTCAATTTCGTCAGGACCTGTATCGCCTAAATAGAGCAAATAGTTGTCATTATTATTCACTAAAAAAGCAGTGCTTGTTAAATTGGAATGACTGAGCGGGAAGGCCTGAACCTTAAGTTCGGTATTTTCGATAGCGGTTTCAGCGCCGGGCTCCAATACTTTATAATGGTACTTTTTGAGGGCAGGTGTCTCGCCCTGATCGGTAAAGTTAGCCCAGCTTTTCCAGGTAAAATAATGGGTTTTTATGGTTTCGATGCAATCATTAAGCGCATAGATGTTTTTGGTACTATCTTCCGGCGAATTAATAATAAGTCCGGCAATATGGTCAAGGTGCGAGTGGGAAATGAAATAGCCTTTGATATATTGTTTAAGTATTACGCTTGCGGGCACGTTAAAGCTTTTATTGGCCACGGCCTTTTCAATCCCATAATGCAGTGTACCCGCATCAAGGCAAATATAATTGTTGCTCCCGGCGGGGGCAAGCATATAGGCCGATAGGTTACTTTCATCAATGCCGCCCAATACACCTAAAGGCACCAGTCTGAAAGCTGTGCCCTTTGAAGTTTGCGCTAATACAATTACGGGAAACAGGAAAATATATAAAAACGGCAGTAATTTACGCTTGAGGTTCATTTTAGGCAGATTTAGCTTTAATATGCTACGGTACTAAATTAAGGATATGCCTAAATAATCAAAGTAAAATGCCGCCTGTTTTTATGAACACTTACATTACGTAACGTGTTTTAAGGCACCGTTCACAGAAGAATTTCCTGATCGGAAGCCAAAATAGGGTGGCTTTTAATAACAGGCTGCGCTTACGCCTGGTTTTTAAGGGCTCATTACATTTTTTACACCGGTGAACTGCGCGTGGTGTGTCTCTTACAATTTCCATTGTCAGGGGGTATCAATAGTTTTCTGTAAAATTAAAAGTTTAGCTTACTTAAACGAAAGTTTACAGATTTTGGTTAGCCCCTTTTTGAAAAAATTATTCGGTTTTCATAGCCTTCGCGGCCGACTTTTTATACTCATAATCTCCGCCTAACAAATACCCCCATGGCTTAAGCGTTTCAATGCGGTCAAATATGATCTTGAATATGGCAATAACAGGAATAGAAAGAAACATGCCCGAAAGCCCCCAGATCATTTCGCCCAAAATGATGCCTATAAAAGAGATGAGTGCATTGAGCCTAACCTTCGAGCCAACTATGGTAGGAAGCAAAAAGTTAGCGTCGACCGCGTGGATGCCGATAACGCTCACAGCCACGGCAATGGTATTGCTGATACTGCCCGTAGCAAAAGTTATCACCGTACTTAACAGCAACGCGGTGAAAATACCGATGTACGGTATAATATTGAAAAGTCCCACGATAATGCCCAGCAAAGCGGCATATTTAATACCGATCATCCAAAAAACGGTAATGGCTACACCGGCGACTA
Organism: Mucilaginibacter sp.; assembly: GCF_036383575.1. Lineage (GTDB taxonomy): Bacteria > Bacteroidota > Bacteroidia > Sphingobacteriales > Sphingobacteriaceae > Mucilaginibacter. Next base: position 2,424 of record NZ_DASVOB010000849.1, read on the forward strand.
TGACCATCTCCAGCAGCAGACCTAATATGTATTGCCTTAAAATGCTTTGAATATTTTCAACAATATCCATTACCACATGCTCATTTTCATCTCTGAAAACCCATACTATAAAGCGGATGAGCAAACGCCTGTACAGCAGTATAAAAAACGTAAAGATCAGGATGAACACATAGAACAGCATAAGCGACGAAATTGCCCCGAAAGTAGTGCCCAGTACATCGGTGCCCGATTCCATTAGTTTTTTTGCTGTATCGTCAACATAGGCCATTTGTTTGGCGGCGTTAACATGAAAGCATGCTGGATCCACTCCTGAAGGTCCTGTATGGATTGTTTAACCTGTTTTTGAAGCATAGGCCAGTCGTTGGCCATGTTCGAGATCTGTGACCCAACGAGATAAAGGATCCCCCCAATAACACCGATCAATAATAATATAGAAACCAGCGATGCCATGCTACGGGGGAGCCTGAGCTTGCTTTCAAGAAAATTACAAACAGGCAGCAATAGGATGGCGAATATAAAACCGAAGATCATCGGATCAAGCAGGTCCTTACCCATAATAACCAGGTAGCCCAGGGCCATAAAGCCGATAAGTACTAATGCAAGACGTTCGTAAAATGGAGCTATGAGTTTTTTTGTTGGCATATGGGCAAATGTTGGGGTATATTATGATGGCTTAACACGCAATTATTTCAGATGTTTTGAAGATAAGTAATAATTGGGAACAGACAGGATGAAAAACGTGAAACATTTAATTTATCGATACTCCCGGATTTAGCAGTAGTTTTAACTACGATAATACCATGGACAACAGACTTCCGCTCGCTCTTGCCACCATTAAAAAAGCTACTGATTTTATGTTTGGCAAATATTTTGCGTTGTAATGATATCATTTACTTTAAAACTAACATTATGGCACAGTATTCGGAAAAGGCCGGTGAAAAGGTTGAGAAAACCATGCATGAAATGAAGGAAGGCAAGTTAAAAAGCGGCAGCGGTAAAAAGGTAACCAGCAAAAAGCAGGCAATAGCAATAGGGCTTTCCGAAGCACGGAAAGAAGGCGCCAAAGTACCCAAAAAGAAAAACTGATAGAGGGTTCATACAAAGACAGGCTCATTGAAATGCTTATAGCAATTTTCAATGAGCCTGCTTTTGGATAAGTATCATTGAGTTTTTAATTAATAAGTTGAAATTGAAAGTTAAGCAGGTCCTTCTTTATTTCAAAATTGCGTTTGGCAATGCCTGAGATGTAAATATCCATGGCTTTGTTAAATTTATCTATTGCTTGATTATCATAGGTGGGCTCATGGTAATAAATATAGTTCCCTGTTACATAAGTTTCCAATGTTTTAACCTGCTCGTCAGTAAAATACGGCCTGGTTACAGCATCTGCTAAAATTTCGGTTATACGGGGTTTTATCTTTTTCTCATGCCTGCTCACGTTTCCCAATGTGCGTATTATACCCTCAACAGGCATTGGGTTGTATACTTTGTTAAATTCATGCATAATGTTATTGAACAGGTCATAATCCTTCACTGCATCTATTTGCAATGCAAATAGCTCCCCGTATTTTACGGTAAGAATTTCACGTTCAGCATCGGATTTTGCAGCCCTGTAGTAGTTAATGAAGATCTCACGGTCTAAATCCTTTATTTTCTGATCTGCCCGGCCTATTTCTTCATTAAGCACAGCCTGTACTCTATAAGCATCAAGTCGTTGGTATTTGGCACCTCTGAAATCAAATGTTTTAATATCTGTTCGTACTTCGCTTAATTGGTCAAGCAGGGCAACGTCTTTTTGTTTATCTGCTATCCCTTTAGGAAGGTTGCAGTTTTCCTCTGTTAAAATATCATTAATATCCAAAATTGGGCTATTTGCGGCCGATAGCACAGCTTCCTCTATATCAAACTGAGTAATGATCCGGCTGTCATAGTACCCTTTATAATTTTCGTTGAGTGAATTAGATGATATATTGCTGTAAAAATCGTCTTTAAATGCTTCGAAGTTTAAAACGGTGGCCGGCTTTTTATTGGTCGGTGTGTATAGCTGATCGGTAAGCCGAATTTGTAGTTGTTCCGCGTTATGAAAAAGTGACCATGCCGTTTCAGTAAATTCCGGTGTGATCAGGTTGATCTTTTTGGCGTGCAGCTCCCTATCAGCAGTCGTAGGATGCGAGGCCCATTGATTTGTGATAATTATCTCACTTTCCTCTGGCGCAAGCATCCCTTCGGTAATTACAGGTAAGCCGGCCGCATCGATACCATTTTTATGTATAATAGCAAAATACCGGGTAATTTCCTGCTGTATAGGATATATGTTATCAACCCTTTTGCCGTCATGCAATTGCCTGTTCAGATAGCTCATCAGCGTTGTATAGCTTGAATGTCCTATATCAATCCTTTTTAAAGATGTTATCACCTGGTTTGATCCGCTAACATAAGCCGCTACAGCATCGGCATGAAACTCCATCTCGCGCGAAAGACCAAGATATGTTTTGTTCAAAACACCATATACTTTACGTAAAATGAACTGGATGCCACGAATGATCTGGATGTTCAGCATAGCCATCACTCTGAAAACATTATGGATCCTGGCCCATTGGTTTAGCAGTTTGCCATACCCTTCGTTATCATACAGCATGTTATAGATCACTTTATTAAGGTTATATACATAACTGCCAAATTTCATGCTCTGTTGTGAAAAGTGACCGAACTCATGGGCCATGATTGCCTTAAATTCCGAAATATTGACACTGTTGACAAGGCCAAGTCCGATGTTAAGGTTTTTCTTTACAGGGAAAAACATGCTCCAGAAACTTGACGTATAAAACACTCCGGCGTTTACCTCCGACGAAACAAAAATACGTTTGGGCGAGGGCGCTTGTGCTTCGGTGGTTACCTGGGTAATAAAGCGAAATAGATCCGGTTGTTCCCCGGCGGTTATTTCTATCATACCAGAGTAATCGGTTCGTGACCTTTTAAAAAGAAACTTGATCACAAAGTAAACGAGCAATAAACCGGCTATTATAAAGGATATACCTAATAGAAGGCCCCAAAAACCAATACCTGCCAGCATAATATAATAACCTATAACACCGAAAGCTATGGCAATGGCCAGCGAGCCGCAAAAGAGAAATAGATAGGTTAAAATAAATAGTAAAATGGCACCAACCGAAAGGTACACATACTTTTTAAATGCCTTTGAGGGTTTAATAATACTTTTATCGGCCCCTGCTGGCATGGGCGGATACGATAAGGTTAGGTTTTTCATTTAATTTTTTAACGTAAACGCATCGATGATATCCATCAGCGTTACTGCTTCCTCAATGGGGCAGGGGTTTGGCCCTTCGCCTTTAAAGTAAGCCACTATTTTGGTTATAAAGGGCTGCTGGATATGCTCTGGGTGTGTAAAAGTTATAGTTTGTTCTTCTGTATCGGTTTTCCAGGTGATGTAATTACCAAAAAACGGGAAGGTTATTTTTCCTTTTGTACCGATGATCTCGCAGGTATCGGTGGTTTCGCTTTCGGCTACATTGAAACACCATGAACCGTTTACCACCACTTTGTTTTTAAAAAGGATCTGCCCGCACACGTGATCGTCGGCAGGTGTTGAGTTTGATTGGTTGAGCGAAAACCCATGGTACATTTCGGGCTCACCGAAATAGTATAGCATTAAATCGAGTTGATGAGGTGCAAGATCATGAAAATAACCGCCGCCTGACAGCTCAGGCAGTACACGCCAGTTGGTTTCCACATCGGCAATAAGAGCAGGTTTACGGCTTTGCCACATCCTGATCTGTACGGTACGGATCTCGCCTATCAGTTCGGTATCAATCAGTTCTTTAACTTTTAAAAACATGGGCAATGCCCTGCGATAATGGGCAACCGTAAGTTTTGAGTTAGCGCCCTTTACTGCCGCTGCCATAGCCTTCGCCTCTGCCGAATTGCGGGTTACCGGTTTTTCAACGTAAACATTAAGCCCTTTTTTTAAGGCTGCAATGGCATAATCAAGGTGAGAAGCCGGAGGGGTAGCTATATAAACGGCATTGAGCTCAGGATTATTCAGCAGTTCATCGGCGTCGCTGTACCATTTGCCTACGCCATGCCGGGTAGCATAATCGGCTGCTTTGTCTGCGTCGCGGCGCATAACGGCCACAAGGTTACTTCCGGTTACTTTTTTAAATGCCGGCCCGCTTTTTTTTTCTGTTACGTTGCCGCAGCCTATAATACCCCAGTTTATCGTACTCATATTAGCTTTCTAAATTCCCCTGATGGAGATTTGAAAATAGTTATTTTTTTATATTTATAAAGTAACAACTTCACCGCGAGTACCAACGTCTACTCCGGGTTTCTCGCAGATTTAAGTTAACCCACAAAATTGCTTTCGTTTAATCAGCAAGGCGTTTTGTTTTGCCCCCTCTGGGGCAAAGGGTATTTCTGTTTTTTATGCTACAAACCTTTTGCACCTCTGGTGCACCTGTCCTTAGGCATCTCAATTAATACCTGTTTATTAAACTATAAAAATCCCCCAGAGGGGGAAAAGGTTTGTAGAAATAACGTTACGTCCCTTACCCGAGCCCCAGAGGGGCTCAACTTACTCAATTGGCTATAATCAATTTGACTATCAATTTTGTGAGTTAACTTAAACTCGCAGAG
>NZ_DASVOB010000850.1:0-10717 GCF_036383575.1 Mucilaginibacter sp.
TTGGTAATATCTCTTCACTAAGGGTATATATGGGTAAAAGCGACGGCAGCGAGGAAGTAATGGTAGCCATCAGGAAAGATATTTCGCCAAACTCTGGCAACAGCATCACACTCGACCTTGACAACTCCCATTTTTTAGACGAACTGGTACGCCAGCCCAGCGTACGCATACGGATGGTTTACCGCCTGCGTAAAGCCGCGGCAACAGATGCAAGCCTGAAAGTATCGTTGGGGATAGGATCGAATCCTGCTAATTAAGCTTAGCGTGATAGTGCAAATGAGACAGGCACGCTATATTGAACCCTTACCGGAAGGCCGAATTGTGTACCCGGAACCCATTTAGGCGAATTGCCAAGTACACGAATTGCTTCCTCATCAATAATTGGTGCAACCGATCTGCTTACTTTGATATCAGTAAGTGTTCCATCCCTTTCAACAACAAAAGTAAGGATCACCGTCCCTTCTGTGCCATCGCGCCGTGCATCATCCGGATATTTGATATTGTTAGAGAGAAAACGGCCAAATCGTTCAAGCCCGCCTTTAAATTGCGGCGCAACCCAGCGCGACTGTGTATATGTGTTAACCTTACCATCTTTTGTCGTCGCAGTACCGCTTACAAGCAGTCCGTTATTATAGGTTTCGATAAATGTGGTATTGATATTCTGAAAATTCCCCTTCCACTGCCCGTCACGCTTGCCTTCTTTTACCGGGCCCTCTTCTTCAACATAGGTAAACTCGTCATTATACCCTTTGTAGTAACCATTACCATCGGTTACCAGTGCAATTCCTAATGAATCGTTATTTGCTTTGATCAGGTAGCCCCCCGATCTATCCAGGGTACGATCTTTATTGTCTTCAGGATAAGAAAATTCAGTATAGAGCCTTCCGTTGGGATAAAATTCCATATCCTCACCGGCCTTCACTCCATTTTTATAGTTAATTAACGATTTTCTTTTACCACTGGGAAAATACGCTACACACATCCCCTGGTACTGCGGCGGGTTGATCTTAATTGATTTCCCCATTAGCTTTTTGCTGCCGTTAATGTAAAACTCAAAAACATTATAAAGTGTTGAGGCCGAATCCGGCTCCCGTACTACCCTGACATAATCGGCACTATCGCGTACATCAACGTATTTCCCGTTGTTCTTCAGGAAATAAACATTTTGGCGCTGGGCAGAAGCCACCTGCGCAGCACAAACAAAAAAGGCTAAGGTAAAAAGAGGTTTCATTTAAATAAATTGCGACAAGACTCCGCTAATTTACTTAATCAGTTTGTTATCTGAATCGGGGAATATCAAAATAGGTTCGTAATTGCGGGCCTCTTCAGTCTCCATGTACGCGTACGACATGATGATCACGATATCGCCTACCTGTGCCAGGCGGGCCGTAGCGCCGTTAAGGCATACAGTACCTGTTCCGCGTTCGCCTTTGATAACATAGGTTTCAAAGCGAGCACCGTTATTGTTGTTCACTATCTGAACCTTTTCGTTGGGGATGATATTTGCAGCCTCAATCAGGTCTTCATCAATAGTGATACTGCCCACATAATTCAACTCCGCCTGCGTTACCTTAACCCGGTGAATTTTGGACTTTAATATTTCAATTATCATGGCGCAAAGTTAGGAATAAATTTAGTCGATAGTCCATAGTCGATAGTCCATAGATTGTAAAAGATTTTTCCTCAAAAATCGACCATAGTCAATTACCAATAGCCAACAGTATATCAAGTGTTTATACCATCGAATTATCGGCCATCGTCTATGGACAATCGACTATCAACTAAGAAATCAACACATTATCAATCAATCTTGTTTTACCTACCCGGGCAGCAACCAGGGCAACAATGGACTCTGATGCCTGGGTAGCGGGATGCAAAGTTTTGCCATCGGCTATTTCAAAATACTCCAGTTCAACGCCAGGCTCATTGCTGATCATTTGAGCAGCCTGCTGCTGCAGGGCATCAATTTGGTTAATATCGAAGTTTTCATTAACCCAGTTAAGCGTTTTGGACAGAATGAGAGAATGTTCCCTGTCATACGGCGTAAGGTGAATGTTTCTTGAGCTCATGGCCAGGCCGTCGGGCTCACGCTCGATAGGGCACATCACCAGCTTAACAGGCATATTCAATGACTCTACCATTTTGCTGATCACCATAACCTGCTGATAATCTTTCTGGCCAAAAAAAGCGATATCAGGCTTTACAATATTGAACAGCTTATTTACCACCTGTGTAACCCCCTGGTAATGCCCGGGCCTGAATTTTCCTTCCAGCAAATGTTCCAGATCGCCCATGTCAAAATGCCATTTCTCATTATCAGCATACATCTCGGTAACCTGCGGATTAAACAAAATATCGCAGTTAACTTCCTCAAGGCGGCGGATATCATCGGTTATGGGGCGGGGGTATTTTTCCAGGTCCTTAGGGTCATTAAACTGGGTAGGGTTCACAAAAATACTGCAAACAACCTGGGTGCTTTGCTGCTTAGCCAGTTCAATTAAACCCAGGTGCCCTTTATGCAGTGCGCCCATGGTTGGTACAAAGCCAATTACTTTTACCGGCTTACGGTTAAAATAATCGGTCATCTCATTTTTAATGCTGAATATTTTCAACGTAATAGGTGTTACAAAATTTGGCAAAGGTGTACAATTGCTTAAAAATAACCAAAAGTTACTTGCATAATTCGTTGGCAGTTTATATAATATTAGTTATATTTGCAAACTCAAATTTTTTGACTTCTTTACATTTTAAATACTGATTTAGTGATGGGTAAATCTAAGCTTTTGTTTATAACTCATGAAATGTCCCCTTTCCTTGAACTCACAAAAATTGCTGAAATAACACGCCAACTTCCGCAGGCTATGCAGGAGAAAGGTTACGAGATCCGTATCCTTATGCCGCGTTTCGGCAACATCAATGAGCGCAGGAACAGACTTCATGAAGTGATCCGGTTATCAGGTATGAATATTATTATCGACGATAATGATAACCCGCTGATCATCAAAGTAGCATCTATCCCGGCGGCGCGTATGCAGGTGTATTTTTTGGATAATGAAGAATATTTTCAGCGTAAACATGTGTTTGCAGACAAAGAAGGTAAATTTTATGCCGACAATGACGAGCGTATGATCTTCTTTTGCAAAGGTGCATTGGAAACTGTTAAAAAATTAGGCTGGGCTCCGGATGTGATCCATTGCCACGGCTGGATGAGCGCGCTTGTACCTGCTTATCTGAAAACAACCTACAAAGACGATCCTACATTCAAGCACTCAAAAATCATTTACTCAATTTATGAAAATGATTTTAAAGAGAAAATGCATGATAATTTTGCTACAAAAGCCATCATGAGCAATATGAACGAGCAGCATGTTGAGCCTTACAAAGGAGGCACCAATTCGGCACTGTATGCTGGTGCAATTCATTACTCAGACGGTATTGTTTTAGGCAGCCCTGATATCGATGCTGATGTGTTAAATAATGTTAAAAACAGCAATAAATCGGTTTTAGACTTTGATTCTACCGCAGATTTCGAAAATTATTACAATTTTTACGACGAAATTACCAACGACGAATTGGTGCATGTTGCATAAGACTTAATATTATATATGAAATTTTTCCGATTAGACTTATTGACCCTGTTAATAAGTCTTTTTATTTTGAACAGTTGTAAACGCCAGGATGGTATTGGTTTGGGCATCAATGATCAAAACGAGATCAATGGAAGCCTGATAGTTGATACCAATATTGTTATTAACACTGTTCTTGACGATACTGCAGCTACATCCGGCATGACCAGGACACCGCTTGCTAACTTTACCGACCCTGTATTCGGTACAACAAAAAGCGTTGTTGCTATTGGCCTTAACCTGCCAAATGGTGCTGCATATACCGTTCCGGCAGGTACCCTGACAATTGACTCTGCCGTATTGGTACTTAAGTATGCCGACGGCTTTTATGGTGATTCGCTGGCTTCACGTTATAAAGTAAACGTTTACCAGCTTCAAAAAAAGATAGAAAGCAAAACCTACTACACCAACAACCACTGGGATGCGGATTTGAGCGCCTTACTTGGCTCTAAAACTTTCACAGCCCGTACGCATGACAGTATTACCATTACCCGTATCCGTACCGACACATTGGATACCGTTCAGCGGGTAGCCCCTCAGTTGCGTATACCACTCAGCAAAGCTTTTATTTACAACAACCTGTTTAATGCCAGCGGAAGCATACTTGCATCGCCAACAAGCTTTCAAAGCGCTGTAAAAGGCTTGTACCTTTCGTTAGAAAAGGAACAGGCCAGCAGTGCAGGCGGCATTATACAGCTCAACCTTGGCTCATCTCAACTTGATGTATTTTACAAGGTTGTTACAGCTGCCACCAGTACCACAACGAGTACCATTGATACGGCATCGGTAACCCTGCCATTCTTTAACCGGGCTGCCGAAGTTACGCGTACTTATAGCACTACTATCCAGGCTGCCCTGAATAATACCACTACATCGCAAAATACGGTGTACTTACAGGGACTTGCCGGCTTAAGGGCCAAACTCAGTTTCCCGGGACTTGAAAAACTTGTTGATTCATCAGTAGTATTAAACCGTGCCGAAATTGTAATAACACCACGTGCAGGTTCAGGTGTGCCTTATGCACCATTGCCTAAGCTAACCATGTATAAGCTGGATATAGCTAAACAAAGAACACTGATACAGGATGCCAATGCAAGTGATCCGCGCTCACAAACAAGTTTGTTTGGCGGCCGTTACAACCGCACTACAAAAGAATACCATTTCCTGGTTACTGCTTTTGTACAGGACCTGATCCGTAAAAAAACAGTTGATTATGGTACTTATATTGCCCCTGTTGATACTACCTTGGTTAATACCACAACAGGCATTGATGTGGCCCCGTCAACACAAACAGCCGCCCGCACAGTTATTGTGGGCAGTGACAAAAGTACACCGGGTTACAGCATCCGCATGAATATCATCTATACTAAGATCCGCAAGTAAGATATCTCTTAATAAACAAAAGAATCCCCGCTTAGGGGATTTTTTTGTTTAAGACAAATACACTTCTTAAAATACTTTTTTAAGTATTTTAAAACTTCACCTTTTTCGTAAAAAATCAAAATAATTATTGCTGATATGTGTTATATAGCTGTTTATTTTGCGGCGTTTAACATTTATACTTGATTATTATATGTGCGGAATTGTTGGTTATATAGGATTCAGGGATGCTTATCCCATCGTTATAAAAGGGCTGCATAGGCTCGAATACCGGGGCTATGACAGCGCCGGTGTTGCCCTGCTTGACCAGGACCTTAAAGTTTATAAAAAGGCCGGTAAGGTGGAGGACCTTGAAAAGTTTGTGAAAGATATTGACCTGAAGGGGACAATTGGTATGGGACATACCCGCTGGGCAACCCATGGCGAACCAAGCGACCGTAACTCGCACCCGCACTCATCGGGTGACAGGAAGCTCACTATTATCCATAACGGCATTATTGAAAACTATGGGGTGATCAAAGAAACCCTCATAGCAAAAGGCCACGTTTTTAAAAGCGATACCGATACCGAAGTTTTAATACATCTGATCGAAGATATCCAAAGGGAAACCAGTCTGGATTTGAAAGACGCCGTGCGCGTAGCTTTGAATAAGGTGATAGGTGCATATGCCATTGTGATCATGAGTGCCGATGAGCCCGATCTGCTTATTGCTGCCCGCAAAGGCAGCCCAATGGTAATTGGTGTAGGCAAAGGCGAGTATTTCATAGCTTCAGACGCTACGCCTATTGTGGAGTACACCAAAAACGTTATCTATCTTAACGATAATGAAATTGCCTATGTGCACCGTGAAAACCTGCTGGTAAAAAATATCGATAACTCGGTACAAACCCCATATATCCAGGAACTCGATTTAAAACTGGAAATGCTGGAGAAAGGCGGCTACGATCACTTTATGATGAAAGAGATCTATGAGCAGCCCCGTTCCATCCGCGGTTGCCTGCGTGGCCGTATTTACCCTCAACAGGGCAAAGTTCAGCTTGGCGGCATTAAGGAATACACCGAGAAGCTTAAAAATGTCGACAGGATCATTATTGTGGCCTGCGGCACCTCATGGCATGCAGGTTTGGTAGGCGAATATTTAATTGAAGAATATGCCCGCGTACCGGTAGAGGTAGAATATGCCTCTGAGTTCAGGTACCGCAACCCTATCATCACCGAAAAAGACCTGGTGATAGCCATTTCCCAATCGGGCGAAACTGCCGATACCATGGCTGCTATTGAACTGGCGAAGGAAAAAGGGGCAACTATTTTCGGTATTTGTAATGTGGTTGGTGCGTCTATTCCGCGTTTAACACATGCTGGTGTTTATACCCACGCCGGGCCGGAGATTGGTGTTGCCTCAACCAAGGCCTTCACCGCCCAGGTAAGTGTATTAACGCTGATAGCATTTTACATAGCCCAGCAGCGTGGTAAAATTACCCAAAGCAAAATGGTTGAGTATTTAACCGGCTTAAATGAGATCCCGAACCTGGTGCAGGAGGCCCTGAAATCTAACGATCATATCAAAGAGATTGCAGCTAAATTCAAAGATTCAACCAATTGCCTGTTCCTGGGCAGGGGGAGTTCGTTCCCTGTGGCACTGGAAGGCGCTTTAAAGCTCAAGGAGATCTCTTACATCCATGCCGAAGGCTATCCGGCTGCCGAAATGAAACACGGCCCTATCGCCTTAATTGATGATGACATGCCGGTAGTGTTCATCGCCACTAAACATTCATCGTACGAAAAAGTGATCAGCAATATCCAGGAAGTAAAAGCCCGTAAAGGCCACGTAATTGCTATTGTTACCGAAGGCGACACCGAAGTAAAAGGCATGGCCGATTATGTGATAGAGATCCCGCAAACCAACGAGGCATTTGTACCACTCGTGGCAACCATCCCACTGCAATTGCTGGCTTATCACATAGCCGTAATGCGTGGCTGTAATGTGGATCAACCCCGCAATCTGGCAAAATCAGTCACAGTTGAATAAAAATCTGTTATAAACCTAATTTTTGCAAGCCCCTGCCCTTAACGGCAGGGGTTTTGTTATTTTTGGGAAGAAACAAATACCTGCGCACCTATGAGTTTTGAAATCTTTACCCAGGCCGAGTCCTGGATCTCCCTGGTCACACTTACACTTTTAGAGATCGTTTTGGGCATCGATAATATCGTATTTATCTCCATCCTATCCGACAAACTCCCGGCCAGCCAGCAAAGCAAAGGCAGGCGGATTGGCCTGGGCATGGCCATGATCACCCGCATCCTATTGCTGTTATCCATCAGTTGGGTAATGACGCTTACAGCCCCGCTGTTTAACCTGAGTTCCATTTTCAGTATTACCGATGCCGAGTGGGTGGAAAAACTGGCTATTTCCGGCCGCGATCTGATCCTGATCGTCGGCGGTCTGTTCCTGATCTACAAAAGCACCGCCGAGATCCATCATAAGATTGAAGGAGAGGACGAATCGGAAAGCTCAGTAAAGAAGCATTCATTTTGGGGCACCATAATCCAGATCATGCTGCTGGATATCGTTTTCTCGCTCGATTCAGTGATCACTGCAGTAGGGATGGCAAGCCATGTAGAGATCATGATCCTTGCTGTAGTTATTGCCGTAGGCATTATGATGTGGGCATCAAACGGGGTAGCCTCATTTGTAAACAAACACCCGACAGTAAAAATGCTGGCGTTATCGTTTTTATTATTGATAGGCGTTTCGCTTTTAGCCGAAGCTTTTGAACAGCATATCCCTAAAGGGTATATCTATTTCGCTATGGCATTTTCCGTTCTGGTAGAGATGCTGAATTTAAAAATGAAAGCGAATAAGGGTAAGAAAGAGGAGAACAAGAAGTAATTATTCAACGTAAGCTATAAAAAAAACGTCATTGCGAGGAACGAAGCAATCGCGAACTATACAGAGCGGCTCTGCTTATAGGGGATTGCTTCGTACCTCGCAATGACGGTTTATAAATTGTTGGCCAATACATTAAGCTAATGACCTAATGGTTCAAATGACCACTAAAGGGCTACCGCTACCGCCTTCCCGCTGTACTTAACCACCTTATCCGCCTTAGCGGTCAAAGCTACATCCGAACCATGTGCACCTTTAACCAGTACCACATTAAACGTGCGGCTCTTTAACTGACCCGGGAAATGGCCTTTGGTATCCGAGATAGTAAGCTTATGTGTTTTATCATTCCAGTTTAACGTAAACGTAGCCGACTGCCCTTTTTCGTAGTTATAGTTATCATTCTCATCTTCATAAAACTTAAATGAAGCATCGGCGCCGGGATAAATACGGAGTTCGATGTTGCTGTTTGGCTTTTCGGTAGCATATTCAACATCAGGGCCCATTGGTATAATTGAACCTGCTTTTACATATAGTGGTAATATTTCGATAGGTGCTGCAGCACTGATGGTTTGGCCGCCGTCAAGCAGTTCGCCTGTCCAAAAGTTGTACCATTTGCTGGCGGCAGGCAGGTAAACCTGGCGCGCTTTAGCTTTCCTGTCGGCATCTGATGATGTATACAGTTGTTCGGTAACCGGGTTAACCATAAAAGCGGGGCCAAACATGTATTGATCAGGGATACCGTAAACATTAGCATCGCCGCGATAATCAAAAGCCAGTGAACGCATAATGGTGTAGTTATCGTTAGTTACGCGGCCCGCTAATGAGTAAATATAAGGCATCAAACGGTAACGGAGCTTATCGAAATTAAGCAGGATCGACCTTGTATTTTCATCCCAGTTTTTGCTAAAAATAGCACGCTCGCCTTTTCCGTGGATCCGGAAGATAGGGCAAAACGTACCAAACTGGAACCAGCGCGTAAACAGCTCTCTTTTGTCAGGCTGCGACCAATCGGCAGGCTTCCAGTGATAGTGATAGCCACCAATATCTGATGTCCAATAAGGGATACCCGATGTACAGGCGTTGATTCCCTGCGGCACCTGGTCTTTAAAATCATGAAAGGTACACTCAATATCGCTCGACCATAATGTAGAGGCATTGCGTTGCTCACCCGCAAACGACTGCCTTACCAAAAAGAAGGCACGCTTACCCGGGATATCCCTGCGCCAGCCTTCGTATACACCTTTAGTATGCTGTAATGAATAAGTATTAAAATAGTCAATACCCTTACCTATTGAAAAATTACTTTGGCGACGGACATCCAGCAAGGCTCCGTTATCCGGCTCGCACTGATCAATCCACCAGGCATCCCAGCCGTAACGCTTGATAAGGCTATCGCGGGCCTGGTCCCAGTAAAGTTCGCGGGCCTTAGGGTTATGGGCATCATAATAAGTATCAAAGGTATGGGTAACCACGTTGTCCCAGGTGATATCGGTTAAGCCGCCCATTTTGTCCAGGGCATCATAGTTAGGTGTGCCTTTACCAAACACCGGCCAAATGGAGATCATGGCATGGATGTTTGCCCGATGTAAGGCATCGACCAATTGTTGCGGGTGTGGATATCGCTCTGGTTTCATTACATGCGAACCTATTGGCAATGGGTCCCAGTAATACCAATCCTGCACAATCACGTCAACCGGAATGTGGTTATTGCGATAATTATCTTTTACAGTAAGGATCTCATCCTCGCTCAAGTACCTGTCTTGTGATTGAAACAAGCCATAAGCCCATTTACCAAACATCGGCGCTTTACCGGTGGCAGTACGGTACAGATCAATGATATGATCAAAGCCGGGGCCATAGAAAAAGAAATAGTCAACCTGCTTACCGCTTTCAGATACGTATTTGAATTTGGTATTGTCGGCTTCGGCGCCATAAAAATTACTGGCCGAGTAGTTATCCCACATTAAACCATAGCCTTTTGTTGATAATAGAACAGGGATAGCGCCAGTAAGATATTTAATGGCAAGGTCCTGGTTACGGCCTTTATAATTGATGGACATAGAATCCAGCGGATGACAGCCCAGTCCAAACAAAGCCTCATCCTTTGGAGATGTAAACTGCGTAGTAACGTTGTAAGTGCTGATCCCAGCGATAGTAGCCGCAGTAAGGGATTTATTGTCGCTATCTTCGGCAGTGATCACATTACCTTTCAAATCGGTATAGGTGATTGCGTTAGTAGCTTTATTAACCCTTACTTTCAACTTTGCCGTAGTAATAACCACTTCAGCTTTACTATCTGCAACCTGGTAAACCGAATGCTGCAGCCATTTGTTATTAACCACTAATGAGGGTTTGGTTTCAAAAGCATCAAAGATGGTGTATTTAACTTCGATGAGATCGTCCTTGCGAATGAGGATTTTCATCAAACCTTTGTCGAGCGTAAAAGTAACGCCGTCGACGGCTTTCTTAAAAGATTTGACAGCTGCCATAGCAGGCATACAAGTTATGAGCAAAAGAGCCAACGCAATCGATTGCTTTATTTTTGCGCCTTTGTGAGATAATTGTTTAAACGTCATGAGTATCACTGATTTGGTTTATTTTGAGTGTTAGATCAACACCTAATTAGACACAGTGAATATAGCGTACTTTTTTTAAATGGAATAATCTTTTTTGAGCAATTTATAGTAGAAACATGTGAACGCTAAAGAGGGGGATTTCTGATGAGTGCGTTGCCTGCGGCCCGGGCTATCCGCTGCGATAAGTGGAGTGTAGAGCGGTGAATGGTGGGTGGTTGACCATCTCTTGTTAACTGTATAAGTAAGAT
>NZ_DASVOB010000851.1:0-16433 GCF_036383575.1 Mucilaginibacter sp.
CCTTTAATATAGCCCGCAGCAAACGGCACATGGCTATTATGTACAGCTATCCAAATATCATATTGCTCTCTCGCAATGAATTTTTAAAAGCTTACAAAAAAGCATCTGCTATTAATTTTGACACGGTGTATGGTGCATTTGAAAACCAGGATATTGAGGGCAATGCAATGGAGATATTTGGGGCTTCGATGCAACGGTATAAAGATGGGTATGGATTATAATTGCAGAATAGTTGTTCATATTTTAAGCAGAAATTTTTGGAAGTAAAAAGTACGATATAATTGTATTTGGCAAATTCATTGTGTTATATTTACACAATAGTAGTTGCCAGGGTCATCATCCTCTCGTATAACCCGGTAATTAATCATCTTTAAATTCCGGAAGCCAGTTTCGGGATCACAAAGTGCAAACCAATTTAACCAAATACAATTATGAAAAAAAACAGTACCCTCATGCTGCTTTTACTCGTTTGCTTTTTACCTGTAACGGCATTTTGCCAAAACAGCAACGAACCTGTTGTTGCCGGGAATGATGTGGCTGTAACATCAACCGAAAGCGGGAAAGTAAAAGGTTATCTCCACAATGGCATTTTTACATTTAAAGGTATTCCCTATGCCAAGGCCGACCGTTTTATGGCGCCCGAAAAGCCTACACCATGGACAGACGTACGCAGTTCAAAAACTTACGGCCCGGTATGCCCCACTGATCCCACTACCACCGTTAACGATGAGTTTGAATTTGCATTTCAGCACGACTTGGGCTATTCCAATGAGCATTGCCAGTCGCTCAATGTATGGACACAGAAACTGAACGATGGCAAAAAACGTCCGGTAATGGTATGGCTGCATGGCGGCGGTTTTACTGCCGGTTCATCAATTGAGCTTCCGTCATATGATGGTGAAAACCTGGCTAAAAAAGGAGACGTGGTACTGGTATCCGTAAATCACCGGTTAAATATCCTGGGCTTTCTTGATCTGTCAGCTTATGGCGATAAATATAAAGGCTCAGCAAATGCAGGTCTTCTTGATTTGAAATTGGCTTTGGATTGGGTAAAACAAAACATAGCGCAGTTTGGCGGCGATCCTGATAATGTGACCATCTTCGGCCAGTCTGGCGGTGGCGGTAAGGTTACCTCTTTAATGAACGCGCCATCGGCAAAGGGTTTGTTTAAAAATGCGATAGTTGAAAGCGGAAGCTATATTACCAACTTTAACGAAAAACCTGTTACCCAAAAAGTAGCTGCGGCATTACTGGAAGAACTTCATCTGCAACCATCGCAGGTTGATTCGCTTCAGAAACTACCTTATGATATTCTGAACGAAGCAGGAAAAAAGGCCATGCGCAAAGTTTCTGCAGAATTAAGGAAGGAAGGAAAAAACATGAATGGCTGGGGCCCGGCTTTAGATGGCGACTTTCTGCCTTACCAACCCTCTGACCCCGCAGCGAAAGAATTATCAAAAAATGTTCCGTTGCTGGTAGGCACCACCCAAAACGAATTTGCTCCATTTGTACCTGGCCCTAAAAGCCAGACAATGGACGAATTAAAGGCTGCCTTGCAAAAGAAATACGGCGATAAAACCGATGCATATATTGCAGCTGCTCAAAAAGCTTACCCCACAATTTCAAAACCGTCAGAATATACCGATATTGAATTTAACTTCCGTTCACTGGCCATAAAACAAGCTGATGAAAAAGCGGTAAGCGGTGCGGCTCCGGTTTACATGTACCTGTTTACCTGGCAATCTCCTGTAAACGGCGGCATGTATAAGGCTATGCACTGTATGGATATTGCTTTCCAATTTAATAATATAGCCCGTTGCCAGGAAATGACCGGTGGTGGTAAAGAAGCCTATATCCTTGCCGATAAAATTAGCAGTGCTTGGATAAATTTCGCCAAAACCGGGAATCCTAATACATCATCATTGCCTAAATGGCCTGCTTACACTGCCGAAAATGGTGCAACCATGATATTGGATAACCAATGCGTAGTTAAAAACCATCCGGACGACGAGTTATTAAAAATAGTAGCTGCAACAGCACCAAAACCATAAGTAAATGAAAAAAGTAACTTTAAGCTTTATCCTGCTATTCTGTAGCGCCTGGGTTTTCGCAGCAAAAGTTGATACGGTGCAGATCCCCAGCGCCGCGATGAACAAAGTCTATAAAGCGGCCATCGCTTTTCCTAATAGTTACGCAAAAAGCAAAGCCAATTTCCCGGTGCTGTATCTGCTGCACGGAGGCTATGGTCATTTTGATGATTGGTTGCTGAAAACACCCGATAAGTCACTGGTAAAAAACCTTGCCGATCAATACAATATCATTATTGTAATGCCCGAGGGTGAGACCTTCAGCTATTATGTTGACAGTCCGGTTGACCCTACCAGTAAGTTTGAAACTTATATTATTAGGGAGGTTATACCGTTTATCGACAGTAAATACCGTACCGTAAACGATAAAAAAGGCAGGCTTATCACCGGTTTATCTATGGGTGGCTTTGGCTCGTTATACCTTTCTACACGACATCCAGAGCTTTTTGCGGCTGCCGGAAGCATGAGCGGAGCACTTGACCCAAACATGACTAACTGGAAACTTCCTCCTGACAGGTTTGAGATGCTTACCAAAATGCTTGATAAAATCTGGGGGCCTATGACACCGGATACTTATCTGCCTTATTCCATAATCAACATGGCCGATCAGATCAGGCGGAACGGCTTGCCATTGGTTATCAATATAGGTGTTGATGACTTTTTGCTTGAACCAAACAGGGAATTACACAGCCGATTAGTTTATAATCATACGCCCCATGACTACAGTGAACAGCCGGGAGGCCATACCTGGGAGTTTTGGCAAAACGCGTTGCCGGGGCATTTGTTGTTTTTCAGCAAGGTACTGAAGGCAAACGGCACTTATGTTTTATAACTGAAGCGAATATATGAAGTGGAAGGTTACTAATAGTACCTTCCACCTTATATTTATACCATAATTAACAAGGAAAGATAAGTGCCGGGAGATGGGCGTGTTCTTCATTCTCCATATTCTCCCAATCCCAAAGACTGTTTAATTGCGAGCTGCGATTACTCAACACAAAAAAGTCAACCTGCATTACGTTGGCTAAAACGTCGACAGTTTTCATAATGTCGCGTTCTTTAATACTTACAAGATTAAGCCTCGAATCGGAAAACAATTGTCTGAACACAGTTTCCGCATAACTTTCATTCATAAGTGGTAACCCCGATTCTGTAATATTAAAAAGCGAGGCCTTTACATCCAAAGTCTCACTCATTTTACTTAAAAAACTTACGATATCTTTTTTTGCATAACGCAGATCGGCGAGGTAGCCCATGTTGGTGATGTTAAAAGAAGCATCTTCGGGAACAGCCAACAATGGGCAGCCCGAGTGGTTCAGAATAGGTGTAAGCTGTTCATTGATCTCTTTTGCTGTTCCACTAACACCTTTAATGATCAAGCCGATATCGTATTTAGCTGTAATTGCATGAAGCGACATTCCCAAAGTATCCAGATAGCTAAGAAAGAGTATATTTTCAGCGCCTTTATCCTGCCTTTTAATTATAAAATCTTCGCCGTCAAACATGTCCTGCACATCGGTATCGGATAATTGAACACTAAGTGGTTCGGGTACCGTGTTCATGACAATTACTTTAGTTTTTAGTTTTGTACCTAAATTACTGGCGTAGGTAAGCGCATAATTACTTTCCTTTTTGAGATTGTGAACTACTAAGATTGCTTTCATAGCTAATTGATATATGATGAGATGTGTTATGGTAAACAAGCGACAATTAAAGGTGTTTCTTAATTGGTAATTAAAAAAGTCATGAAAAAGTCAGTTTGACATGCCAGTTAATTACCGATAAACTACAAACATTAACCTTTAACTAAAAGCCTTATACTGTTTACCACTTGTTGCAATAAACGCGCATATTGATCAATCTTTTAAATAACTTATTTTAAATTACACTGATATTAAATAAGGCTACCGTTTGATGCCGTGAATAACTAGCATCAGGCAGGTTTATATGTGTGTTATGCTTTAAAGCTAACGACTGATTCACATTGGCCATCATACAAAAGCAAAGGCCACTCAATTGAGCGGCCTTTGTAATTATGACATATTAACAATAACTATTAATACAACGTAAACTCAACCCTGCGATTAGCCTGGCGGCCGGCAGCAGTTTTGTTTGTAGCAATTGGCTGTGTTTGGCCATAGCCTGTTGCTTCAATACGTGAGGCATTGGCACCTTTGCTTACCAAATATGCTTTAACCGACTCAGCACGGTCTTTTGATAAACGCATGTTCAAATCAGCCGAACCGGTGTTGTCAGTATGACCAGCAAGTTTCAAGCTAAAGTTTTTATCAACCAATAACTGAGCTACTCTATCCAAACTTGGGTATGAATGATCACGGATGGTGGCTTTGCCCAAATCAAACTCCAGGTTTTTGATGGCATCTTTAACCACTTTTTTATCTTCCTCGGTAACATAAACTACCGGTTTAGCCAAAGGACAGCCTGAACCGTCAACTTTTTGGCCTGCAGGCGTGTTAGGGCATTTATCGTTCACATCAACAACGCCGTCACCGTCACTATCGGTAGTTAACTTGGCAAGGTTAGCATTGGTTGTAGCAAGATCGCTGGCCAATTGTGCGTTCTTAGCTTTCTCGGCATCAATTTGTTGCTGTAACTCAGCACGGGTGCGTTGATTTTCCCATAGGTACTCGGTACGCATTGATGATACCGGGTTATGAACGGCCATTTGTGGCTTTTTCTTGCTGCCTAATGCAAACTCTAAACCAACGTGAGCATATGAAAACTTATCATCGCTGTTGCCAAAGTTATAACCGTCAAAGTTATCTGACTGAACAAAGTTAACCTGGTAACCCAGATCAAGGTTGATACCCGGAGCAAGGTTGAATTTTAAACCTGCACCAATCGGAATGAATACTTCATTAATGTGCCCGTTATCAGTTTTCTTGAAGTTTTCCTGCTGACCTCCAGCCGGTGTAATCCTCGGCGTATAATTCATATAACCAGCACCCGCAGTTAAGTACGGTTGAATGAATGGCCTATCATGGCGCCAGTTAATGTTTGCCAATGTAAAGTTGGCACTTAAAGCAGCCGACCAATTTAGTTTTGTAGAGTAAGAATCATAAGTAGATGTACCTGCTGTGGTTACATGGCTGTTTGATGATGACACCTGGCCACGAAGGAAATCGGCTTGTAAGCCAAATGATGGTAATATTTGTTTTTTGATGTAAGCACCGTATCCAAATTGTTCAGTCGGGCTTGTGAAATCTTGCCTGCTGTTACGGCCAAACACGGTGAATGGAGTTAATAAACCCCCATGTACGCCTATCGACCAGGTGCGTAATTCGCCGCCGCCGGAAAATGGTTTTACGTAATCTTTTGCTGTAGCTGAAGTATCTGCTGATTGAGCGAATAATTTACTTCCAATCATAACTCCGGTAAGAAGTAGCGAAGCTTTTTTTAAATTTGTTTTCATATTTATAAGTTTAATTATACGTTTAACTTTCAAGAGAAACGTACAAAGGGTTATCCAACATTGATGCCATCAACATTTGCCAACCGGAAAACCCGCTGTTAAACACGTCAAAAACAAATCAAAAAAAACCAATAGAAATTTAATATAAAACCCTGATTAACTAAGCCAAACACCAGTGTTTTCATGATGCAATTCAGGTTAGCTAAAACAGGCAATTCTCACCTGTTTGCTAACTTTTTGTACCAAATGGCTAATGAGTTAAAAAGAATACAGTTTTGTACAGATATGGAGTAATAAACAAAACAGTTGCTAAGCCATTACAGCAACCATATTAAACAGATTTTCGCCAAGGTTAATATTTCCGCTTATTTCTGATGATTCTAATGCAGTTTGCGGATCAATACCTTTGGTAAATACTTTCCAGGCGATATCGGGAGATAAAGTAACTATTGTATCCGGGATTGAACCTGCATTCTTAGTGAGTGTCCAGCCCTCAGTCATCTTGAGCAGGAACCAGTTTCCACCTGCTTCGCCCGTTACCCTAATTTGGACAAGGGCGCCTGTATTAGCTATGACCGTGCGGTATGCATGCGGCAGTCCGCACATAAAAGTATCTATGCAGGGATAAAACAATTCGGCAGTGATAATGCCTTGTTTGCCTACCGCTTCTCGAATTTGTTGCTGATGATGAAACTTTTCGGTGTATTCCCTGGCGATGTGAAACCAATTAACGGAGTGCTCCTCTCCTGCCCAGGCCACAGAAAATAGTGCGGGTGCAAATAGGTCTGCCTTAGTCATTATCTCGCTGTATTGCTGGCCTGTTGTTTCCAATAATTCAGTAAGCAACTGCGGGCTCATGCGCCTCATAGCTTTTACCCATGTGGCATTTAATCCATTCAGAAAATCTACTAAATCACTATAGCTGTTAATGGGATTGGACGGAGGTTCTCCGGCAAATTGATGGGAAGAAGAAATAACCCGGATATTACCATCAAGCAAATGGGTGGCAATATCTTTTACCGTCCAAAGTTTCGCCAATGTAGGCTTGTTCCAATCGTCGGCTGATAGCGATTTAAGTAGTTCTATCAGCTTTTCATCCAAAATGGGGAACAGGTGAACTGTTTTAATAGGGACTTCCTGTTCCGCCATTTGATATTTTAATGAGTAATAGAATCTATTATTCAGCAGGGTGAACAATCACCTTCCACTTAATTTCGGCACCGGCTTTTGAAAGCGTTGCGGCAACCGAGCAATATTTGTTAATAGAAAGTTCGGCAGCGCGCACGGCTTTATCTTCGTCAACGTTTCCATAGATATGAAATTCAATATCCACGTCTTCCCATAGCGAAGGTTCTTTACCAGCCTCGCGTTCGCCGTTAACCACCATTTTGTAATCTGTAATGTCCTGACGTTGTTTCTTCAGGATGCTGATCACATCAATTGCCGAGCAGCCGGCAAGGCCCATTAAAAGCATCTGCATTGGGCGGATTCCAAAATCCTGGCCGCCACTCTCCGGACTGCTGTCCATTTTTACTGTGTGCCCATTGGCATCAACGGCTTCAAAGCCAAAATCGCCATGTACACGTTTTAAATTAATCTGAGCCATATTATCAGGTATTATTGTGCTAAGTTATACAATTAAGCGCTTATGCTAAAACGCGCTACTGTTGTTTAATGAGTTTTAAGTAAAAATGACCTATACCATATACTTTCTGTCTTTAACCGGTATTACCAGCTTTAAACCTGACCAAACTTCGTCAACCGCGCAAACCTTAATATCAACCATGCCTATTTGCAAAGCGAAGTTCCTAATCAGGTCTTCCGTAATATCAGTAACCACTTTTGATGCCTTTTTGGGCCAGGAAACCCAGATCATGCCATCCTGTTTTATTTGTTTCTTTAGTTCAGGCAGCTTAGCCCGGTATTCATCAGCACTTTTGCTAAAGAAATGGATCACATCATTTTCAAGCGAAACATCGTCTGTAAAATAAACATCGGGTGGCAGGTCGGTAAACAGATCAAGATAATGATCCGGCGCATTGATCAGCATAACTTTAGCCCCTGCCTTTACGCCGAGTTTTTTCGCCAATGGTGTGCCTGAATAACCAGCCATTACAAAATACCTTTCAAGTGATGCAACATATGGTCAACATAGTCGGCAGCAAGCCACTCAACGGTTTGCAGGTTAGGTTCCTGTTTACTGTTATCGCAACGTGTACCTAACCTATTGGGAGGATAGTTTGTTAAAACCCGTACAATTTGCAGGTTTAATAGCGCCCAAAGTTCAATCAGTTCATTAACGTCAGCATCCTGGTAATGCGCGGCAGCAACCCATTCAACCTGTTCATAGGTAAGCCTGAAGTTTTCTTCGTAAGTACAGCGCACAAAACGCTGCAAATTAACCTGTGCGCTATCAATTAAATGCCCGATCACCTCTTTCTTTGACCATTTGGCGGGAGAGGCTTTATAAGCCCAGTCAATATCATGGCCTTTCAGTTCTCTTACGTTATCTATAATTCCGGCGAGTTTGTTGGCGACCTCGTTCATTTATTAGTAGTATAAAAATATCAGTATTTCATATTAAACAGCAAAAGCACTAACTTCAAAGCCTTAAACATTACTATGGCACTTAACTATATCTGGATAGCTTTTTTTGTAATTGCATTTGTAGTTTCACTCATAAAATTAGTTTTTTTTGGCGATACCGAAGCTTTCAAATTATTGGTTGAAGGATTATTTAATTCGTCAAAATCATCAGTAATGGATATTGCCCTCCCGCTTATAGGTTCCATGGCATTCTGGCTGGGTATTTTAAATATTGGCGAAAAGGCTGGGGCTATTAATTTTTTGTCTCGGATAGTAAGGCCCTTCTTTAGCCGTTTGTTTCCGGATGTGCCCAAAGATCACCCTGCCACAGGCCAAATGATGATGAATTTTTCGGCCAATTTAATGGGGCTCGATAATGCAGCTACCCCACTCGGTTTAAAAGCTATGGGCAGCCTGCAGGAGCTCAACCCCGATAAGGAAACAGCGTCAAACGCTCAGATCATGTTCCTGGTGCTGCATACCTCCGGCTTACAATTATTACCGGTTACCATCATAGCGCAAAGAGCCATCCTCAATTCAAAAGACCCGGCCGAGGTGTTTTTACCCTGCATTATCGCCACATATGTAGCTACTGTAGTGGGCCTTATAGCAGTTGCCATCAAGCAAAAGATCAACCTTTTTGATAGGGTTGTTATTGGCTGGCTTGGCGGTGTTACAGCTTTCATTACGTTGGTGGTATGGTACTTCACCACCCAGCTAACCAAAGGACAGATCAGCACGGTATCATCCGTTATCAGCAATGTGATGCTGTTTACCATTCCGGTAATATTCATTGTGGGTGGCCTTATAAAAAAGGTGAATGTATTTGAAGTTTTTGTAGAAGGGGCCAAGGGTGGTTTTGAGACATCCGTTAAAATAATCCCCTACCTCGTGGCCATGCTGGTTGGGATCAGCGTGTTCAGGAGCTGCGGTGCTTTGGATTACATGAACGAAGGTTTACGCTGGATCTGCGTTCAGTTTAACTTAGATACCCGCTTTGTTGATGCCATGCCGGTTGCTTATCTGAAACCCCTCAGCGGATCAGGCTCAAAAGGTATGATGATAACGGTTATGCAGAATTTCGGGGTTGATAAATTTGCAGGGCGGCTTGCGGGGATCTTCAACGGTTCGGCAGATACTACTTTTTATATTGTGGCTTTATATTTCGGTTCGGTGGGCATCAAAAAATCCCGCTATGCTATCCCCGCGGGGCTTATAGCAGATTTAGCAGGTATTATCGCTGCAATATTCATCGCCTATTTATTCTTTGGCCATCAGCCGTAAATACTGCCAAAAGGGAGCGGCTTTCATTCATCAATTTAATTAGTATTTTTATCGCACCCTTTGTAAACTAATGACACAAACTTATCTTAACGAAAAGCAGCACAAAAAAAAGCGTGCTATGAAAGGTGTATATGCCATAATTATCGTAGGCATTGCATTTGTTTTTATCATGATAAAATTTGCCACATCAGGCGGCGTCTCAGAAGTATTATCGTTTAGTAAAATGCCCAATGCCGATGATGCTTACAAAATTGCAACGGAATTTGTAACACCAACCATCCGTGATGGAAACATCTCCTTTCCCGACGATAAATACCAGTTTGGCAAAAAGACCGACTCTGTTTTTATCATCAAATCGTATGTACTTTCAAAGGATAGCAGAGGCCAAACAAACCGTACAAATTTTGAAGTGATCCTGAAATATAATGGCGGCCCCAAGTTCCTGAAAAAGAACTGGGACCTTGTTGATATTAACGAAACTGCTGAATAAATAAGTCAGAAGTATTGAGTCGGAAGTCAAAAGTCGGATTTCTTACCTTTCTGAGCTTAGCGCTTATGACTTTAGACTAAAGATTGATAACACTACACTATAAGCCTTATGGAAGAAACAGGAATTGAGCTGATAGAAAGCGCTACTGCACTGATAGGGCGCACACAATATCAAACAGTAGTTAACAGCGGCGGCCACGGTTTAATAACAGACGAGCCCCTAAAAGCCGATGGCAGCGATACCGGTATGAACCCATTCAGTTTATAACTGGCCAGCCTCGCAAGCTGTACTGTTATTACCCTGCGCATGTACATCAATCGTAAAATGTGGCCAATAGAAGAAATAAAAGCCGATGTTGAAATGTTTAAGACTTTAAGTGGCACACGCATTGAAACTAAACTTAGCTTTAAAGGGGAAGTAAATGACGAACAGCGGGACCGTTTACTCAAAATAGCAAATGCCTGCCCGGTTCATAAAATATTGATCGGCAATATTGATATTAATACAAACATCAGCGTATAAAAAAGCCCGCACAGCCAAAAGCTATGCAGGCTAAATCACTCTAAAACAATCACCTCTTAAAAAAGAAGTATTTATAAATAAATGAACAGGAAGGTAAATACCTGGCTATTAAATTATTTGTAAGTACAAATGTACCCATAAATAGCAGGCATAGTGTTCAATAGTACATTCATTTGACGGATAACTGACAGTACAGGCTATTTATACCTTCAGATGACTTTAGTACATTAAGCCCTTGATAAAAATATCAAGCAGGAGCAGTTTTTTGGTATGGATCTCTTCCAGGTGTTCCTTACGGGGAAAGTTAGTTTTCTTTTGGGATATGGCCCCTACTCTGATTCCATGCAGGGCATCCATCAATACATCAACAATCTCTTCAGGATTTTCTACAGGCTTAATTGCCCCTCTTCCAACTTCGGTTTTAATGGCGTTACTCAGCAGGCTCAATTCGGCGCTATGCACCTCGCCAACTATCTGCCAGATGGTTTCAGGAAGGTTTTGCTCGTTAAGCCTGAAAAAATCAAAGAAATTATAATTATTAACGATGAACTCGTGATGAGTGTTTACCTGGAAAGTAAAGGCTTCCTTTAAATTGGTAAAAGTATTTAACCGGTTTTCAAGCGTTTTAAGATAATCAGTAGCAAGCTTGCGCATCACAGCAATGTACAGCTGACTTTTATCCGGGAAATAATAGTAAAGCAGGGCCTTTGACATGGAGAGGTCGCCGGCTATTTCATTCATGGTAGTTTTTGAATAGCCGTAATGTAAAAAGCGTTGATGCGAGGCCTCTAAAATTTTTTCTCTTTTAATATCCTGCTGGTCATTCACTGCTGCCATGTGGGTCCTTAAGTTTTATTTAAACAGGTAAATAAAAAGTCAACACAATCGATTTCCTGACTTTTTTAACAAAACTATCAAAAATTCATTAAACATGTATAACAACACCCGTTACAGCGGCATTTGCTAAAACAATTTTACATTCCAACTATTTTACTGTAGAAAAACATTTGCCTTTGCTATGAATATAGAAAACAGCTTACCACCCGACCTGCTCGAATTTTCACAACGGATCCCTTCCTTTGCATGGAACCTGATCATTGCGCTGGTAGCCGTTCTTGTTGGCCTTATAATAAAATTCATAATAACCCGCCTGTTTAAATTGTATGCAAAAAAAACAGACACCTCCTACTCCATTCTAAGATCGATATTGGTTAACCTGGGGCCGGCAGTAGCTTATTTCATTCCGCTGTTTCTGTTTAATATACTATCTCCATTAATGAGAATGAACCCGGTTTATTATAAACCTATTGATAAAATCTTTGAGATCTTACTTACCATATCCTTCGCAGGACTGCTTGTGCGTTCGGTGCGGATCCTGGAAGATTATATTTATCACACTTACGACCTCAATAAAGTGGATAATCTGAAAGAGCGTAAAGTGCGAACGCAGATCCAGTTTATCCGTAAGATCATTGTGGTAACCATCATCTTTTTAACTATCGCCATTATTTTGCTCAGTTTTGAAAGTATGCGCAAGATAGGCACAGGTTTACTTACCGGCGTAGGTATAGGCGGTATCATAGTTGGTTTCGCGGCACAGAGCTCTCTGGGAAACTTACTGGCAGGTTTCCAAATAGCGTTTACACAACCCATCCGTATTGATGATGTTTTGGTTGTAGAAGGCGAATGGGGGCGCGTGGAAGAGATCACCCTTACTTACGTGGTTTTAAAGATCTGGGACGAACGGAGGCTGATACTACCCATCAATTATTTTATCCAAAAGCCTTTCCAAAACTGGACGCGGACATCCGCAGATATCCTGGGTACCGTGTTTTTATACATGGACCATACGGTTCCGATTGATGCTATACGCGAAGAATTTGAGCGGCTGATTGTTAAATCAAACCTTTGGGACAAACGGGTTAAAGTAGTGCAGGTAACTGATGTACGAGAACATACCATAGAGATCAGGGTGCTGATGAGCTCCAGCACATCGTCAAACGCATTTGATCTGCGTTGTTATATCCGCGAAAACCTGATCACCTTTATCCAAAAGAATTTTCCGGGCAGCCTGCCGCGTTCACGTAATGAGATCAGCAACCTGGGCGAGCTTAAAAAGTATGTTCAGCCCGCGACCGGAGCTTAAGCCAGTTTATTTAGGCCAATACCCGCTCCTATTACCAAAGCATCTTCGGCGGCGCCTATCCATGGATCGGCAATGTGGTTTGCTTTAACTATGTTTTTGCGCAAATAATAGCTTCCGTAAGTTGCTGCTATTGCTGTGGCCCCTCCTATCAATGCTCCTGTCAATGCTTTACCTCCAACAACTTTGTAAATACTTGCACCAGCCAAAGCCCCCGATAAGCACCTGCCTGCCACTCCTCCCGGCTCTATCCGGTTTGGGGTTGAAGGCAACTTATCTGCAATAAGCTCCGTAACAGATAAAACCTTCAAAACAGCAGCCACCGTTGTTGACTGCATAAACCGTAATGGTGATTTTTCCAATTTTTTTGAAGGATTATTGCTTAAGATATGAGTAGTTATAACTGGCGCTGATAAAGTACGCATCCCGGCTAATGCGCCGAGGCTTATCACTTGCCAAACTGGGTTTAATGGTTTAAGTTTCATTCTGCTTTAAAACTATTGATTTAACAACCCAAAATGCCCCGTTATGTTTGTGATTAAAAATCTATAAATACAAAAACGGCCGCACTTTATGTAGCACGGCCGTTTTCACAAACATTGGTTTTATTTTAAACTGCTTCTGTTTCTAATACCTCAACATGTTTCGGTTCCACTGATTTTTTGCCGAACAACCTCGCTTTAAGGTTATAGCGGATCAGGTATAAACATGGTACAAGTATCAATGTAATAATTGTAGCGAAGCCTAAACCGAAGATCATTGTCCAGGCCAGCGGGCCCCAGAAAGCAACGTTATCACCACCAAAGTGGATATGCGGTTCAAAACGGGTAAACAAGCCTACGAAATCAATATTGAAACCAACTGCCAACGGTATTAAACCTAAAATAGCAGCAGTAGCGGTTAGCAGTACCGGTGTCATACGGGTATGACCGGCCTCAACTACAGCGTCATGGATGCTAACGCCCTGCTCAAGCAGCATATCGGTAAACTCAACTAATAAGATCCCGTTACGAACAACCACACCGGCGAGTGCAATGATACCAATACCAGTCATTACTATAGACATGGTCATGCCGAATATGGTAACGCCCAGCAACACACCAATTATACTAAAGAGTATCTCGCTGATAATAATAAGCGTTTTGCCAATTGAGTTAAACTGGATCATTAAAATAATGAGAATAAGCCCGAACGACACACCAAGCGCAGAAAGCAGGAAAGTCATAGCTTCCATTTGATCTTCCTGACCACCACCCTGCCTTATGATCACGTTATCCGGTTTCTTGAAGTTGTTTATCGCCTTTAAAATATTGGCGTTAACTTCATTGGGATTGTAAGGCTTGATAACGTTTGAACCAAGCGTCAATACCCTGCGTTGCTGTTTACGCTTGATATTACTGTAAGTAGTTGTGTAACGTACATCAGTAAAAGCAGAGATAGGCACCTGACGAATGGCCCCGCCCATTGCCAAATCACGATACGTTATCTTGAGGTTTTTAATCTCATCAATATTGCTTCGCTGACTTGGCAGTGTCCTCACCATAATTTTATAATCATCTTCACGGGTATTTCGGAAGTCAGCCGCCTTCCAGCCATAGATAGCGGTAAATAGATTTTGGTTTATTTGTTGGGAAGATACGCCCTCACGGTTGGCACGCTCGCGGTCCACATCAAACACAATTTCTGGTTTATCGCTTTGTACGTCGGCAATAAGGTTTTCAATACCGGCTATATTTTGCTTGGCGAGATAGCTTTTAAGCCTGTTACCCGTAGCAACAAGAGAATCAAGATTATCGCCAACTATTTCAATACTGATATCCTTTTGTACCGGCGGGCCACTATTTTCCTGAGCTACGGCTATTTTTGCACCAGGAATACCTTGTACCGCCGCGCGGATATTGGCCAATACTTTTTTGGTATCCTTACCATTACGTTTGCCAAATTCTACAAAGGCAACGGTAACCTTACCTTTATTTTGATAATCACCCTGATCTTCATCGGTAGGATCTGTTACACCTTTAGTTACGTTTGATATTACAGACGATACAATATCCTTGTCAGGTTCAACAACCTGGGCAACACGTTTTTCTATCTGCCGGGTAACGTCGTTGGTATAAGCCTGATCGGTACCTATAGGCAGGGTAATATATACATAGGCAAAGTTAGGATCCCCGGATGGGAAAAACTCCGGTGTCTTGCCTCGCACAGCCATAAAGAAGATAGCAAAAACGAATAAGCCAATGGTTCCCAGTAAAACTATAACCGGCCTGTGTACGGCACGCTCAAGCCATTTGGCGTACCAGTTTTGGAATTTAGGCCAGGCATTTTTCTGAAACCTGTCAATAACACGCAACAGGAAGAAGTGGTTGATCAGGTATAACACCATGATG
This sequence comes from Mucilaginibacter sp., assembly GCF_036383575.1. Lineage (GTDB taxonomy): Bacteria > Bacteroidota > Bacteroidia > Sphingobacteriales > Sphingobacteriaceae > Mucilaginibacter. The sequence goes on from NZ_DASVOB010000851.1 coordinate 14,936, forward strand.
AGCACAATCAGGTTACCAACACCAACGTTCATCAGGTAACCGATAACTGCAGCTATCGCCAAAAATATCATGGCCCTTTTTGTTGGCCTGTCAAACTTAGGGTTATCATGTTCGCCATCATGGTGAGGCCTCATAAAATCAACCGCAAATACCGGGTTAAAGATGTAGGCCACTACCAATGATGCCAGTAATGTAATGATGAGCGTTATAGGTAGAAAGAACATGAAATGCCCGATCAAGCTATTCCAGAATGCCAAAGGTATAAAGGGAGCCAAGGTGGTCATAGTACCTGAAAATACAGGTAAAAACACTTCGCCTGCAGCCATTTTTGCTGCTTCCTTGATCGGAACTTTACCGTTAGCAAAAATACGGTGGGTATTTTCTATAACTACAATGGCGTCATCCACCACAATACCCAACGCCAACAGGAACGAGAACAACACGATCATATTTAAGGTGAACCCAATTGCAGGCATCACCAAAAAAGCGATGAAACATGATAATGGCACTGACAATGCCACGAAAATAGCGTTGGTTGTTCCCATGAAAAACATCAGGATTACGGTAACCAAAAGGAAGCCGATAACGATGGTATTGATGAGGTCATTCAGCGTTGTGCGTGTTTTATCCGATTGATCGCCGGTTACAACAATATCCAACCCTTTAGGAAAAACTGTTTTTTGCTTTAATTTGATCAACTCATTGATCTTATCAGATGCCTCGATCAGGTTTTCTCCGGCTCTTTTACTTACATTAAGCGTAATTACATTCTTAAAGTTAGGGTTATCATTGGTTTTTAACCTCGCATAACTTTCCTGCTCCAAAAACGAATCTTTTACTTCGGCAATATCCCTTAGGTAAACAGCCTGCCCTTTAGGGTTACGGATCACCATAGCTGCTACTTCATCAGCATTTTTAAAGTCCTGCTTAATGTCAATAGTCCTGCGAACACCATCGGTTTTAACAGTACCAGTCGATGATAATATATTTTCGTAACCAATAGCATTACTGATGTCCGGCAAACTAAGCTGCGCTGCAGCCATCTTATTCATATCAACATTGACCTGAATTTCCGGTGTTAAAGCACCTACTTCATCAACTTTTGATATCTCCTTGTAGCTTTCAATTTCATCTTTTAATATATCCGCATATTCCTTCAGCTTCTTCAGGTCATAATTACCTGAAATATTGATGTATAAGATAGGCAGATCGGCAACGTTGATATCAGATACAGCTGGATCGGTATAATTATTATCATTTTGAGGAAGATCCTTTTTTGCCTTATCTATTGCATCCTTCACATCGATTTTAGCATCCTTTATATTAACGTTCGCTTGAAATTCGGCCGTGATAATCGAAACATTCTGTACCGAGTTTGAAGTCACTTTTTTTAAGCCCTTTAACGACTTAAGTTGCTTTTCAATCTGACGTGTTACCAGGTTCTCGATATTTTGAGGCGACTGGCCTGCAAAGGTTGTTGTTATAAACACTTTCGATT
>NZ_DASVOB010000852.1:0-7810 GCF_036383575.1 Mucilaginibacter sp.
CGTTAGCATACTGCACATTTGATGCAACCACCGGGCCGCTGACGATCAGGTCGGATACATCGGCAAAATATCCGCCGGTTTTACTTACACCCTGAAAATTTACTTTTACATAGCCGGGGCTGGCAATGTTTACCGTACCTACATTATAAGTTGTAAATGCGGTGCCCGACATAGATACGTTAAATGCTACCCCGTTAACCGTAATTTTAACCACACTGCTGCCCGAAGCAACTTTGGCCTTTACCTTTACAGTTAAGGAGCCGGTGTTGCCCAGACGGAAGTAAGCCGAGAAAATACTGTTGGCGTTGGTCCAGTTGGCGAGGGTGGTAGTGGTTATGGTTTCAACGCCGCCGGAAGCTAAGGTAGTAACATAGGCATTGCCGCCCATAGAAACCGTAAGCGAAGTGCCGCCGAGCGATTCCGTTTTTAATGTAGAGGCTTTGTTAACTCCTACATTCTTTTGCTGCTCCTTTTTACAGGAAAACAGAGTGAACATGATAAGTAACGCCAGATAGTGTAAGTGGTACTGTTTCATAATGTAAAGGTTTGTTAAAATTTTGTTTGTTAATTTTAACTTAAATTATGAAATGGTTAAGTTAATCAGTTGCTTAATAGTTGCGCAAACGTTTGTTGGATATTCATTCAAAATATAATTTTATATGATGGCAAAAAGCATCAGTAAAATAATATTTGCCGATAAGATGTTTAAGACAAACAGGAGCTAAAACCTGTTTCCATGAAGCTGTTGAGGGTAAGGGCTTTAAAAACAATAGCTAATTATTTGAATGCCTTGTTGTTAAAGGAGTTCTGTTTTCAATAACAGGAAATTAAGGACTGTGGTTAGCATAATAAACCCCAACGCAAACGTTTGAGATTGTATTTGAGGCTATTATGGTTTAATTTATCCTGTTAATTTGTAGTATCTGGGCTTAAAGTTTCTGTTTGTTTGACCCAAAACAACGTTTGCGATACTTCATATTAACTTAGGGTTTTATAGCCAGTCAATTAATTATATTCCCGGTTCGTGATTGTTCATTTGCTGGGCGCGCGCGTCGCTTCTTCTTATGAATTGCTTCATAACAGGCAGGTTAGTTAAGCTTAAAGCTTAAACCATTTTAGGACGAAGTTACGCTGTCGCTAAACTTCGACCAGCGTAAGAAACACCGGCTGGATGGTGTCAGTAAAATGGCCAGTGGGAAAAGGTTTAGAAGCAAAGTAATGTTATATCTTGCCTCTAAGAAGCTGTTTTAAATTTGATCGTTTTTAAATGTAGAGACGCATTACATGCGTCTCCCGCTTGCAATTTCCAACGGAATTAGAAGCCTTTTAAATTGGCTTTTCCACTGGCAGACGCATGTGATGCGTCTCTACAAAAAACTTTCCATTCGTTTTTAAACAGCTTCTAAGGATAGCTTTAGCCGATTAGCATCTGATTACGCGCTGGCTGGTACTGTTTTAATTACCGGGGCAGCGTTTATACAGTTTAATAATTGCTCTTGGATATATTGTGTCCAGGCTGGTGCGCAAGAATCATAACATTCAAATTCCGGAACCAGGCCAACATGCGTGAATACAATTTTTGTTGCATCGCCCTCGGCCAAAATTTCAAAACAAAGTTTAGTTCCGGTCCATTCTGTTTGGTTTTGCGCAAAGGTGAGCTTGCTATCTGTAACCAGCCAGGCTATTTTTTTGGCTGGAACCAATTCAACAAGTTTTTGTTTTGAGTAATGCACCCCGTCTCCGGCAAAAAACGAAAACTCGTCACCAAGTTTATCCGACTCGCCCTCAAAGCTTTCTGAATGTAATCCGAACCACCATCCACGGACATTTTTCAGTGTATCAAAAACTTTTTCCGGGCTTTGATTTACTAATAAGGTGGTTGTGAAATCTGTTGTTGTCATTTTTTTGATTTTTTAATTGAATAATTCATTAATTAATAAGTTTTTCAGTTTGACTGTCCGGCCCGCGTTGAGCCAAAGTAGTTCATTAGCAGTTCTGTGAAAATTCAATACATGTTTAATAGGTATTGTTAAAATGAGTAACTTGTAAGTTACATAAAGTTATAAGTAACTTTTGAGTTACGCAATTTTTTTTCAGAATTTTTTTATTGCATCATTTTTGCCGGTGTGTAGAGGGGGCTTATTTGATTATTGTTGCACTCCTAAGGCTGATCTTTTGGTAGTTGGTAAGCATCTCTGTGCAGGGTTGCCTCTATACGACACCCGTGTGTCAACTGAGTTTAACTTAACCGACAAAATCCACTAACCTGAAATTTCGATAGGAGGCACCTACGGAGCCCCAAAATGTGCTCTTTTAAGGCTATAAACATGTGGCCCCGCTGGGGCTGGCAAGGTTTTATAACATAAACAGGTATTAATTAAGATATGCTTAAGGGTAGGTGCACCAGAGATGTAAAAGGTTTGTAGCATAAAAAGGTATAGCAATACCCTTTGTTCCAGGGGGGCAAAACAAAACGGCTTGCTGGTTAACCCACAAAATTGTTTTGTGGGTTAACCTAAACAACTAAGAAAGGTAAGATGAAAGCTTAAACTATTTTAGGTCGAAGTTACGCTGCCGCTAAACTTCGACCAGTGGAAGGAATATTGGCACCGTCAGCAGGTGACGGGTTTGTTATCAATTCAATATCTCCGATGCTTTTTTTTGTTCGAGAAAAATGCTTGTGAAATCAGATGGCAAATTATTTAGCATTATAAACATATTGAGATTATTAGCGGCAAATACCAAAACGCTTTCTTTAGATCCACCAGGAATGGGATAAGGCGCTTTTTTGACAAATACTTTATTAGTATTAGTTGTTAGCGTCTGTGCTTTTTTATTTGTAATGGAAAAGAAATTGAAAGGATAGGTTTTAATTATAATCAGATTATCAGCAAAGCTAATTTCCTCTGCCGTATTATTTATCGTCTTGCTTAACGATATGATCTGGCTAATGTTAACGCCCCCCAATACAACGAGCAACAGTACTTCAGAAAGGATATAAGTGTTATCTAAAACACTGCCTTATTTTTTAAATAGGATAAATGAATAAGCTATAAATACAGCAACCGCAAAAAGGGCATTTTTTACTATTCTTTTTTTTTGAGTTTTTTATAAACTCACCTAAAGCCTGATCTGTTTTAAAGGTCAACATATAATTATTGGTGGGGCTAAATCTAATGAATAATATTTACCATTTTGGATGCCTATTTCATAGGTATTCCCCATTCATTCCCGCCCATAATACCTTATATTAGTGTAAGTTTTCATAACCAGTCAATTATACACCCGGTTTCCTGTTTATTAAAGATCGTAAGATGAAAAAGGTATCGCTGTTATTTGTGTTTCCTGTAGTGTTGTTCGCGACGTGTTTGTTCGCGTTCCAGGGTAAAAAGTCGGTGGTTCGGGGTAAGTTAAAACCGGCGATCCCGGTAATGTGCTCATCGGGTGCAGCGGATGAGGTGGATACGGCGGCGAACGGCAAGTTTATACCGCGCTTACCCGGCTGGGGACATTACAGCTATGCCATAGCTGCACGTAATGACAGTGCCCGGTTTTACTTTAATCAAGGGCTAACCATGTATTATAGCTACCACATGAAGGAGGCATTTGCATCATTCAAAGAGGCGTCGCGTTTTGATCCTTCAGCTGCCATGACGTATTGGGGGCAGGCTTTAAGCCTTGGTCCCTACTATAATGCCGGCGGACCTTATGTTGCGCCTGCCGGTTTACCTGCCGTTTTAAAACAAATGAATGCCGCTGTCGGGAATGCTCCCGAAAAGGAAAAGGAGCTGATAGCAGTGATGAACCTCCGTTATCCGCAGGGTGGCACCCATGCAAGTGACGACGACGCTTATGCTCAGGGCATGAAGAAACTGATGCAATCCTACCCGGCGGATGCCGACCTTAAAATGCTGTACATTGATGCGGTGATGCTTATTCACCCCTGGGATTTTTGGGCACCCGATGGTACCGACAAACCATGGACTGCCGAGTTGGTTGCAATTTGTAAAGGTGTTTTAAATACAAACCCGGAGCACCCGGCTGCGCTGCATTATTATATTCACTTAACCGAGGCTTCGCGTAATCCCGGTGTTGCGCTGGCTAATGCCGGGGCTTTAAAAAAGCTGTTCCCCGGTATCGGGCATATGGTGCATATGTCGAGCCATGTTTACCAGCGCAATGGTCTGTATTTCCAGGGTGTTGACGCCAATGAAAAGGCGGCCAAATGTATCGTTGCTTATGCCGACCTGGTAAAAAACATCAATCTTACTAAGATCAACTCTCACTTTTATGCTGTAGAAACACTTTGTGCTTTTAACGGTGCCATGTATAAAAGGGGGATGGAATCGGCACAGCGCTGCCGTAATGCTGTAAAACCTTCGGCCGGTGATACTTATTCGCAATACCTGTACATGATGCCGGTACTTACCATGGTGCGCCTTGGCAAATGGCACGAGCTGCTGAAAGACAGCGTTGGCCCCAACCCGAAATGGGCGTACGCGCAGATCCTGCACCATTTTGCCCGCGGATTGGCGCTCCTGTACACCGGCAAGCAGGATTCGGCCGAAGCTCAGCTCGCATTGCTGCGCACCGGACTTGATGACCCGGCTTTGAAAAAGCGGCACATTCCGTTTAACACTGCACTTGACGGTGCAACCATTGCCGAAAATATATTAGACGGCGCTATTTTGCTGGGGAAGAATAAGTTTGATGAAGGTATGGCTGCCTTTAAAAAAGCGGTAGCAGTGGAGGATAATATGATCTACGCTGAGCCTGCCGAGTGGCCTATCCCTGCGCGGCAGTTCCTGGGCGCTTACCTGCTTAAAACGGATTATAACCCGCAGGCCGAAGCCATTTATCGTGAGGACCTGGAGCGGAACCCGGGCAATGGCTGGTCAATGCTGGGCATGTACCAAAGTTTAAAAGCACAAAACCATACCGAAAAGCTGGCCTATTACAAGTCGGGCTTTACGCGTTCCTTTTCGCATGCCGATGAGGTACCCACAAGTTCGGTGGTTACTAATTGAAGGGATAGCTGTTTGGTTATGCGAAGCCGGTATGCTAATGTCATTAAGTTAAGGGATTAACAGGTTGCACCAGAGGTGCAAAAGGTTTGTAGAAATGAAATGAATGAATTTCTTAGTGTGCCAGAGGTACACAACTCTTCAGTGACGGAGCCGGTTTATAATTAAGTACGACTTTTACTTGTCCTTCATCAGGATCAGGTAAATTCCCGTTTTTCCTGGTATATCAAATTTGTCGTTATTATCGGCGTTGTAAAACGGTTCGGCAATTTGTACATCTTCGCTTTTAAAGCTGTCGCCCAGTAATTCCTTTGCTTCTGTTAAGGTATAACGCTTGCTCTTTATTTCAAACACGAAACCATAGCTGGATTTTTTCAGATCTTTGAACTGTACTTTACCTCCCGGACTGCTAAATGTAATTGGTACGGCATATTTAACGTTAACTGGTCGGCCTTTTTGTATGCCGGGTTTCCATAGCGGGCTGTTCTCCAACACCCTGGCAGCTTCAGCCTCACAGCCTGCACCTATGCAATTAATAGGGGTAACGTTAGTTACGCGCCCGGTAGTGTCAACTGTAAACGTTACCATGACCCTGCCGTTAATGCCAATCAGGCGGGCTACTTCCGGGTATTTTAAGCTGTGACTTATATAGCTGCCCAAAGCAGGCAGGCCTCCCGGAAATTCGGGGACTTGTTCGATGGCGATAAAGGTTTCCTGGCCCCCTTTCGTTTCTTTAACTACTGGTGGTTTTATAGTGGTATCCCTATGCATGCTTGTTCCGGCATACGCAAAGTGCCCAATGAGCACTATGGCTAAAGTAAAGTAATAAGGTTTCATGAGGCAAAGATAAGCGGTGCAGACAAATGCTGAGTTTATTAATCTTTTTTAATCACCTCTAACGGGATATCGCCCACCCATGCTGCCACTTCCGAAAATGAACTCCAGTACGATCCCAGGATCCGCCCTGTGCCGGCAAGCACGAAAAGGTCAACCACGGCTGCCTGGATGCCGGCAATGGTTTGTCGGCTTAGGTCTTTCGGCGGGCTGATGATCCTGTCGCCAAATACCAGTTTCAGTTCAAGTTCAACATTAACGTCGTCTGTTGCGAGGAAAAAGCGGGTATTGTCTTTAGTCGCAACAAGTTCTTTCATTCTCGTGGTAAACAACTCCAGCGGACTGTTTGCAATCGACATTGCGTTATCCGTACGCCTAACCTGTACGCCAACACCCCTTGGGCCAAGCAAACCTAATAGTTCATTAATTTTAAGGTTGAGGGAAGGGATGGGTTTAAAAAGTTTGAACTCATCAATACTATCGGTAAAGCGCTGGCAGGTTTTTATGTAGATGCGTTTATGATGCTGTACGGTTTCATAAACATTTATAAGTTGATGGTCCTCGTCTGTAATGCAGATATCAACCCGGGCGAGCAGGTTTTTAAGTTTGGCCTTAAACCGGCTTTTGCTATCGGGCTGAACGGTACGTGTCACAAAATCAAATACCCGCTTTTTGGGGATGACGGTAAAATCGGTAATTGGCTCAAGCAACAGGTGGTAGGGGCAGTTAAGCTCGTGCGATCCATTCCAGATCACATACAGTTGGGTGTTGAGCTTGCGTTTAAGCCAGATGCCGTTAGCAATAACCCGTAGCCTGTTGGCCAGTCCGCCCTGTGGTTCTAAATAGATCATACCTGTTTTTATCCGGCATAAGTATAAGGAATAATTGGGGCAGAGGAAAGGGCTAATTTAAGTACATATATATTATTAGTTAAGCGAATGACGTAAAATACGCCATTTTATAGTGTTGGTTGTTATTACAAGATGATGATATGGACGTTGCCTACGGCCCAGGCTATCCGCTACAAGCCCTCGCTTTGCCAACGCGCAGGGCCATTGTACGCTCCGGGCTTTCCGCTCCTATCCCTAACGCGGAAGATCTTAAACTATAGTTGTTTAATTGTTATTATAAATATTTAAATTTGTTAAATGACAACGCTTACAATTGAAATATCCGAAAAGGCAGGAAAAACGCTGGCCGAACTGGTGGAGCAGTTAGGAGGGAAGGTTATTTCTATAAAAGAGGATAAAAAGACAAAAGCTGCAACAAAGAAAAAACAGGTATTGGATGACCTGGAGGAGTCTGTAAATTTTGTCAAACTGCATCAACAGGGTAAGGTTGAAACAAAAACTATAGAAGAACTACTGGATGAGCTTTAAGATCGTGCCAACCCCGGCATTTGTCCGTGAATTTAAAAAAACTCGCTAAAAAACACATTTCCTTAAAGGAAGATCTGAAGGTTTTAATTGTTGATTTAACTAAAGATCCAAAAGCCGGAACTTCTTTAGGGAATAATTGCTATAAGATTCGTTTAGCTATCACCTCGAAAAATAAATAAAGGAAAATCAGGTGGTGCAAGGATAATTACCTACGTACATGTTATTAACGAAAGGGTGTATTTGCTGTCAATTTATGATAAATCAGATTTGGATAACATCAGTGACAGTGAGTTGATCAGCCGGATAAAAGATCTGTAATTTCTTCGATCAAATACCCCATTCCTTATGGCTTTGCTTAATGTGTTCCTGGAGTTTTTCGACATCAGCAGTTGGTAGCTTGTCTGCAACCTTTTCTGATAGCTTTATTTTGGAGAAGATGTGTTTTTAAGAACTTTGATCAGGTGCAATTTCTCAAGCTCTTTAAGCAGATTATATGTATTTTAATTAGTTAGTGCCATAGGTAGTAAATATCCATTATTTGGATAGCAGGTATCGCACATAATACACTATGCT
>NZ_DASVOB010000853.1:0-12967 GCF_036383575.1 Mucilaginibacter sp.
AAACAATAAAATCAAACCGACAATGAAGAATACGCCCAATACTAAAACCGAATTTCGCGGACTTCCGGTTAGTTCTTCAAAAAAACCAAAGCTAAACACCCCGCCTACTATGGCCAGTTTTTCGGTAACATCATAAAAGCTAAAGAAAGAAGCCGTATCAGGAATATTTTCGGGCAGATATTTGGAGTAGGTTGAGCGCGACATGGACTGAATGCCGCCCATTACTAAACCTACGACTACCGCTATAATATAAAACTGCGTTTGCGTATAGGTAAAGTAGGCAGCAATACAAACGGCAATCCAGAGGATCACCACCCCTATTAAAACCCGTACGTTACCGTATTTACCTGACAGGCGCGACATCAAAGTTGCACCCAAAATAGCCACCAGTTGTATTATCAAAATAATAGTGATCAACTGCGGAGTTTCCATTTTCAGCTCTTTTGCAGCAAAACCGGTTGCCACCAGCATGATGGTCTGTACACCCATCGAATAGAAAAAGAACGACGGCAAAAACCTTTTTAACAACGGCATTTCCTTAACTTTTTTCCAAACATGCCCCAGCTCAATAAAACCACCTTTTATGATGTTATGGCTATGGCTTACAGCGTTTGGGCTGCCCTTAGGCAAAACACTAAAAGGGATCATGGCAAAACCTATCCACCACAGGCCGACCAACAAAAACGACAATCGCGGGGCAAAGGTTTTGTCAACAATACCGAACCATTCACCTTTCAGTACAAATAAAAAGCAAATAAGCTGCAACAGCACACTGCCTATATAGCCATAGGTAAAACCTTTGGCGCTTACATTATCCTGCATATCAACCGTAGCAATTTCGGGCAGGTATGAATTGTAAAATACAAAGCCTCCGCTATAGCCAATAGCCGCCAGCGCAAAGCAGATGATCCCCATCTCCAGGTGATCTTTATCAAAATTGAACAACGCGCAACATGCGGCTGAGCCAAGCAGCGTAAAGAACAACATAAAGATCTTTTTATTACCCTTATAATCGGCTATGGATGACAGTATAGGCAACAGCAATACCATGACGAGGTAAGCGGCTGATAAAGCATAATCTGAAAGTGCCGTATTTACAAAGCTTTTTCCAAAGAAGTTAACCCTATCGCCATTGGCATGATTGGTAGTGATGGCTACATAGTAAGCCGGAAAAATAGTTGATGTGATAACGAGGTTGTACGCAGAGTTGGCCCAATCAAAGAAAGCCCAGGCCCTTATGGTTTTTTTGTTGTTTTTGTTTTCCATTTGCTCACTAAATGTATGCAAATTTTAGAAACTCCAAAAAATGTCTGTAAACAAGTAAATTAAAAAAACGACAGATGGAAAATTTTTACAAGATTTAAATTCGATCAATTGCAGACAGTTTGAAAGTATTTGTGCGAAAATTTCTCGTTACGAGATTTGACCAAACAAACTGAACTTTTTAAAACATGATTTCCGGCACAGCAAGGCTGCTCTATTATGATTTGGTAATCAATGTCCCCGGGGCGCATAAACAATAACACAAGCACCTATCAGTGCAATCAAAGCACCTATCAGTGCAATCAAAGCACCTATAATATCATAACGGTCGGGCTTAAAGCCATCAATTTTCCACGCCCAGATCAATGCCATTACAATAAAAATACCGCCATAAGCAGCGTACACCCTCCCGAAATTAGCTGTTTGCCAGGTTGCTACAATGCCATAAAACGCAAGGATCACGCCGCCCGCTATTCCAAACCAAAGCGGCTTACCTTCTTTTAACCATAGCCAAACAAGATAACCGCCACCTATTTCAAATAAACCTGCCAATAAAAAAAGAGCGAAAGAGCGGATGATAGCCATTATGAAAATTTAGATATGAGAACCTTGCTAAAGATATCAAAATAGCGCCAATAGCCCTGAGTCCTCATAAAAAAGGCTTCCCTTTTCGGAAAGCCTTTGGTTGTTTTTATAGGTAGATTTAACTTCTGTCATAAAATGCCGGCGGCTCAATTCCCAAAGAACGAAGATAAACATAAGCCTGGCCACGATGATGTATTTCGTTATCGATAATGTACTGAATAATACTGTTTGCAACCCCTTCGTATTGACCGAAAGCTAAAACTGTTTCCTGAAAACGTTCAACCGGGATCTGTGCCCAATAAGTTGTAATATCTTCAGTTGCATTGTCCCATAACCTTAACAGGTCATTTTTGGAGTGCGCTTCGATTTTTCCGGTATGATGGTCAAGGCCTGCTATTGGCGTCCAATCGTTGCTTACAAGTCCTTTAACGCCGGGGCTGCTCATGCTGATGATCTCTTTCACCATTTCAGAAAAAGGGCGCATTCCTCCTATTGAATAGTTAAACAGTGCTTCCTGCGGAAATGCTTCAATAAGCCGGCGTGTAACACGGCGCTGGCCAAGCCAGCTTTGTAAAAATTGATCGGGTGTATAAACAGATGCTGCTGCAGTTTCTGTTGGTTGTTGAATTGCGTTAGTTTCCATTGTATTGGTGGTTTTGTTTTTGATTACAATACAAAGTAACCTGTCGGTGGTGACAGCCCTATGTCAACAGGAAAAAAGAAAAATTAACTATTTTGTATTTTGGATAAAATCTACCACCTGTTGCTGTTCATAATGTGAAAGCTGCCCTTCCGAATAATGCCATTTTGAATCAGTATCAAACAAGATCTGTCCTAAATAGTCCGGGTTCTTTTTGTCATCAAGCAGGGGTTTGCTTTCGCCAATTTCAGGTGCTATTTCCTGGATCTCAAAAAGGATGGCTTCACCATCGGCATTTCCATTATAAAGTTTATACAAACCGGTGGCGTTTAATTCATGATTTACTGATTGATGCAGCACCGGTTCAATGATGATATTTCTATGCACGCCGTTGTCGCCGGTTACATCGTGGTTTACTGTGTGTATCATGGCTTATACTATTTATTTGTTAGTACAAGTTTACAGCTAAATTGTTTATGCCGAAACGGTAGCAGGCTGTTTTACAACTTTATTTTCTGCAACCAATAAAACGATCAGCAAAATCAAGCCTACCGCAAAAAAACAATCTAACGCCAGGGCCGAATCACGCATTTCATGGGTCATAGATTCAACAAAGCCGAAGCAAAACAAACCAACTACTATGGATAGTTTTTCGGTAACATCGTAAAAGCTAAAGTACGATGCAGTATCGGGAATATTTTCGGGCAGGTATTTGGAATAAGTTGAACGTGATAATGATTGCACCCCTCCCATTACAACACCAACAACAACCGCAGCTATCGCAAATTGCCATTCATTGGTTACAAAATATACACTGCAGCAAACCATAGTCCAAACCGCCACCAGGCCAACCAGCGCTTTGGTGTTGCCGTATTTTGCTGATGCTTTGGATGCTATCACCGCGCCTAATACGGCAACAACCTGTATTATCAGGATAATGGTGATCAGATCGTCATCGGGCATATGAAGCTCTTTCGCGGCAAAGTTGGCGGCTACCAGCATAATGGTTTGCACCCCTACCGAATAGAAAAAGAAAGCAGAAAGAAAGCGTTTTAACAAGGGCATCTTTTTGATTTTGCCAAATACCTTTGCCAGTTCCTTAAAACCACCCGTTAACACATTATAATTATGAGAGCCCGCATTTGGCGTGCCCTTAGGTAAAATACGGAAAGCAATAAAGCTAAACCCTATCCACCAGAAAAACACGATCAGAAAAGAGATCCTCGCAGGCAGATAATTGACTTCCTTAATACCAAAGTATTCGGGTTTTAACACTACTAAAAAGCAAATTAACTGTACCACAATACTGCCTACGTAACCGTAGATAAATCCTTTGGCGCTCACGGCGTCCTGCTGATCAACAGTGGCGATTTGCGGCAGGTACGAATTGTAAAACACAAACCCTCCGCAATAACCTATAGAGGCCAAACCAAAACAGATCATCGGTATTTCGAGCGGGCTTTCCTGCCTGAAAAAATACAGACCGGCGCAAGCCAAACTTCCAAGCCATGTAAATAACTGTAGGTACAGACGTTTATTTCCCCGGTAATCGGCTATGGAAGTAAGTATAGGCAGCAGCACCGCTACAATCAGGTATGAAAGACCGAGTATGTAGTTTGAAAGCACCGTGTTAACATACTTATGACCGAAAAAGCTGACGATATCGGTCTTTTGAGGATTATTGGTAGTTACGTAAACAAAATACGCGGGAAATATGGTTGAGGTAATTACCATATTATATGATTGATTGGCCCAATCGAACATGCACCAGGCCCAAATGGTTTTCTTGTTATTTTTTGCTTCCATTGCGGGTTTAAAAGTATGGAAATTTAGGGGAGGATGATTACAGAAATGCTAAACAAATACGTTAAAATTATATAGGCGGGCAATAATGCTAACTATGTTTTGCCTGCAAATAAATTGCACTGAAGGTTATTATCCAAATCAATATCATTAATAAGATCCCCAAATTGAATTCTTTTTGCTTTTCAGGAGTATCTATACAAATTTTGTATTCCCATTCAACACCATATTTATTTTTAAGGATGTTTGCAATATGCTCTGCTAATTTGTAGCAACCCGTTTTGCGAAGATCGTTTAACTCTTCAAACACCACGAAACTGCATAGCAAATGAAGTTCGTCGCCATTCTTAATATAGATTTCTGACGATGTGATTGGGTTTTGTCCCCGAGTTATTCCCTGACTTGATGTTATAAATACCTGACAACCTTTATTTACCGGGATTGTCTTGTTTTTTTTCATATCATGAAACACTATATTATCAACATTCAATCGCAATCTTATTTCAAAACTCTGTTCTGAAGAATGAGAAGTGATTACCAATAGATTTGGCTCTTCTTCTCTGAAAAATAAACCGGCAAACCTTGTAAACATACAGCGAAAGTAAAAAACATAGTTTAGCTTTATTTTGATTTATTGTAGTTTTATCTGGCAAACCTTATCAATCAATAAAATTGAAAAAACTACTTATCCTTTTACTTACTTTAGCTGTTACTCCTATCATTGCCGGTTGCTACGGCATTATTCACGACCAGTTTACGTACACAATCAGCCATGAGTATTTTACAAAATTTAAGTTTTACCAATTTGGTTTTATTGAGCCAGGCTACGAAACCATTTTACCTAACCCAAGGTTGTATGTAGCAATAGTAGGTTTTTTAGCCACCTGGTGGGTAGGATTGATTATTGGTATAGGTAACGGATTGATGGGTTTGATACAAAAAGATCATAAGCTAATGTTCAAAACAATTAGCTACGCCGTATTTATCACTTTAATTGCAACTGCAATCAGCGGGCTTATCGGCTTGGCTTATGGCTGGTTTTATCTTTCGGGTACCCAGGTCAACTGGTATTTACCAAAGACACTTATTAACAAAAAGAGCTTCATAGCCGTTGGCTCAATGCACAACTTTGGCTACCTTGGTGGCCTTACAGGCTTAGTTTTAGGGATGATATACCAGGTTGTAAAAGCCTCAAAAAACCGAACAGTAAGAAAAACTCTTCATTAAAAATTTCGACATGTTCAACTACCTCCATTTTACAGATCAATTCGGCTCTTATCTATATGATGATAATTTCCAGGCTTTTTTAGCAGATAGATTTACCGATCTCAGCTCTTACAATATTTTGAAAAGCGATTATATGCGATCTGAATTATTGCATATTGATTTAGGGTTCACCAACGATGATGCGGTTATTGATGAAGATGAGCTCATAGTTTTAGAACCGGGCCGGCCGATATTCTCCCACATGAATATTTATCCTAACCCGGATATCCAATATGTTCTTCCATTTGAGATTTTATTTACCGATACCCGGAACGAAGTTCTCAAAAAAGCAGGCGAACCTACCCAAACTAAACACGGCGATTCACCGGTATTGGATAAACCTTTCCTGATCGACCATTACAAGATAGGTGATCTGGTATTAAGTATCGATTACGATCCACAGGATGAGCATATCAACTTTATACAGATCAGGGATAATAATATTATTGCGCATCTAAAATTGTAAAGTTTTACACTAATTCTTCTAATTAAATCGAATTACACGAATTTGATTGGGAAATTAATTCGTGTAAGTCGATTCAATTGTACACTATTAAAGCATTCGTGTATCAATCGAATATTTCCGGCAGATGCTTATAGTTGCCTTTCACAGTAGCCAAAACTTCATCAAACTTACCGCCAAGCATCATTTTGGTCATGGAAACGGCCATACCTTTAACCATTTTTAGTTCGATATGCGGCGGCATAGCAAGGGCTGTTCCATCGGTATAAACATTCACTAAAACAGGGCCGGTATGAGCAAATGCCTCAGCAATACCCAGTTCAAGGTCCTGCGGATCATTGATGGTAATCCCCTTGATCCCCATTGACTCGGCAACCATGGTAAAATCAGGGTTGTGCATGTCAACTTCAAAATCAGGCAGGCCCATTACTTCCATTTCCAGCTTTACCATGCCGAGGGCCCGGTTATTAAATACAATGATCTTGATAGGCAGGTTATATTGCTTGATGGTAGCCAGATCACCCAGCAACATGGAGATTCCCCCATCGCCGCACATGGCCACTACCTGTCTTTCGGGACAAGCCAAAGCGGCGCCTATAGCATGCGGCATGGCATTGGCCATCGATCCATGCACAAATGAGCCTATCATTGAACGTCGGCCATTGGCACTGATATGCCTGGCACTCCAAACGTTACACATCCCCGTATCGCAGGTAAAAATGGCATCGGCAGATGCATTTTCATTTACAATGGCAGCCAAAGCCTCTGGGTGAATGGCATCATGTTTACCATAATCCTGAATGTAGGCCTGTTGCTGTTCTTTTACTTTAGCGTGAACATGAAGTTGTGCATCTAAAAAGCTGCGGTCGTCTTTTTCCTTGATCAATGGGATCAACGCTTTAATGGTAGATTTGATATCGCCATAAAGCCCCATCGTTAATTTAGCCCGCCGACCAAGATTTTCAGGCTTGATATCAATCTGCACTATCTTCTTATCCTGCGGATAAAACGGGGTATAAGGAAAATCGGTACCCAACAAAATAACCAGGTCACTTTCATGCATACTATGATAAGCGGCAGGTAAGCCAAGCAGGCCGGTCATGCCAACCTCATAAGGATTATCATGCTCTAAAAACATTTTACCCCTAAACGAATAACCAACCGGTGCTTTGATCAATGCTGCCAGCTCAACCACTTCATCGTGGGCGTCGGCACAACCAATACCTCCAAAAATGCAAACTTTAGGGTGGCGATTGATCAGATCGGCCAGTTTCACTAATTCTTCCCATACCGGGGTGATATTGGCTTTGCAAAAAAAGTTATTTACCGACGAGTCAATTTCTACAGCATCCTCCCCTGCCACATCCCCCGGAAAACCCAACACACCAACACCCTTGCGCTGAATAGCGGTTTGAATAGCGGCCTGCGTCATACGCGGCACCTGTTTGTTATTCGCAGCCACCTGGTTGTAATAACTGCAATCATCAAAAAGCTTGATAACATTGGTTTCCTGGAAATAATTACTACCGAACTCTTTTGTGGCGCAGGTAGATGCTATAGCCAAAACAGGCGCTCCCGAACGGTGGGCATCATAAAGCCCGTTTACCAAATGCACGTGCCCCGGGCCACTACTGCCCGCACAACAAGCAAGTCCGCTCAGTTGTGCATCGGCCGAGGCTGCAAATGCACCGGCTTCTTCATTACGTACATGGATCCATTTTAATTCGGGGGTTTTGCGTACGGCGTCATTAAGTTCGTTCAGGCTGTCGCCGGTAATGGCGTAAATGCGTTTTATGCCGGCTTGTATCAGCATTTCTACAAGCTGCTCGGCTACTTTTTTTGACATGTTTATTTGTTTAGCGTTAGCGATGTTTTGAGTTTCGTAAACAGATAACACCAAACACATGCCATTTGTTAAGAAATTAACAGTCAAATATTTGTAATAACGAGATAATTTTAAGCTTTTGATATATCGTGATTTTACGATAATTGATGATATATCGAAAAACTCAATTTAAGTGTTCAGTAACGCTATCTGTTTTTATTTCACCCTTTTCCAAACCTCATCATAACCGTTCCCTTTCAGGTATAACAACGAATCTTTAAGCCGGTAATTAAATGTCCCTATTTTCCCGTCCATGTATTGGGCATATCCCGGCCCCCCAATAGCTTCAATCAATACTGAGTAAGTTTTATTTTGGGTATCTAAAGTATATGACCCTGAAAATGCGGCGTAAATTTGCTTTTTGGAATACTGTATATCAGTAACCATAAATCTGTTACTGGTAATTGTCTGATACCTGATCTGTCCGGGCTGGCCGCCATAAGTGGTATCAGGTGCGCCATTACTCATTATTTGCCAGGTGCCAAGCAAAGCTTTTTGGTCGTTAATTACTTTCCTGGAACTTAGGCACGCTGAAAAGATCAGTGCGCAAAAGGTTAAAAAGAAGATGGATAGAATTGTTAATTTTTTCATTGCATTTGTTTTAAGGTTAAACAGATCGAGTATGTAACTATAAACTTTACGGATAATATCGCGAATCATATCCGTTGAATTACTTAACCAATTGGCCGCACCGGATGGCGAATTGTAAACCTCGTGATCAAGGGCGGTGAAGATCAGTTTTATAGTATAACTTCTCGGTGTTACTTCTCCTGCTTCTATTCTTTGAAGTGTACGCACGTTTAGGTTACATTTTTCTACAAGTTCTTCCTGTGTTAGTCCCCTGGCTTTTCTAAGTTTCGCAATCTTTTTGCCTAAGTCTGGTTGTTGCATGGTCATGTAAAATTCTGGAGCAATGTTAAAATTAACAGTGTCAAGATACAATAAACGGAGCTGTATTTATTGCCGACATTAACCCGGCTTTTCAATATTTCTTAGCAACAAGCCCGTATTTATGTAAGGTTTTATACTGCATTCCTTATAAAACGCTATCCATTACTCTCCGTTCACCATCATATAAGCCCCGTTTATCGATAATATTTATTGCCCGGAAAAATTGAAGATACTTTCGATCAAGGAAAAAAAACACATAATAAAACACCTTAGATCATGAAAAAGTTAATACTCTTATCCGGTGCAGGCTTACTGATAACGGTCTGCATTTTGGTAGCTTGTAAAAAGAGCAGTGAAAAAACAACTACCACCACAACAACGACAACTACCACCACTGCTTCGGTTTCGGCTTTAACCTGTGGTTCGGCAGTAGTGTCATCAACTGCAACCGTTAATACAGTTTTCAGCGGCAGCGCAACAATCCCGTATACAGGCGGCAATGGCGCTACGTATACCGCGGGTACCGCTATCTCATCTACAGGGGTTACCGGGTTAACGGCAACCCTGGCGGCGGGTACATTGGCCAGCGGCGCGGGTAACATCACTTACTCCATTGCAGGTACGCCAACGTCAACAGGTACCGCCTCGTTTTCCATTACCTTCGGCGGACAAACATGCAGTTTCACAGTTACAGTAGATGCTGCAAACACCTCAACGGGCTGCTCTACTTCAACAACTATTGCATCAAAAGTAGTCTGTTTAGCCAACGCGTTTTTAGCAACGCTAAGTACCAGCCAGCAAGCCTCTGTGGTTTTAGCCTTAAATAAAACCAATGCTTTAAGATGGTCAAATCTCCCATGCGGCCTTTCCTGCAGAAACGGTTTGGCTTTCAGCAGTCTGACCAGCACGCAATTAGCAGCTGCAAAAGCCGTGGCAGCAGCAGCCATGGGTACTACCACCGGAGAAGGCTATGATGAATTTACCCAGATCATGGCGGCAGACGACTACCTGGGAACAATGGCCTCAGGCTATTCATCTGGCAACTATATAATTGCATTTTTAGGAACACCTACTACCACCGGTAAATGGATGTTGCAATTTGGTGGCCACCACTACGCGCAAAATATCACTTACGATGCAGGAGTTGTTACCAGTATCACACCGTTACACCAGGGTGTTGAGCCAAAAGGATCATTTACTACGGGAGGCGTAACCTATACAGGACCAATTGAATCTGAGCATACTGCAATGCAAAATATGCTGGGGTCTTTCACAAGTACAGAATTAGCTTCGGCAAAAATATCAGGTACTTTTTCAGACTGTCTGATGGTTCCTGGATCTACCACCAATACAATGCCTACTACAAAACAAGGTGTTCAGGTAAGCACCTTGAGTACAGCAGCTCAGGCCAAAGTTTTAGCGGCAATGATGCCATGGATCAATGATCTTGACGCTACTTCGGCAGCAGCGTTTACCACAATTTATCAAAATGAATTAGCTAATACTTATGTCTGTTATGCAAGCAATACCTCAGGTGTTGCGGGTTCTGCAAGTTCATTTTTAACTACTAATACAGACTATGTAAGGATAGACGGGCCAAGTGTTTGGATAGAGTTTATATGCCAAACCGGCGTGGTTATTAGTAATCAAATACACTATCACACCGTAATGAGAGATCATACCCGTGATTACATAGGCTTATAACAAATCAACAGAAATGATGTATCACATTTTTTCAATAAACAGTCGCCGGATAAACAGCCGGCGACTGTTTATCATTGCCGCTATTTTTGTTGTGATGGCATTAAGGCCAACCATTGCCGCTGCACATCAAACACCCAATACACTTGTTTTTTTAGATGCAAGCCCGAACAGGATCGCGCTGGAACTGCAAATGCCGCTATCAGAACTGGAGCTTGCCTTTGGCAACGATATTTCAAAAAATCCGGAAACACTTATTAAAAGATTTGAGCCGCAGTTAAAAGAATACCTCAGGGCGCATATGCATGCCTACCTGAAAAAAAGCGCCCCCTGGGAAGTTAAAATAGAAGCATTAAGGATGGATAAAGGGAAATACATTGAAAATGGTATGGATTATTGGGAAGTAATTGCCAATGTGGCTATTATACCGCAACCAGGCGAAAGTACTCGAAAATTTATGCTTGATTATGATGTGATCATACACCAGGTGATTAATCATGCCGCCCTCGTTTCCATCCGCAGCGATTGGGAAACCGGGAACTTAAGCCCTACTGCCGATGCCATGGTGATCAGTCGGAATACCAAAGATAATGTGATCTATCCACTGGAAATAAATTTGCAGCAGGGAAGCTGGTTTAAAGGGTTCAATAGTATGCTTGCTTTAGGCATGCAGCACATTAAAGAAGGAACCGATCATTTGCTGTTTTTAATTGTGCTTTTGCTACCTGCCACACTTTTAATAAATGGCAGGCAATGGGGAAAATTTGGAGGAACGAAATACAGTATTCTGAGATTATTAAAAATTGTCACCTCGTTTACAATTGGCCATTCCATGACCCTGTTGATCGGTGCTTTAGGTTGGTTACGATTGCCCGCGCAACCAGTAGAAATATTGATTGCTTTTTCCATTTTAGTTTCTGCAGTTCATGCCATAAAGCCAATTTTTCCGGGGAAAGAAATGTATGTAGCGGCTGGCTTTGGCCTAATACACGGCCTGGCATTTGCATCTATATTAGCTAACCTTAAATTAAGTGCAGGAACTATGGCCTTAAGTATTTTAGGCTTCAACCTGGGCATTGAGCTTATGCAGCTTTTTGTTGTGCTGATTACTATCCCCTGGTTGATTTTATTAAGCCAAACACCGCTGTATAAATATGTAAGGATTGGGGGTGCCATCATCTCTGGCATAGTAGCAATGGCCTGGATCCTGGAACGTGCCGCCCAAACGCCTAATTTTGTCTCGATGTTTGTAAACAAGATGGCCGAACAAGCTCACTGGGCAATCGTGATACTGGCAGTTTTGGCGTTGATAAGCATCCTGTTAAAAAAACGCATAGCCCATTCACCAGGGTTGAACACTTAAATGTTATAGTTTATTTGAATACTATAAACTTGATTTTAAAATTGGTCAAACCTTCATTTAGAAACCAAAAAGCCGGCTCTTAACAAGAAAACGGCTTTTATTGCTACCATCTCAGTTACCTGCAAACCAGCGGGCGGCAGCCTTTTGGAGTTCACTAAAGTCCGGGGTATTGTCCGAAGCCCAGGCAATGATCCCGTCAGGACGAACCAGCACAGCGCTCAAGCCTAATTGCTCTTTCGCACTGCCCGAAATATACTTTACCTGGTTGCCCAATTCCGCAGCCAGAGTTTGAAGTGAGGCGTTCGTATCGAAGTCAAGCAGTATTCCCCGGCCATCATGCATTAAATCACCAATCGTTGAACCATCTTCCAACTCAAAATTGGGAACGCTGCGTCCTGCCAAAGGGTGATTGCCGCCGAGATCATAATGGGTATTAACACCCCATACCCTTCCTGCAATATAGGTTGCACCATCGCGGGTATTCATAAGGCCGCGAACAATTTCATACATCGCGCGGGCATCCGGGTCGGATTTCATTATCGCAACCTGCGCGCGCGACCAATCTAAAACCTGTGCACCAATTGGGTACCGTTCGGTATAATAACTATCCAGCAAACCTTCAGGCGCTTTGTTTTGAATAGTTGCGGCGAGCTTCCAACCCAGGTTCATGGCGTCGCCCTGTCCAAGGTTAAGCCCCTGCCCTCCCAGCGGCGCATGAATATGTGCGGCATCACCAGCTAAAAGCACCCGCCCGTTGCGGTAAGCTGTGGCCTGTCGTGCCCGGTCAGTCCAGGTGGTTGTGATATGCAGGGCACTGATAGTAACGTCGGTATCCGAGATGCGGCGCAACACCTCCTGCACATGTTCAAGCGTAATTGGTTCGCCCGAGCCGTGAAATGCCCCGCCATCAAAATCCTGTATGGCCAGGTAACCCGGTTGCGATTGCATATACATACCTCTTGATGTAACATTCCGGCCAGGTTTAAGCTTCTCCGGATCTGCAATATCAGCCCGGACAGAGTAGCCGGTAAATTCCGGTTCGGTGCCGGCAAATTCAAAACCGCCAGCCTTGCGTACCGTACTACGGCTTCCGTCGCAACCAACAAG
>NZ_DASVOB010000854.1:0-11033 GCF_036383575.1 Mucilaginibacter sp.
CCTCTGGCCGCCGAAGCCGGAGTAGCAGGCCAGAGGCCTGGAAATAGCTGCCACTCGGCTGGAGCCGAGCGGCGGCGGAAATACTATAAAACAAGTTGCAGAATCCAGACTTACGAAGTTTTTAAAACTTCGTAAGTCTTATAAAGCAATATTTATCCCTTCCTTTTCCTCCCATTATAACTTGTTATAGTCACATCACCTGCATTTCCATCCAACTCCAATACCCTTGATGATTGCGATAAATAAGTTGATCCGTAATAAAACTCAACATGCTTTTTGCTGCCGTTTTTAAGGGTGATATCGGCGTAAAAATCATCAGGTTTAAGCTTGATATAGCGCTTGCCCGGAGCTGCGCCGGAATTGCGGAATACTTTAACACTATCCTGATTTTGGGTTGCTACCAATAGGTCTCCTTTGGCTGATTGGATATTTGCGAGTGCTTTACCATCGCCGGCAACATAAATACCGCTGTTGGCTATTGATAGCGGAGCAAAGCCGCCTTTTCCATTGCCTTTCATGTATAAACCCATAAAGGCATCATGCCTGCCGGTGAACGGTTCCATCCCGAAGTCGTTGCCAACCATTACCAGGTCGAGGTTGCCATCGCGGTCAATGTCTTTGGCTATCATACCATAAACAGGGGCTATCTGTGCATCTTGCGGTAGTGCACTGATACTAAAAGTACCAGTGCCTTTACCGGTGATAAGGCTGGTGTTCATGTCGGTAGCTTTAAGGATAACAGCACCTTCTTTGTCTTTTTCAGCCCATAGGTCGTTCATGGTAGCGTGACCGAAGCCACGGTAGCTTGGATATTTTTTGCGGATGGAGATCACCTGGCTGATCAGGTCATCGCGTGTATGCATCGGGAAAGGTTTCTGTGAGCCGTCCTCGTCCTTCATATAGCAAAATATCATGGCATCGAATGAGCCGTTGCCGTCCAGGTCTTTACCCATAATGGTCATGGGTTGTTCAAATGATGCTTTGTAGTTGGAGTTTTGACCAAGGTTACCGGCTACATAATCGATATTGCCGTCATTGTTAAAATCGCCGGCAACAATGCTGTTCCACCAGCCCACATGATCGTCGATGCCGGATTTGATTTTGCTGAAACCATGCCCTGTGTTTTTGTAAAAGGTAATTGGCAGCCACTCGCCAACTACAACCAAATCAACTTTACCGTCCTTGTCAAAATCCGACCATAAGGCATCGGTGATCATGCCGCCATGGGTCAGATCGGGGCAAAGCTGGCTGGTAACATCAGTAAACTTACCGCCATCGTTCCTGAGTAAATGGCTAACCGGTGATGAAGGGTAAGCACCCGAAACCGATCTCGAACCAACAAAAAGATCAAGATCACCATCTCCATCAAAATCGGCAGCGCGTACGCATGAGCCATTATCGTATTCCACAGGTACAGCAGCAAGGTCACGGGTGAAATGGCCTTTTCTATCATTAATATAAAGTCTATCCTGAGCAGTGGTATGGCCTTTTTGAAATTCGTAACTACCGCTTGCAATATAAAGATCGGGAAAGCCATCGCCATTGGCATCAAACAACAGGGCGCCCATATCTTCTTCATCTTTGATTTCTTCATTTACAAAGCGGTTGTTATCCGCAGTAAAATGACCGCTTGCATCCTGCATAAAAAATACGCCTTTGTTACCGGCAGATCCTCCAACAAAAAGATCGTCGTATCCATTGCCGTCCACATCGCCAACGGCTATGGCCGGCCCGTACTGGCTCAGCTTGTGTGGCAGGGTAGGCTGTATGTTATAATCAATAGCATCCTTTTCCTGGTGAACATATTTTATACCTGTTGAATTATTGGCTTCCTGAAATACGGGAATGATTTTTCCTGATGCATCAGCCGGGAAATAACCCGAGGCGTTTTTGTATTGCAATGTGAGTGTTTGATTAGCTTTTACGTTGGTAAGCAGCTGGGTTTTGCCATCGGGCCAGCGTACCCGTAACGAATCAACTGTAGTTGATGAGCCGATACCAAAATGTCCGCGGGCGTCGTCGGTACTCATATATCCCCGGCAGGGCTGCTGGTCATAAAACTGCTGATTACCTTTGTAATAGATCCGAATGGTTGCGCCAATACCGCCAATGTTTTTACTATCGCCCTGTAAGGCAACGGTTAAATAGTTGTGATCCTTAGCTACCTGCGTTTTGCTGTTGGCAGTGTTTTCATAAACAAAGGCATCATCGTCGATATTGTTGATCACGAGGTCAAGGTCGCCATCGTTATCCAGATCGGCATAAACACCGCCGGTTGAAAAGGTAGGTTTTACAATACCCCAGTCTTTCGACTGATCTTTAAACAAATACCCGCCTGCATTTCTGAAAGCATAGCTTGATGTTTTTACTACCGGGAATGAATCTGCCGCGGCAAGGGTAGTATTTTCTTTGCCCGTACGTCCCTGGTCGTTACTGTACAGGGCGTGGTCAAGATCCGTCACATCCCGTGGATAACCGTTAGTGATCATCATATCGCGGTAGCCATCGTTATCAAAATCGGCCACAAGGGGAGTCCAGCTCCAGTCGGTTTGATAAACCCCTGCCTGGTAAGCAATTTCGCTGTATTGCGGGTGACCTGCCGGCGTTTGCCCCTGGTTAAGCTGCAATACGTTGCGGATATACTGATGCTCGTAATTGAACTTTTTATTGTTGATATAGGTGATGTAGTTATCGCCCACGAGCATGGTTTTTTTACGGACATTCTCCTCGGGGAGCATTTCCAGCGATACAAGATCAGCCTTACCATCATTGTTGATGTCAACCATATCCGATCCCATTACCGACCAGCCCGTATGTTTAAAATACTCTCCTGCGCGATTGGTGAAGGTTCCGTTTTTATTGTTCACCCACAGCACATCATTCGATATAAAGTCATTACCCACGTAAACATCCGGCCAGCCATCGTTATTTACATCGCATATGGAAACCGAGTTACCAAAGCCTTCTATCAATATGCCGGCCTCTTTGGTTACGTTGCTAAACGTTCCATTGCCGTTGTTACGATATAACCGGTCATTATTCTGGGCGCTGCCATCGGTTAATTTAGGGCGATAGGCAACGGGTGTTTCCTTGCCTAAAAAGTTGGTGAGCAGGTACATGTCCAGATCGCCATCATGATCGTAATCAAAAAATACAGCTTGTGTACTGTAGCCGGTATCCTGTAGACCGTAAGCCGCTGCCGATTCTTTGAAGGTTGGTATGCCCTCTTTATTATTTCCCTGGTTAATGTATAACAGGTTTTTGCGGTGGTTGGGGGCGCTTTTGAACGACGAACACACGTAAATGTCCATCCAGCCATCATTGTTGATATCCACTACGGATACACCGGCATACCAGTCGCCATTACCGGCTACTCCTGCTGCATCGGTAGCATCTTTAAAAGTAAGTGAGCCCTTGTTGATGTATAATTTATTGGCAACCATGTTGCCGGCAAAATAAACATCGGGCAATCCGTCATGGTTAAAATCACCAATACCAACGCCTGCACCATTGTACAGGTAAGGGTGATTGAGGATGTTGATGCTGTCGCTTTCGTTAATGGTATTTTTAAAATCGATACCGGTTTGCGATGCATCAAGCAGTTTGAAAAGCGTTGGACCGGATGATTTTTTTGAACAGCCAACACCTAAAAACAATAACAATAGGGTAGATAGTTTAAACGCTTTGGGTAAACTTTTTATCATGCAGAAATGGTTAATAATTGATTGATGGTTTATGCTTTGGTTAAGCTTTAACTTATTGGTTATAATGCAATAAGCCATTGTAAAGAAAACGGATTTTATAATTCCTGATTCTGCAAATTGTATCAAAAGTTAGTTAATTACTATCGCCTCATACTTAAATATTTATTAACTGTTAGCTTTGATTTAAACCCTGTTTTGATGGGTAAACCAATTAAACTGATCAAGCCCTTTCTGTTCATCATGATGAAGAGACTATATTTTGCCCTTATTGTTATTGTAACCTGCTCATCATGCGGTAAAAAAAGCTGGGAAAAACCGGCCGAAAACCCCGATTTTATCCATCGGTCTATAAAAGATGTTACCGATGTGGTACGTCATGATATTTATTCGCCGCCGGTTGCCAGTCGTATTTATGCCTATATCAGCGTGGCTGCGTATGAGGCCGCACGTAATGGAGATAATCATTACCAGTCGCTTGAGGGGCAACTGAAAGGGCTCGACTCGGTGCCGAAGCCTATCGCCGGAAAAAAATACTGTTTTACGCTGTCTGCATCGCATGCTATTTTAACTGTCGGCAAGATTCTGATCATGAGCGAGGGCCGGATTGAAGGTTTTCATGACAAACTGATGCAGGAGTTTAAGGATACCGGGATGCCCGACAGTGTATACAATAATTCGATTGAATACGGAAAGCTTATTGCCGACAGGATCATTAAATGGGCAGGCAAGGATAACTATAAACATACCCGTTCATTATCAAAATACGATGTGCAAACCGATGATGCCAGCTGGAAGCCTACCCCGCCCGCTTACATGAAAGGAGTGGAGCCTCACTGGAACGAGATCCGCCCGTTTTTGCTCGATTCGGCACAGCAGTTTAAACCATCACATCCCTTTACTTTTAGTAATATCCCCGGCAGTAATTTTTACAAGCTGGCTATGGAAGTATACGACACGGGCAAACATATTACTGATGACGAGGCCACCATTGCCACTTTTTGGGATGATAATCCTTTTAAAGTGAATATCAACGGGCATACCATGTTTGCCACCAAAAAGATCTCGCCGGGAGGGCATTGGATCAATATCACTGCGCTGGTTTGCCGTAAAGCAAAGGCTGATTACGTGCGGAGCTCCGAAGCTTATGCCAGTATAGCCGTGGTTATTGCAGATAGTTTTATAAACTGCTGGGATGAAAAGTACCGAAGCAACGTGATCAGGCCCGAAACTTATATTAACCAGTATATTGATCAAAGCTGGATGCCACTGCTGCAAACCCCGCCTTTCCCGGAATATACAAGCGGGCATAGCGTGGTTTCTACAGCTTCGGCAGCGGTATTAAGTAAACTGTTTGGCGATGAATTTTCTTTTATAGATTCAACAGAAATGGAATTTTCTATCCCGGCCCGTAACTTCAAATCATTTAAAGCCGCGGCCGAAGAAGCAGCCATCAGCAGGTTTTATGGTGGCATTCATTATATGCCATCTATTACCAATGGTGTAGATGAAGGCGACAGGATAGGGCAGTTTGCTTTGACCAAATTGCATACGAGGAAGTGATTGAAGCGCCCAGATGTCCTTAAATAAACCGCTAACCGCTATCCGAAGTCTCTGACTTCGGATTATTATGCCTGTAGTCTTCAGACTACAGTGATTTTATGTAGTTACAAACTACATACATATTGGATTCGAAGTCAGAGACTTCGAACAGCGCTGTGCTTACTTAAATCAGACCTGTTTTGCCTTACTCCGCTTAGCAGCCTGATATTCCGTAGGCGTAGTTCCAAATTGCTTCAAAAAGTTACGGCCCAAGTGCGATTGTGAGCTGTAACCTACCATATTGGCCACTTCGTAAATTTTATAATCAGCCTCTTCCAGTAGCTGAGCTGCAGCTTTAAGACGGGTGATATTGATGAGCTCATTAATGGTAAGGTTTGATATAGCTTTCACTTTTCGGTACAGGGTTGGCTTGCTCATGTTCATGAGGTTTGCAATCTGCTCAACATCAAGTTCTGCATTTTGGATGTTTTTGTAGATAACACCGTTCAGCTTATCCAAAAAGCTTTCATCGGGTTTTGAATACGCCATCGACTTGATGTGCGCCAACGGCGAGCTTGCAAAATGATCCTTTATCTTATTGCGGTTGATGAGCAAGTTTGCTATCTGTACCTGTAAATGCTCGGGCGAAAATGGTTTTTCGATATAGGCATCGGCACCAACTTCCAGTCCTTCAATTTTACTTTGCAGGGTATTTTTAGCAGTAAGCAGTATGATTGGTATGTGACTGTAATCGAAATTGGTTTTAATGGTTTTGCACAGTTCAAATCCATCTATCCCGGGCATCATAACGTCACTTATAATAAGCTGGATGTTCTCAATGCTTATCATATCCAGTGCTTCCTGGCCGTTAAGGGCTTTAATAACCGAATATTTGTCGCTCAGATCATCCGAAATAAAATCAAGTATTTCCGGGTTATCGTCCACTAAAAGTATAACTGGTTTCATAAAGTCAATATTCTCCTCTCTGTTACTTAGGTCTGCCTGTTCATATTCATCGGGGGTAATATGCAGGTCGAATTCTTTTTCCTGGTGTACAGGCAAAGTAAGGTTAAATATATTAAAATCGTTAATAGATTTATTCAACACCAGTAAACCTTTATGCAGTTCGGCCAGCGAGCGCGACAAAGAAAGCCCTATTCCTGTGCCAATTTGCTTTTCCGACTCCTTCATCCTGAAGAAAGGCTCAAAGATCTTTTCACGCATTTCAAAAGGGATCAGGTGTCCGTTATTCCTTATTTCGATGGTAAAGGTTGGATCGTTGGCGGGGTGATCAAGCAATTCGATCTCAACAACAGAGCTGCTGTATTTAATGGCATTATTGATCAGATTACTTATAATTTTGGTGAACGCCTCAATATCAACATAGGCATAAACAGTTTTAGCCGGATGCTTAAAGGTATAGCTGAGGTTCTTTTGCTCGGCCATGGGTTTAAACCTCACAAAGGTATCGGCAAGCATGTCGATGATATCGGTTTTAACAAAACTGAGACTAAAGCCATTGGTTTCAGTTTTCCGGAAATCAAGTAACTGGTTGGTAAGGTCAAGGAGGCGGTTGGTATTCTTTTCCATGATCTTCAGGTTGTTTTGAATCTCCGGAACATGCTCGGCTTTCCTGATCACTTTTTCCATTGGCCCTTTAATTAGGGTTAGAGGGGTGCGGATCTCATGGGCCACATTGGTGAAAAATTCAATTTTAGCGTTGTAGATCTGTTTTTCCTTATCGTTTTCAAGGGTTTCGATAATGCGTTTATTTTTTTCGCGGGTTTTGCGGTGATAGCTTCTCAGCAAGTAATAGCCTGTTAGTAAAAACAACATGCTATAGGCAATGTATGCCCAAACGCTTTCCCAAAAGGGGGGGGCTATGTCAATTTCAAGGGTGGTTTCTTTTTGGTTCCAGGTTCCGTTGTTGTTTGCCGCTTTTACTACAAAGGTGTAATGGCCAGGCTGAAGCTGGGTAAAGTAAACCTTCCGGTTGCGTTTAAGTTCGGTCCAACCCTTATCCAGGCCCTTCATCATATATTTATATTGCGTCATTTCGGGCGATGGAAAACTTAACGCCGCGAAATCAATACTAAACGATGATTGATTATGATTAAGGCTGATTTTTTTTGTGCTGATGATAGATTGGCTTAATAACGAATCGGCCCCGTTAACAGAGATCTCTCTGTTATGAACCTGAAAACCGGTTATATAAACCGGTGCTATAAACTGATTTTGTTTAAAATTGGCAGGATTAAAGCTAACCATGCCACGTACGCAACCAAAGTACATAGTGCCATCGGCGTCTTTAAAAGATGAGTTGTAGTTAAATTGATCGCTGAGAAGTCCGTTTGCTTTGGTATAAGTTTTAATGGTTTCTGTAGCAGGGTTAAAGCAAACCAGGCCGCGGGTAGTACTGATCCACAAATTTTTATGATTATCTTCCTCAATCCTGAAAATGTAATTGCTGGGGAAACCAGTATTACTGTCATAAAATTTATAGCTATCATTTTCCGGGTCGTATCTCCATAAACCCAGTCCCTCGGTAGCAAACCATAATTTATTGTCGCTATCCTCAAAAACACCGTTAACTGTTGTAGTATTAAGGATATTTTTAACAGGGTAACGGTAGTTTAATTTAGTGCTTGTATTAGTAATTGGATTGTAGCAGTAAATACCATCCCGTACAGTGCCAACCCATATTCTGCCATTATGATCTTCGGTAATAGCGTAAATGAAATCATACGGAGGTAATTTATCTATCAGGGTAAAATCCTTGGTTGCCAAATTATACAGGTACATGCCCCTGGTTGTACCAACAAAAACGAGCCCGTTTCTGGTTTTGCAAAAGCAAATTATAAAGTTACTTTTAAGATCATTACTTCGGTTCCCGGCAAGGTAAACACGTTCAACTTTACCGGTTTTAATGTTCATGATATCCAGGCCCCTTTCAAAAGTGCCTACAAAAAGTTCATTGCCTATGGGTAATATGCCGTGAATGTTGGTGTTGGAGATGCTGGCGCTTCCGCCGGGATAGTAATGGGTCCAGGTGTGCTTATCGGGCGCTAATTTGTTAAGTCCGTTATCTTCAGTTCCCATCCACAAGTTCCCATACATGTCTTTATTAATTTCACGCACTACGTTTCCCTTGAGCGAATTTGGCTCAGGCTCGGGATAAAATTTATTAAAGGTTGAATATTGCTGAGGATAATAATTAAGTCCGCCAAAATAAGTGCCTACCCAAACGCCACCTTCCGAATCTTTAAAAAGGCAATAAACAGCATTATCAGAGATGGAATAAGGGTCATTGAAATGTTTTCTGAGATTGAGGAATGTTCCCTTTACCGAATCATAAATGAATACGCCCGATTCTGTCGCTATCCAATATTCGGTATCGCTGTATTTTAAAAAATCGCGTACGTAAATGGCTGTTTTATCCGGGTTGTAATTAAGCAGGTCCCTATATTTCCCTGTTTCGGCATCAAATTCCTTAAAACCGTGACTGTTAGTAGCTACAAATATTTTGTTGTTACCGGCATAATAGATCTTCTCGATAAACTTTGATGTAACCTTATCAGTTGGTTTAAATACGTTGTATGCGGTGAAGGTGCGGCTTGCCAGGTCCAGCTTCTCCATAACACCTGATGAGGTTGATGCCCATACTGTACCGTTAATAATAACTACAGATGTAGCTTCAAAGTGCTGCCAGGGCCAGTAATCAATTTTTTCGCCGGTTTGTGCGTTATACTTTATTAATGAGGCACCGGCTATAAACCAGCAGTTATTCTGTTCATCAAAGGTGATGCTGCGCACACCATTAATATTGGCCGAATTTATATGCGTAAATGTTTCGGATAGGGGATCATACTTATCAAGCCCTTCGTCGGTACCTATCCAAAGTGTACCTTCTTTATCAAGGCATAGGGTATGCACCATATTGTTGGAGATGGTGCTCTTATCTGCATGGTTGTGCCTGAAGGTTTTAAAGGTGTAACCGTCAAAGCGGTTAAGGCCATCCTTAGTGCCAAACCACAAAAAGCCGCGCTTATCCTGCAGGCTGCAGTAAACGGTATTGTGCGATAAACCATGTTCAACCTGGTAATGCCTGAAGTAGTAAGTCTGGGCATTACTAATGCCGCATGATACTGTAAAAAGTAATAAAAAAATGTATAGTGGTCTCAAAATAATTAGCTTAAAGCAAATATAGCCAATCTGTTGCAGCGTTTTTACCCTCCCGAAAATTGATACATTTCGACTAAGTATTGATATGATTTGGTTAATCGCCGCGGCCAAAATCCTTTTTCTTTGAAGCATTGATTTTAGATATGTCAATTGTACATTTTTTAAAATCAAAACTTAACCAATTAATAGATCATTTATGAGAAAATTTTTACTACTCAGGCATGGGGGATGTCCTCATGTACAGTGGCCGCCCAGTAAGTGGGGCCCAAAAGTAACACTAATTGCTTTCTTCATCATGACCGCTTTCCTTTTTTCGTTTCGTGCATCGGCGCAAAATAAAATTAAGGTAACCGGTACTGTTGTTGATACTACCGGCGAAGTGCTTACCGGTGTAGCTATCAGGGTGCAGGGAACGCAGGGTGGTACAACAAGTGATGTTAGGGGTAATTTCACTATTAATGTACCCAGCGCAAACAGTACGTTGGTGTTTAGTTACATCGGTTTTATCACCCAGGAGCTGCCACTAAACGGCCAAACCACGATCCGGGTGCGTCTCCGTGCATCAAACGCCTCTTTGCAGGAAGTTGTAGTAACCGGTTACGGTTCGCAGAAAAAAGGATCACTTACAGGTGCTATTTCCACGGTTACCAGTAAAGACCTTGATCGTGTACATGCCGGTTCGACAGTAAGTACGGGTTTAGCAGGTAAAATTCCGGGTGTAACGTTCAGGCAGTCTGAAGGCAGGCCGGGAGCAAGTGCCAGCATCCAGATCCGTAACATGGGTACACCTTTATATGTAATTGACGGGATCCAGCAGGATGAAGGCCAGTTCAACAACCTTGCCCCTAACGACGTAGAGAGTATCACCGTACTGAAGGACGCATCGGCCGCTATATATGGTGTGCGTGCGGCCAACGGCGTTGTGGTGGTAACTACTAAAAAAGGTGCCGGCGACGCGAGGATCAACATTGATGCCTACACCGGTTATCAAAACTGGTACAGGTTCCCTAATGTGCTTACCAACTCGTATGATTATATGCGCTACCGCGCGGATGCCGAGGTAAACAGCAACGGTTCAACCAGCATTACCCAGGCCGAGCTTGATAAATATAAGGCAGGTACCGAAAAAGGATACCAAAGCTTTAACTGGCGCGATTATGTTTTGAAAGCCAATAACAACGCTCCTCAAAACTCAGTTAACGCCAACTTTACCGGCGGTAACGACAAAGTGAATTATTACGTATCGGCAACTAACCTGTTCCAAAACTCTCAGTTAGGTAAGGAGTACAAATTTAACCGTTCAAATATCCAGTCGAATGTTTCGGTTAAAGTTGCCAACGGACTTAAAGTAAGTATGGACATTAATGGCCGTATCGAAACCCGCGAAAACCCAGGTGTACCGGGTGGTGACGACTATTTTCTTGCCCGTTTTGCAGTATTGAGGAATACCCCGCTTGAGCGCCCTTACGCCAACGACAATCCTGCATACCTTAATGATATCGGCCATACCGAGTCAAACTATGCTTTCCTTAATGATAAGTTATCGGGTTTATATCATAGCGACTGGCGTGTATTACAGGCCAACTTTGGTGCTGAATACCAGGTGCC
>NZ_DASVOB010000855.1:0-6351 GCF_036383575.1 Mucilaginibacter sp.
CCGGACAAACCTGATAAAGTTATTGATAGACTGGCCGGTACTGCTTTTGATCCTTTTAAACAATGTTGGGTAACTGATACCTACTGCCTCGGCCAGCGTATAAACATCAAACTTATCGCTGTTGAAATTTTGCTCAATAACAGCGATACAATTATTGAGCAGATCTTTGTTTTCGCGGGAAATATTAATGGCGATGTTTTCCTTCGTAACTTCCTTATAAAAATATTGCTGAAGCTTGGTTTTGTTTCGCAGTACGCTTTTAACCCTTGCTGTAAGTACTTCTTTGTCAAACGGCTTCCGCAAAAAGTCTATTGCGCCTTGTTCAAGGCTTTTTACCATGATATCGGGCGTGGTATCGCCGGTGAGCAAAATAACCGGGATGTGTTTTATGGCTGCGTCGTCCATGATCATTTTGCATAGTTCCAGCCCGTTTATGCCGTCCATAACAATGTCGCTGATAACCAGGTCAGGGATATATTTCCTGATCAGCTCAAAACCAATTGCGCCATCTTTAGCCTCAAGAACCAAATAGTCGGCAAAAAATATCTTTTTGATATAGGCCCTGATCTGTTCATTATCGTCAATAACAATGATGGTATGCTTTTCCTGGCTAAACATTTCAAGCTTTTGTAATTCATTGTTGTCTTGAACAAGGTCTTTGCTATCATGATCTATAAGGTCGCTCACAAAATTGTAATCGGGAGTCGCTACAACATTTATTTCCTCTGCCGAAAAGTGATTTATCCCCTTGGGGAGTTTTAAAGTAAAGGTGGTTCCGCAGGTTTTGTTATTTATATAATTTATGGTGCCCTTATGGCAGTCAATAAATACCTTAACCAGGTACAAACCTATACCAAATCCTTTTTTGAAATAATTATTGTCTTTCACCTGATAAAACTTATCAAAAAGTTTGTCGCCGGTTTCTGTATTGATGCCAATGCCGCTGTCACTTATTTTAAAGGAAACATGTGTATCGTCTTCTTCTACAATAATATGGATGGTGCCATGTTCTGGAGTAAATTTAATGGCGTTTGAAATAAGGTTAAATAACGCGATCTCAATTTTTTCTATGTCGGCGAATACCCCAATATTGCGGCTTGTTGTTTCAATATTATAGTTCAGCTTTTTGATTTTTGCCTGATGTACAAAGCATGAAAATACCTCCTCGCACACCCTTACAAAATTTATCTCGCTTATGTTTAATTGTGCGTTTTCACTTTCAGTTTTGCGGAACAGCAGCAGGTGATCTACCAGGCCTAACAAGCGAAGCGCATTCCGGTATACTGTATTAAGCTCGTCTTTATGGCTTTTATTTTTATCCAGTAGATCTTTTATAGGGTTAATGATGAGCGTGAGGGGAGTTCTGAACTCATGCGAAACGTTGGTAAAAAAGGCCAGCTTCTTTTCATTCAGTTCCTTTTCCTTTTCAACTTTTAAGTTAGCCAGGTTAATTTCAAATTTGAGTTTTGTTTGTTTTTCCCGGTATAGAAAATAAACGTATGCCATCCCGAAAATAATAACCAGGTATACTCCGTAAGCCCACCAGGTTCTGTACCATGGCGGAAACACGATAACCCTGATACTTATTTGTTTGGGCATCCAGTTTCCCCTCGTATCCGTTGCCTTGATCCTTAGCGTGTACGTTCCTTCACTTAAATGGGTGTAATAAGCTGATTTGGTTTTGCCTACATAATTCCACCTGTGGTCCCAGCCCTCAAGATAATATGCGTATTCAATTTTATCAGGGAATGAATATTCAAGCGTCGTGTAATGAACGGTGAGCGCAGCTTGCTCATAACTAAGCTGGATTGTTTTAAGGTCGGCTACTGATTGATTTTTTAGCAGTTCGCTTGAGCCGTCGGTTTCTAAATTATCAACCTTCAGGCCTGTAATGCGAAGATCCGGTCTATGGTCTGCTACCTTTATGCTGTCGGGGCTAAAAATATTAAACCCGTTGATGCCCCCGAAAGCCATATTGCCTGATTGCAGTCGGATAGCCGCATTATAATTAAACTGAAGGCTTTGCAAACCATCGGAAACAATGTAGTTTGAAAATTCGTTTTTAGCCGGAGAAAACCTGGTTAAACCATTATAAGTACTGCACCATAGGTTCTGTTTATTGTCGATAAGGATACTTAGAATGGAGTTACTTGGTAAACCATTACCCCTTGTATACCTTACGTGGCTCATATCTGCAAGGTTAAACTTCAACAATCCTCCTCCTTCAGTGCCGATCCATAAATGGTTTGAGTTATCCGCGGCAATAGCCCTTATGCCATAACCAACATTAAAAAACTGGTGTGCTTTCTTAACTGTATCTATCTTTATAAGCCGGGTATAATTGCCTGCCCATAAGGTTCCATTCTTGTCCTCAAATAAAGAATGTATGTTAACCAGGTTTTCATCAAACAATTCAAAGGCGTCCTTTTTCCTGTTATACAAATATAGAGCGCCACCCCGGGTAGTCCCTGCCCATAAATGGTGCCTGGAATCTTCATAAAGTTTCCATAGGTTATTATCAATTGTTTGGGAAGATGTATTATAACATTTGTAATGCCTGAATGTGCCGGTAGCCTTGTTAAACTCATCAATACCGCCATTGAAGGAAGCTATCCATATTTTGTTATCGAAGGTTTTAAGTATGCTCACAATAAAATCGGAACTTAAGCCGGCACCGGTTGATGCATGGGTGTAGCCGGTGTATAAATTGTTTTTGATGTCCCAATAACAAAGCCCGCCGCCATCTGTACCTATCCATAAATTATGCTTTTCATCTTCACAAAATGAAAGGATAAAGTTGTTGATCACACTGTTTTTATTGAAAGGATCGTTGTTAAAAAACGCGAATGGCTTTTTTAAATTGTCAACAACACTAACCCCACCGCGCAGGGTTGCTATCCATTTTCTTGATTCCCGATCACGAAAAACTGTAGTAACAGCCCCGCTGCGTAAAGAGCCGGCTTTATTGCCGTTGATAATAAAAGTGAGTTTGCCGTTATCGGTATTTAAAATATTAATGCCCCCGCCGTCGGTAGCTATCCAGATATTGCCTTTTTCGTCGAGTGTTAAGTTTGATATATTTTCGCTGGTAAGTTTATCGATAGCAGGATGAAACCTGCTGAAGGTTTGTGCTTTAGTGTTAAGTATAAACAAACCGTTTTCTGTACCTATCCACAGGTTACCGGCTTTATCTGTAAGCAGGCAGCTGGCACTGTTGAGTTGTGTATTGATGATATTTATACTCCCAGATTTGGAATTGTACAAACCGAGCCCCTGGTTTTTTACAAATACCCAGGCGCCCCCCTGAGTGGGACACAAGGCCTTTACACTATAGTTATATTGATTATTAAGCCCTGTTTGCAGATACAGCTTTTTGCCCTTGTCATATCTCAATAATCCAAGTTCGTCCGATCCCACATATACGTTACTGTCTTTATCGGTTACTATGATATTGATATTTGATGCAATTTTTGCCCGATGCCCGTTGTCATGCTCCTGAAAGTATTCGGGATAAAAGTAGGAGTCCTGGTAATTATAAAAAGCGAGGCCCCGCTGAGTACCTATCAATACCTTATTGCCAACACCGTTTAACGCACTGATATGATTGTAGGGGAGGGATTTATTGTTGTTCCATTCATTTCTGTAGATCTTAAATTCGTCACTGTCGTACCGGTTTAAGCCATCATATGTGCCCATCCACATAAAACCGTACTGGTCCTGGTAAATGGAGGTGACCGCATTATTTGATAATCCGTTTTCAATACCAACATACCGCACAGGCCGCCCTTCGGCAAAGCCAGAAACATGGAGGTAAATAAAAAGGAACAGAAAGCTAAAGTGTATTCTCGGATTTAAAGCATTATTTATCCTGCTATACATTATAATTATTAGTTAATAGTTGGTAAGTAAAAATATAAAAATGATTTACAAAAGGGTTTTGTTTTCTACGCAGAACGATAATGTTACAAATCAACAGCCGGATGGTGTTGGGGCTTGTTGTTTTTTATGGGAAGGGCATGGGCTTATAAGACCCTTGTTACTCTACTGGTTGATAATTAATTGATTTTGATTTTTTGGCAATTAATTTACCCCCTTTAATTTAGGGCTTTGCCCCCCTTTTTTTTGATTGCATTATTGCATTTTTGATCACACAACCAGTTGTACCAACATACCTATCTGTCTTTTTCTTTTTTCGGACGGTAAACTTATAGTTAGATATCAAAAAAATAATTTGTTATGATAAAACGCGGACTCACTTTTTCAGTACTGAATGTTGTATTGTTAATAAGCTTACCTATTTTGCTGGCACTTAAAAGCGCTGATGCGCCGCCAAAAATTAAATGGGAGCAACTTTTTAACGGCAGAGACTTAAACGATTGGACTGTTAAGATCAGGAAACATAAGCTGAACGAAAATTTTGGTAATACATTCAGAGTAGTTGACCACAAGATCCAGGTGAATTATGATCAGTATGAAAAGTTTGATGAGCAGTTTGGGCACTTATTTTACAAAACCCCTTTTTCATACTACCTGATAGGTGTGGAATATCGTTTCACAGGCGATCAGATTAAGGATGGCCCGGGATGGGCATACCGCAACAGCGGAGTTATGATACATGGACAAGACCCTAAAACAATGGGCCTTGACCAAGATTTTCCCATATCTATCGAGGTGCAGTTACTGGGCGGTAATGGTAAAGACAAGAGACCAACAGCCAATGTATGTACCCCCGGAACGCAGTATGTGCTTGATAATTCGGTAGTTAAAAGTCATTGCCTGGATTCAAAATCAGCGACCTTTCATGGTGATCAATGGGTTAGGGTGGAGGCTCTTGTTTTGGGCGATTCGCTGGTGGTACATTATGTAAATGGCGAAGAAGTACTGCGTTATCAACGTCCACAACTGGATCCTGTTGGCGGAGCGGAAGAAGGTGCGCTGTTAAAAAGTGGTACAATTTCTTTACAGAGCGAAAGCCACCCGGTTGAGTTTAGGAAGGTTGAAATTGTCAATCTTGAAAAATATGCAAACAGCCCTCAAAAATTAGCTGATGTTGTGCGTCAATTAACGGCCGAAAAACGGATCCCTAAACAATAAACAAATTCAAATAAAAAGATTAATTTAATCGCTATTTACCTGTATAATTAAGAAACGACAATGTTAAAGTTTTCCCTATCCCTGTTCATCTGTATCTCCTTTTTGCTTACGTTTAAATATTTTGCAAATACCGGCAATAATGATGCAAAGCCGGCTAAGCACAGTGTTTTAGCTTCAACACAAAATCAATCTAAAAGCGATTCGCTCCATTGGCCCGCCGGTTTTACAATTACCCGGTTCGCGGGCCCGGATATTACGCCAAGCCCCGCTTGTTTAGCCGTAGCCGCCACGGGTGAGGTGTTTGTTGGCGTTGACATGATCGGTTCGCTGGGTAAAGACCCCGGGAAAGGGCGCATAATTAAACTTATTGATACCGATAATGATGGCAAGTTAGATAAACATACGGATTTTGCTGATGTTGATGATCCGCGCGGTATACTGATCATGGGCGATCAGGTTTTTGTGCTTCATACAGTTTTTTCGAAAGAAACTGGCAAAGCGAATGGTATGATCCTCGAAGTTTTTGAAGATAAAGATCATGATGGTATAGCTGATGGGCCTCCGAAGCCGCTTATTGAACATTTAAGTAATGCGCATATGCTGGCCGAACGCGGAACAGACCATGCCACTAACGGTATCCGTATGGGAATTGACGGCTGGATCTATATTGCTGTAGGCGATTTCGGCTTTCATGATGCTACTGACCGCGATGGTAAAAAACTGACCATGCTTGGCGGCGGTATCATAAGGGTTAGGCCTAATGGCAAGGAGATGGAAGTTTATACACACGGAACACGCAATATTTATGATGTTGCGATTGATCCGTACATGAACGTATTTACCCGCGATAATACCAATGATGGCGGTGGTTGGAACATCCGTTTTTCTCACCATATCCAATCTGGCGAATATGGATACCCGCTGTTATTTCAACATTTTACTGACGAGATTTTGCCGGCACTGGTTGATTTGGGTGGTGGCTCAGGTACAGGTTCATTGTTTATGGATGAGCCTACATGGCCAGAGAAATATAACCATGTGCCTATGACCGCTGATTGGGGGCGAAGCGAGCTTTATATTAACCGGGTAAAAACCGAAGGTGCCAGTTTCACTCAGGCTGAAGAGCCATTTATTGAATTGCCGCAGATCACCGATCTTGACGTGGATGGATCGGGAAGGCTTTACCTATCGGCCTGGGATGGTGCCGGATATTCGGGTAGTGCATCAAAAGGGTATATTATCAGGGCCATACCCAAT
>NZ_DASVOB010000856.1:0-12489 GCF_036383575.1 Mucilaginibacter sp.
CATGCGTTTAAGGGTTTCAACGCTGCCGGTATTGTACTCAAAATGCTGAAACCCTTTGGTTGATTTACGTCGCTGGCAAATGTTCAATACCTGCTCGCGCATGCAATGGCCTTCATTCAGGATCCAGATCTCCTCCATATCAATATCATCGGGAACAATATTTTTCTTTTTTGAAAGCCTGCTGTTTTTGGATACATAGGCAACAAAGTTTTCATAAAATACAGGGATCTCGGTAAGGTTGCTTTCATGCAGCGGGGTAGAGAGGATACCGCAATCAAGCATGCCCAGTTTTAGTTGTTGAATGATCTCTTCGGTGGTTTGTTCCCAAACAATGAGTTTTACTTGCGGATATTTTTCAATAAAACCATGAATGATCTTTGGTAATATATAAGGCGAAACAGTAGGGATAATGCCAACCCTTAATTCGCCCGAAAGCTCTTTTTGCCTGTCGGAAATGATCTCTTTTATCTTTTCACTTTCTGATAGCATTACCCTTGCCTGGGTAATTATTTCAATACCTATTTCTGTTGGCACCACTGGCTGTTTGCTGCGGTCAAAGATCTTTACACCAAGGGTGTCTTCCAGTTTTTGCACCTGCATGCTTAATGTTGGCTGGGTAACAAAACATTTTTCGGCTGCCAGAACAAAGCTGCGATAGGTATCAACAGCCACAATATACTCCAGTTGTGTAATAGTCATGTAATATAGATAAATGCTATGCGAAGATAATAATTATTGATTTTTTCTATTGAAATATTTTCGTGAGGTTTGAATTATCAAAACCAACTAATATGGAAACAAATAAAAAGAAACTTACTACAGCATCGGGCAGGCCTTACGTGGAAAATGAAAACTCCATGACTGCCGGCCCCCGCGGACCGATCCTGCTGCAAGACTATATCCTGCATGAAAAGATGGCCCACTTTAACCGCGAACGGATCCCTGAACGTGTGGTTCATGCTAAAGGATCGGGTGCTTATGGTACGTTTACAGTTACTCACGATATTTCAAAGTATACCCGCGCCAAGATCTTTAACACTATAAGTAAGCAAACTAAATTGTTCCTGCGTTTTTCGACCGTTGGCGGCGAAAAAGGTTCGGCAGATACAGAGCGTGACCCGCGTGGTTTTGCCATTAAATTTTATACCGAGGATGGTAACTGGGACCTGGTTGGTAACAACACTCCGGTATTTTTTATAAAAGACCCTAAAAAATTCGGTGATTTCATACATACCCAAAAACGCGATCCATATACTAATTGTAAAAGCGCAACCATGATGTGGGATTTTTGGTCACTTAATCCCGAAAGTTTGCACCAGGTAACTATTTTAATGAGCGACCGTGGTACACCATATGGCTATCGCCACATGGATGGTTTTGGCAGTCATACGTTCTCGTTCATCAATGCTAAAAATGAGCGGTTCTGGATCAAGTTTCATTTCAAAACCCAACAAGGCATTAAGAACTTTACCGACGCCGAAGCTGCAGACATGCGTGGAAAAGCGCCGGATTTTGCACAACATGACCTGTTAACGGCTATTGATAACGGCGACTTCCCTAAATGGACGCTTAAAATACAGGTGATGCCAGAGGCTGATGCCAAAACATACCACATTAATCCATTTGATTTAACTAAAGTATGGCCGCATGCCGATTATCCATTAATTGATGTAGGCGTACTGGAGCTGAATGAAAATCCTGATAACTATTTTGCACATGTTGAACAGGCGGCCTTCGCTCCTGCGCATGTTATTGATGGTGTAGGTTACTCGCCCGATAAAATGCTGCAGGGCCGTATCCTTTCTTATCCGGATGCCCATCGTTACCGCCTGGGAGGTAATTATGAGCAGATCCCGGTAAACAAATGCCCATACCTGGTAAGCAATTATCAACGCGATGGCCAGATGACCGTTAACGGAAACGGCGGTTCAAACCCTAACTATTTCCCTAATAGCTTTGATGATATTGAGGTTGATCAAAGCTACAAGGAGCCAGCCTGGGATTTTGGCAGCCCGGTAGGCGACTGGTATGACCGCAACGCTGAAGGCGAAAATGATCATTATGCCCAACCTGGCGACCTTTATCGCCTGATGGATGCTCAGCAAAAGAAAGACCTGGTAGCCAACATCGTAAATTCAATGAGCGGTATTGAAGGGCCTAAAAAGGAGATGATCGTTAACCGGCAGCTTTGTCACTGGTTTAGGGCCGATATCAACCTGGGCATGGCCGTCGCCAAAGGCCTCGAGCTTGACCTGGCCGAAACCATGAAGCAAATGCCTCAAACTGTTTAACCCCTACAACTTCCAATAATTAAGGGCGGCCATTTGGCCGCCTTTTTTGTTTTGTGCAATAAGAAGATTAGGAGAAACCAGTATTGATAAAATTATATTAAATTTGTTAAAAGGCATTTTCGTATCATGACCACATTGACTATAGATATTCCTGATAATAATACTGAAGAAGTGTTGGCGCAGTTAGCAAAACTCGGTGTAAAAGTATGGGAGTCTAACTTATCTAAGTTAGATGAACTAACTGAAGATGATTACAAAAAGCATTTTCACCATAAAGCGGCTGTAACCCGTAAAAATCTTCATAAATATTTATGAAGATTAATCAACGTGACATTGTTGAAATTGCATTTTATACGGGCAATAAGCCTGAAGTTCATCCCGCTATAGTAGTTTCAATTGATGATATCTTTGAGGTTGAAGGGCTTTTTTATGCAGTACTGTTATCTACAAAAAATCTATTCCCCGATTTTACATTTGAGATAAAACCCAATATGATCAATAAGCCCCGAAATGAACGGGTTGGATACGCTGTTTGTCATATGATTCAACAATTTTATCCTGAGGATGTGATAAGCAGAACCGGAGCTTCTTTAAAAGTTGAAGTATTTGAGCAAGTTATAGCTAAAATCCAACAAGTAATTTTCGGATTATAGCTTTAATATTTTTATTTCCGTTATCTCCTCCTCAAACAAATCTTCTAAATCCTTACTTTAGGAGATATGCTTCCTTTATTAATTGCCGAACAAATTCGCCAGGCCGATGCTTATACCATCGCCAA
This sequence comes from Mucilaginibacter sp., assembly GCF_036383575.1. GTDB lineage: Bacteria > Bacteroidota > Bacteroidia > Sphingobacteriales > Sphingobacteriaceae > Mucilaginibacter. The sequence goes on from NZ_DASVOB010000856.1 coordinate 3,070, forward strand.
TGAACCTGTTGCTTCCATTGATTTAATGGAACGCGCCTCAAAAGCTTTTGTGGGTTGGTTTACCAACCGTTTTCCCGATAAAAATGAACCGATAACCTTTTATTGCGGTACAGGTAATAATGGCGGTGATGGGCTTGCCATTGCGCGTATTTTATGTGATCATCATTATAATAAGCTTCATGTTGTAGTAGCCCGGTTTTCGGATAAAGCGTCGGATGATTTTAGAGCCAATTTTGATAGGTTAAAACAAACCTGTGTATCTATTAAAGAACTTGCTAAAGGTGAAGTAATCCCGGCAGATAGCAGTACTGTAATTATTGATGCCCTGCTTGGCAGTGGTCTGAATAAACCCCTCACCGGCGATTATGAGCGCCTGGTGAATTATATTAATGATCTTGAACGCACGGTTGTTGCTGTTGATGTGCCTACTGGTTTCTTTTCGGAGGGAGAGGTGCCCAAAGATACGATTGCCATAAAAGCCGACCTGGTAATTACCTTTCAACAGCCTAAGATCAATTTTTTGCTGCCCGAATCGGCACCTTATATCAATTGCTGGGAAGTGGTCAATATTGGCCTGAATGAAAAATTTATACAGTCGTTAAATTCAACATATCGGCTTGTTGAGGAAAAAGACATAAGACAATTGCTGAATCCGCGGCATCGTTTTAGTAATAAAGGGACATACGGCCACGCACTGATCATAGCCGGACAGGCAAAAACCATGGGAGCCGCACTATTAAGCTCATCTGCGGCAGCACACGCGGGGGCAGGGTTAACAACTGCCTGTATTCCCGAAAGTGGCTTGACAGCACTAAATAGTTATCTGCCCGAAATTATGGCTATAGTGCGGAATGTCAGTGAACTGCCCGATATTGAATGGGAAAAGTTTAGTTCGATAGCTGTTGGGCCTGGATTGGGTAAAGATGATGATGCTTTGCTATTGTTAAAAGCGATCATCAAAAACTATAAAAAGCCATTGGTTATTGATGCTGATGCGTTGAACCTGCTCGCCGAAAACCAGGAATTGTTAACACAGCTGCCTCCGGGAAGTATCTTAACCCCGCACATGAAAGAGTTCGATAGGCTTTTCGGCGAACATACCAATTGGTGGCAGCGACTGCAAACCGCAATTAAAAAAGCCCGGGAACTAAACTTGTGTATCCTGCTGAAAAATGATTATACCATTATTGCTGCACCGGGTGGCATAGCTTATTTTAATTCGTCAGGAAATGCCGCTATGGCAAGCGGCGGAATGGGTGATGTACTTACGGGTGTTATAGCCGCTTTGCTTGGGCAAAAGTATCAACCGGAGCAAGCCTGCATCATCGGCGCCTATATCCATGGCAAGGCTGGAGACGAATTAGCATTACCGAACCGTATGCATGTGGTTTTGCCGGGTAAGCTTATTACACAATTACCGGTAACCATGGCAAAGTTAAGGGCATAAAAAAACGGCTGCAAGTATCATACAGCCGTTTTAATTAACTATTAACTGATCTTATAAAGAACTAAATACTCAAATCTGGGGGTTAGGGTTTTTGGTTTTTTCTCTCGTTTATGTCCTAACTAATCATAAGACGCTTGTACGTTCCTATTAGTTACAAAAAAACTAATAATTGGTTTTGGTTTTTGTTAAAAAAAAGTTAAATTATTAATCCCGTGTAGTTTAGGTTTACACGAAATATAGGTAACTAACGCATAAAAAACAAAAAGCTTACATTTTTTCGGAATAAATCTGAAAAAATGTAAGCTTTTTTGTTTTAGCGACTTCTGAGGACGCCTTTTAAAGTGCTTTAGTATTTGCCGAGCACTACCATTTCTGATAATGTTGGGCTTGCGCTGCCGCCTCTTGGCTCAAGTGTTACGGCGAAGGCGTCGGCAGAAGCTATTGCTTTCATGTTCTTAAATCCGCTTGAATCTGCTGTTGCATCAAATACACCCAGGTCAACCGGTTTGCCACCTACCAATGCCCAAAGCTGGTATTGGTGAGTTTGGTCATTTGCCGGAAGTTTAAGGCCTTCCATATCAATAACCACTTTTTGTTTGGATGGGCTAAAGGCCACGGTCATTATCGATTCTGGTGATTTGGCGGTGCCTCTTAAGTGGATCAGTTTATATGATGTATCTCTTAAAAGGTTCAGTTCGCTATCTTTTGCACTAACAGTGTTGCTAAAATGCTGGTTTTGGGCCTGCATTGCGCTTAGCTGGGTATTTGTATCGTTAAGGCGGCTATAAAGATTATACAATGCCACTGCGCTTGCTAATAATAAAGCAAGGCATGCAGCAAACGCATATTTATAAAAATTGGTTTCTTTTTCAGGCTGCATGATAACAACTTTTTCACGTTCTACGTGTGTTGGTGTAGGAAAGTTATTATCGTCGCCAAAATTGGTAAGCAGGCTGCCTAATATACGGCTGCGTAAATGTTCAGAAGGCTCAATGGCGTTTTCTTCAGCATACAATTCCATTGATCGCTCAATTTCATCCAGCTCAGCCTTAATAGCCGGATGCTTTGAAGCCATCTCTTCAACCTGAAGCTTTTCGGCCGGGGTAACATCCCCCAAAACGTAAAGCTCCAGTATCCCTGATTCTATATATGCTTTTAAATCTTCCACCTTCAATTAAAATGTTTTCTGAGTTCCAGTATTGCCATTCTTAACCGGGTTTTAATGGTGCCCAGCGGAATGCCCAATTCTTCGGCGGCTTCCACATGGGTATAACCTTTAAAATACACCAGCTCAATGATCAGCTTTTGTTCGGGTTTTAGTGTTTGCACTAAATCCTTAACGCCCATTAACTCAGGTTTGTAAACTGTGTTTCTTTGCTCGTCAATGAAAGTTACGTTATTTTCTATCTCCTGGTTTTTGTTTTGATTCTTAAAATCTTTCGATCTGATCTTATCTATCGCAAGGTTGCGCGCGATATTAACCATCCAGGTAAATAAACGGCCTTTTTCAGTACTGTAGCTTGAAAAGGAATGCCAGATTTTTACAAAAGTTTCCTGTAAAACATCTTCGGCTATAGCGGTGTCATTTATAATGCGTGATATTACCCCGAATAACGAGGCTGAATACATATCATATAACGCTTCGACGGCAATTTTTTCCCTGTGCTGCAATGATAGCACCAGTTCTTCTTCCGACAGCGATATTTTTCGTTTCTTACTCAACTCAGTGAAGATATAAAGGAATTATCACATTTCAAACAAGTGTTTTTCAGCGTGGTAAGATGAGCGCACCAATGGGCCGCTTTCAACATACCTAAAGCCTTTTTGAAGGCCAAATTCCTTATAACGTGCAAACTGATCAGGGTGGATCCAGTCTATCACAGGGTGATGGTTGCGTGTAGGTTGTAAATATTGTCCCAGTGTAAGGATATGTACACCGGCCGCAAGCAGATCGTCCATAGCTTCCAGTACATCTTCTTCGGTTTCGCCCAAACCAAGCATAATGCCCGATTTTGTACGTAACCCAGCTTCTGAAATATGTTTCAATGCTTCAAGGCTGCGGTCATATTTGGCCTGGATGCGTACCTCTTTGGTAAGACGCCTTACAGTTTCCAGGTTGTGTGAAACCACCTCGGGCCTGGTTTCCAAAACGCGGGCAAGGTTATCCCAGTTACCTTTAAAGTCAGGCAGCAGGGTTTCTAAAGTAGTATCGGGGCTTTCGCGGCGAATGGCATTGATTGTTTCGGCCCAGATAATGGAACCGCCGTCCTTCAAATCGTCACGGTCGACAGAGGTAATAACGCAATGTTTTACCTGCATCAGTTGTACAGAAGTTGCTACACGGTTAGGCTCATCAACATCGACAGCTAAAGGCCTGCCGGTTGCAACAGCACAAAACGAGCACGAACGGGTACAAATATTACCCAGGATCATGAAAGTAGCAGTACCGGCTCCCCAGCACTCGCCCATATTAGGGCAGTTACCACTTTCGCATATTGTGTGCAGCTTATGGGTATCAACCAGGCTGCGTACGTGGGCGTATTCTTTTCCTGTAGGAAGCTTAACCCTAAGCCAATCAGGCTTGCGTACAGGTTGGCTAACAGCAGGAACTACCGGTAATTCAATCATGTTACAAATGTAGTTAAATATTTAGTTGATGGGGAATGGTTCATAGTTCATAGTAGCAGCAAATGACTGCAAAATGATCATTTGCTGTAACGTACTAACACTAAAAATACTTTATGAACCCATGAACCATGAACTATGATCCATGAACAAAATTAATTTAATACTTCTAACGTTTCATCAACAGAGATGCCGCTGTGCGATTGGTCAAGAATGCATTCGCCATTTTTAATGAGTAACAATTGAGGCGATTCATGATGAACCTGGAACAATTGTGCAACCTGGTTTGACAGGTCGCGGTATTTGATCAGGTCTAAAAAGTAAAGGGATATATTTTCGGGAAGGTTATCCCAGTCAAGCTCAAAACGTCTTTTTGCCATCATGCTGATGGAGCAACGTGTACTATGTTTAAATATAAGGCTATAGCCTTCTTGTTGTTTGATCGCCATAAGCTGATCGGCCGTCTCCAACGAAATCCAGTTCATATTATTATATAGTTATAAATGCTATAACGTAATTATAACACAAAAACTCTGTAATGTGTTTAAGCAGGTTTAAAAATGACAATTAGCTGTTAACGACCTGTTTTGGGATATGAGCCGTAAGCCGGGCATAATTTATTTGAGCAGGAAGATACCGTTGCAACGGCTGCGGCTATAAGTGCTATGTAAACTAATTTTTTCATGTTGAGCTAAAAATTAATTGCTTTAACGGGTTTTAACTATTTAATGTTTCAGCAAGGGCAGCCATTTTGATGGCAGTGATAGCTGCTTCATCGCCTTTATTGCCATGTTTGCCGCCCGCCCTGTCAATAGCCTGTTGCTGATTATCAGTAGTTAATACACCAAATATAACAGGTTTTGAGTATTTTATAGCAACATTGCTTACTCCGTTTGCTACTGCGTTGCAAATAAAATCAAAATGCCTTGTTTCGCCCTGTATTACACAGCCCAGGCAAATTACCGCATCAAGATTGCCTTTTTTTAATAAAAGCTCTGCTCCTGATGTAAGCTCAAAACTGCCGGGTACCTGGTATGAAAAAATGTTTTCGGCCAGTGCGCCATTACTAACAAGGCTTTGGTATGCACCCTGGTAAAGTGCATTGGTAATCTCAGCGTTCCATTCGGCTACAACTATACCAAAACGGTAAGGTGCTGCCGAAGGTATTTCGGTATTCGAAAAATCGGAAAGGTTTTTAAGATGGGTAGCCATATTGATTTCGGATTTGGGAATTTCGATTTCGGATTTAGTTTATGGCACATATGTAAATAAAAGGCCGTAAATAAAAAATGTTCGATCTCTGAATTATGTAAGTTGTAATATCACTACTTCATAAATCCGAAATCGAACATCCGAAATCCGATATTAAAATTATTGTTTTGCTTCGGCGCGGGCTATATATTCGTCGATATTTTGAGCCTCTGCGCTTTCAGGATATTCAGTTTTTACTCTTTTATAGGCTTCAACAGCATCTTTGTTGTTTTTCTGAGCCTCATAAGTTAAACCTAACTTTTTAAGGTAAAGCGGTGATAAAAATTTATTCTTTGCTTTATCAACAGCTTTGCTGAAATAGGTTGCTGCTTTTTCGTAATCTTTCAGTTCTACGTAAGCGTCGCCGGTGCTGCCGTAAGCTTCGGCTGCTACCATGTTATCGTCGCCGCGGTAGTTAGTCAGGTTGTCAATAGCTTTGCGGTAATCGCCTTTGTTTAAATAAGCAGTACCCAGGTAAAAATAAGCAAGGTTAGCAGCTTTTGTGTTGCTGTAATCGCTGATGATCTTTTCAAAACCAGGGAAACCGGCATCACCTTTAATAGCTTTATCCCAGTTTTTTTGCTGCCAAAAATCCTGCGCTTTATACATTTGGTTAGCAGCAGTTACTTCACGTGGACCTAAGTATAATTTAATGTAAATGAAATAGATTGCGATAAGGGCAATAATAGCCCCTACAATAAACAGTAAGCTTTTTTGGTTCTCGCGTACAAATTTGCCACTCTGACCAAAATTGTTTTCCGGTGCTGCAACTTTGGTGTTCGCCTGGGTTTTTGACATTGTTGTTCTAAAATTAAGTTTGCAAAAATACGGTTTTCAAATTTACTGGCAATACCTTTTGTATTAAATCTTTAAAGAAGCATTTTAATTGATTATGAACCATGATTATGCTTGATTAAAGGATGATCATGATAGATGGAATATTTGAAAAAGTGAATTTATCCTGATATCATGAAAATCAATTAATCCTATTAATCATGGTTCTGAACTTATTCAAACTAATAAAACACTAACTTTGCCATCCCATGCACCTGCAACAGCTGTCAGTTATCAACTTTAAAAATTACGATGAGGCCGAACTGGTTTTCAGCGAGGGGGTTAATGCTTTTACGGGGAACAACGGTGCGGGTAAAACCAATCTGCTTGATGCTATTCACTACCTGTCGTTATGTAAAAGCTATTTTAATCCTATAGACAGCCAGCAGATCAAGCAGGGGGCTGACTTTTTTATCATTACTGGCACCTTTAACAAAAATGAACAGCCCGAAGCGGTGGCCTGCTCGGTAAAGCGCAATCAGAAAAAGCAGTTTAAACGTAATAAAAAGGATTACCAACGCCTGGCCGATCATATCGGGCTGCTGCCGCTGGTTATGATCTCACCAAATGATACCAGTATCATTACCGAAGGGAGCGAAGAGCGCCGTAAGTTTATTGATAATGTGATATCGCAAACAGATAACCATTATTTAGATGAGCTTATTGTTTATAATAAGGTCCTTACCAATCGTAACGCGCTTTTAAAACAAGTAAATGAAACAGGGCGGTATGATGCCGGGTTGTTTGAAGTGATAAATGAGCAGTTAATGGATTCAGGCATGCGTATTTTTGAAAGGCGCCGTGCTTTTATGGATACTTTTGTGCCAGTATTTAATCAACATTATGATTTTTTGAGCGATAATGCCGAGCGCGTTGAACTGATATATGAATCGCAATTGCTTGCTGATGATTTTGATAGTTTATTAAAGAAGAGTTTTGACCGCGATAAGGCGCTGGAACGTACTACAGCGGGGATCCATAAAGATGATCTGCAATTCAATATCCATGGTATGGCTATGAAGAAATTTGGATCGCAGGGGCAGCAAAAGTCATTTTTAATTGCACTTAAGCTTGCTCAGTATAGTTTCCTGTATCAGCAAAAAGGCTTTAAGCCTTTGCTTTTGCTTGATGATATTTTTGATAAGCTTGATGACGGGCGCGTTACCAAATTAATGCAGATGGTATCAAATAATGATTTTGGGCAGGTTTTTATAACCGATACCGGGGTTGAGCGTGTGGAAAGCGTTTTTAATAAAATAGGAGTGCCTGTTAAATTATTTAAAGTAAAAGGAGGAGCTATCGATGCGTAAAACTAACGACAAAACACTTAAGGAAGCCATTGAGCAAATGCTTAATGTATATAAGATCAAACGGCGTTTTGATGAAACCGGTGTAATTACAGCCTGGCCAGACCTTGTTGGTAAGTCGGTAGCCAACCGTACTAAAGAGTTATTTGTACGCGATAAAAAATTATTCCTGCGGATAGAATCATCAGTAATAAAAAACGAACTGATGCTGATGCGCAGCCAGATAATTGAAAAGATAAATAATGAAGCTAAAAGTGTGCTGGTTGAGGAGATTATCTTCCTCTAAGCATGCGTAAGCCGTGGTGTTTTAACTTAATATCATCTGTAAGCTTTGAATAAGCAAGGATGAACAAGCCGGGAATAGTAAAAGCAAGTTGAGCTTCTGGGTGCGTTCTGTAAAGCATTATTGAGCCAATAACCAACAGCACCAGTATAAGTACGTAAAATATGTATTTGAATAGCGGCTTCATGTTGTGTGATATTATTGGTTTGTTTAAAATGTAATACAGTTTAGGTATGTTTTGTAAAGTTACAAAAAACGTAACCATAATTACAAAAAAACGTAAACATTTCGGGTGTAACTTTTCGGTTACGTAATTACACCCGAAATTCATTACTTAAAACCTTTCAAAAGCCGAGAAAAAGAAGTTTCCTTCAATGTCGGCATTTTCATCAGAGTCTGAACCGTGAACGGCGTTTTCGCCAATTGACCTTGCATACAGGTTACGGATAGTGCCTTCGGCAGCATCAGCAGGGTTAGTAGCACCAATCAGTGTACGAAACTCGGTGATTGCGTTGTCTTTTTCAAGGATAGCAGCTACGATAGGACCTGATGACATAAATTCAACCAATCCGTTATAAAAAGGACGCTCTTTATGCACTTCATAAAACTGTCCGGCTTTTTCAGCAGATAATTTAGTGTATTTAAGGGCTACAATTTTAAAGCCGTTTTTGGTTATAATGTCTAAAATAGCACCGATATGGCCGTCAGCAACAGCATCAGGCTTTATCATGGTAAATGTTCTGTTGGTTTTCATTGAAATAATTGTTTCTTTTTTGGGTTATTAATAAACTAATTGCCTTTGTTGGGTTAGTTTTAAACCACAAGCTTGCCATAGCTTATGGAGATATTTAAAATTTGCGGCAAAAATAGGCTTTTGTAACTGTAAGATAAAGCTTTTTGAATTAAATTAGATGGTTTGTATTTGATTAATTTATTTAGCTTTGCAACTCTTTTTTAAGAATTAATGTTTGATTTAGCTTCGCTTACTGACCTTTTAACGAAACCTCAAAAAATAGTGATCACAACCCATCATAAACCTGATGGAGATGCTATGGGGTCGTCATTAGGCTTATATAATTATTTAATACAGCAGGGCCATCATGCCAGGGTTATTGCCCCTACAGATTATCCTGATTTTTTAAGCTGGCTGCCCGGTAACGAGAATGTTATTATTTATACCGAGCGCCGCGAAGAGGCTGCCGCCCTGATAGCCGAAGCGAAACTTATATTTTGTCTTGATTTTAATGCCTTAAGCCGTATCAATGATATGGGCGAACTGGTTGGCGAAAGCAACGCCTACAAGATCATGATAGACCATCACCTGGAGCCTGCCGATTTTGATGATTACAGGCACTGGGATATCAATGCCTGCGCTACAGCACAGCTGGTGTATGATTTTATAGTGAACCAGCTTCACCACAAAGAACTTGTAAATAAGGATGTGGCAACCTGCCTTTATACAGGTATCATGACCGACTCAGCTTCCTTCAGGCTTCCCAATACTACATCGGCAGTTCATCGTATAGTGGCTGATTTAATTGATGCCGGTGCTGTAAACTGGCGCATCCATGAGCTGGTATATAATAGCGCATCAGAAAGTAGGCTACGCTTTTTAGGCCATTGCCTGGCTAATTGTCTTGAAGTATTACCCGAATTTAATACAGCTATTATTG
>NZ_DASVOB010000857.1:0-7427 GCF_036383575.1 Mucilaginibacter sp.
GGACTGCTGTTTTAAAATGTTACCGGGTAGATGGGCATGTGGTTAGCGCTGATATCGGCACCAATCGCGCATCACATCATATTGGTCATTTGTTTAAGCTCTTTGAACTTAAAATCCCTACGCTGGAACCTGCATTAGGTATTGAACTTTTCACGCTCGAGGCACCCAAGGTTGATGATACAGAGCCTGAACAGGAAGTGTTGTGGCAATCTGATAGCTGCGGCCTTGATGATACCGACCTGGCAGAGTTACTGGACAGGTTGGCTAATAAAATTGGCACCGGCAGTATTCACCGTTATCTTCCACAGGAACGTTACTGGCCCGAGCGAAGCATTAAACCGGCCATCTCTATTAATGAAAAACCCCAAACCAGCTGGCGAAAAGACCGGCCCCGCCCATCTATCCTACTTCCTCATCCTCAGCAAATAGAGGTAACCTCTCCTATTCCCGATTATCCGCCAATGCTGTTCATCTACAAAAATGAAACGCACCATATTAAAAAGGCCGATGGCCCCGAACGGATAGAGCGCGAATGGTGGCTTGATGAAGGTGAACACAGAGATTATTACCAGGTTGAAGATCAGGATGGCAGGCGTTATTGGCTGTTCAGGTCGGGCCATTATGTAGGCAGCCAGGCAGGGCAATGGTTTATTCACGGATTTTTTGCATAAGGTGTTATGAGCTATTCGGAATTACAGGTAACCACCAATTTCAGTTTTTTACGGGGAGGATCGCACCCCGAAGAAATGGTAATGCAGGCAGCGGCGCTCGGGCATACCAAAATTGCCATTACCGACCGTAATAGTGTGGCCGGTGTTGTACGTGCGCACTTAGCCGCCAGGCCAGATGATATCAAGATTAAAATTATCCCGGCTTGCCGTCTCGACTTGCTTGATGGTGCAAGCCTGCTTGCTTATCCAACAGATATGGATGCATGGTCGCGCCTTTCGGGACTGCTTACCAGGGGAAACCTTCGGGCCGAAAAGGGCCAGTGCCACTTATATAAACAAGATGTATATGAACACGCTAAAGGTATCAAGTTTATAGCCGTGCCTCCCGAATCACTTAACAGTCTTTTTGATTTTGATGAAACTTTTAAAGCAGATTTAAAAGAGTACCAGGAGGCTTTTGGCCATGAACTTTATCTTGCGGCATCGCGTGCTTACAATATTGATGACGCCAAACGGCTTCACAGGCTGGCGCAATCAGGCATACCTATTGTAGCCACAAACGATGTACATTACCATGAAGCTGCCCGCAGGCAACTGCAGGATGTTGTAACCTGCGTACGTGAAAAATGCACCATTCATAATGCCGGCTTTAAACTTAATGCCAACGCCGAACGGTATTTAAAAAGCACCGATGAGATGGAACGTCTTTTTCGGCAATATCCTGATGCCATATCCCGTACCGCCGAAATAGCCGAAGCCTGCCAGTTTTCCTTAGATACACTTAAGTACATTGAGCCCGAAGAACCCAGTACCGACGGACTTACACCACAGCAGCGCCTAACACAGTTTACCTGGCAGGGTGCATGCCAGCGGTATGATAACAATGTGCCTGACAAAATTAAACATCAGATAGAGTTTGAGCTGGCTTTTATTGAAAGGAAACAACTGGCTCCCTACTTTTTACGGGTTTACCGGTATACCCGTAAAGCGGCAGAACTGGGCATACTTTACCAGGGTCGTGGCTCGGCGGCCAACTCTACGGTGTGCTATTGTTTAGCTATTACCGCTGTGGATCCAGTAGAAACGCAACTGCTTTTCTCGCGTTTCATGTCGGATGCGCGGGATGAATGGCCCGATATTGATGTAGACTTTGAGCATGAGCGCCGCGAAGAGATCATCCAGTGGATCTACAGCGAATACGGTCGCGACCGATCTGCCATTGTAGCTACCGTTACGCAGGAGCGGCATAAGGGTGCTATCCGCGATGTGGGCAAAGCTATGGGCTTATCTGTAGATACCATTAACCGCCTGTCGGGCGCTATCTGGGACTTTTCGGAAGAGGCTTTTGACAGGCAGCGGATCATTGACCAGGGACTTAACCCTGATGATCCGGCCTTGCATAAAGTATTGGTGCTTACCGAACAGTTAATGGGCTTTCCGCGCCAGTTGGGCCAGCATACCGGGGGCTTTGTTATTACGCAGGGCAAGCTATCAGATATCTGCCCGGTAATGAATGCCCGCATGGAAGAGCGCACACAACTGGAATGGAACAAGGATGACCTGGAAGCGCTTGGCATCCTCAAAGTAGATGTACTTGGCCTTGGAATGCTCACTTGCATCCGCAAAAGTTTCGACCTCATTAAGCAGCACTATGGCAAAGCATACGATTTAAAGAACGTGCCGCGTGAAGACCCGAAGGTTTATGACATGATCTGCGATGCTGATACTTTAGGAGTTTTCCAGATAGAAAGCCGGGCTCAAATGTCGATGTTGCCACGACTTAAACCACGGGAATTTTATGACCTGGTGATTGAGGTTGCTATTGTACGCCCCGGCCCTATCCAGGGCGATATGGTTCACCCCTATCTGAGACGTCGTGACGGGTTGGAAGAAGAAAGCTATCCAAAAGAAGAATTACGCAGGATATTAGGCCGTACCAAAGGTGTTCCCCTGTTCCAGGAACAGGCGATGGAAATAGCCATGGTAGCAGCAGAGTTTACTGCTGCCGAGGCGGATCAGTTACGCCGGAGTATGGCCACTTTTAAAGCTAAAGGGTTAGTAAGTCAGTTTCGCCAAAAATTGGTGGACGGCATGACAAGAAGAGGCTATGAAGAAGATTTTGCCCATCGCATTTTTAAACAACTGGAAGGTTTTGGGAGTTATGGTTTCCCCGAAAGTCATGCAGCATCCTTTGCCCACCTGGTTTATATCTCTTCATGGCTTAAATATCATTATCCCGATGTATTTGCAGCTACCTTGTTAAACAGCCAACCCATGGGTTTTTATCAGCCTGCTCAAATTGTGATAGATGCGGAAAGGCACGGTGTAATAGTACGCCCGGTAGATGTCAACCACTCCCATTGGGATAATACCCTTGAAGAGCAGGATGGCGCGTACCGGGCATTACGCTTAGGTTTCAGACAGGTTAAAGGGCTCAATGAAAATGATATGCAGGCCCTCGTAGCTGGTCGTGGTGCGGGATATACCAGTATCAGTCATTTAAGCGATTCCGGCGTACCTCAAACCCAGATTGAAAAACTTGCCGATGCCGACGCTTTCAGGTCATTAAATCTTGACCGCCGTGCTGCACTATGGGAAGTACCGGCGCTTAATGATAAACCTATAGGCTTGTTTACCGGGCAACCGTCAGAAAGTACTAAAGAAACCCAGATCAACTTACCATTTATGACCCAGGCAGAGCATGTGGTACAGGATTATGCAGCCACAGGTTTATCTGTAAAGGCACATCCGGTTAGTTTTTTACGCCAGCAGCTTAATATGCTGCAGGTAACCCCAACTGCCGAATTGCCTAACCTTAAAAACGGGGATAAGATAAAGGTTGCCGGCCTGGTAACTGTACGGCAAAGGCCCGGCACGGCAAAAGGAATCTTATTTATAACCATTGAAGATGAAACAGGCTTTGCCAATTTGGTGGCCTGGGAAAAGATCTTTGATAAGTACCGCAAGGATATTGTACAGGCACGTTTATTAATGGTTGAAGGGGTTTTACAAATTGAAGGCAAGGTGATCCATGTTATTATACGGCGCTGTTTCAATTTATCAAAGCTGTTAAGCACCCTGACAATTGTTGGCAATGATGACCAGCCGGTAATGACATTATCCCGAAGCGATGAAACAACCGCACCTTACCCGGCAGGTTCAAACAAAGGGCAGGTTCAGCAAAACAAACAAAAAGAGGTATTTCACAAGGGGCGAAATTTTAAATAAGATTATTTAAAATGTTTTTATTGCTGATTCGTCTGCAATAGTATAAGATGAATTAAGAATCTGTCTAAAAATGAATAAAGATTTTTCGTAGAGACGCATCACATGCGTCTCCGTTAGGACAAGCGGCCTTGCATATCATTTTGCTACCATAATTGCATGTGGGAGACGCATGTGATGCGTCTCTACAATTAAGAAAACAATCAAATTTGGGCAGTTTAAATAACAGAAGTAAAATAATTAACGACTCAACAATAACATGAAAACGCATATAATATCAACCGTACATAGTCATTTATGGGAGGGCATAGACGACTAAAAGCGTAATTTGACTGAGGTTATTAGCGGCTGGTGCTGTATCTTAGCGCCATGACGGATTATAAACTGGAAGCAGCAAAAGCCGCTTTAACCTTAATATCCCCCAACCAAACTATTGGTTTAGGGGCCGGGAGCACAATAGCTCATTTGGTTAATATGTTAGCCCAAAACCAGGAACTTGCGGCTTCATTAACATTCACATCTTCATCCTTTAAAACAACTCAACTGTTAAGTAAATATGGCTTGCGCATCCAGTCGCCCGCCCTGCTTAATAAACTCGATATTTACTTTGATGGCTGCGACCAGTTTGACAGTGAGCTAAATGCCCTGAAAAGCGGCGGCGGTATTCATACTACCGAAAAGATTTTAGCCTCAATGGCGCAGGAATTTATTCTGCTGGGCGATGAAGGGAAATTTGCATCTCAACTTAATGCAACCTATCCGCTTGTTATTGAGATCCTGCCGCAGGCATTACAAATTGTATTGGCAAAACTCTCAGCGTTATTTCCGCAAGCTACATTTACCCAACGCATGAGTACGCAAAAAGATGGCGCTTTGATATCAGACAATGGCAATATGCTGGTTGATGTACAATTCACAGAGTTACCCGAACCGGTAAAATTGAATATGCTTGTTAAAATGATCCCCGGCGTTGTCGAACACTCTTTATTTTACCAAATAGCAGGCAGGGCAATTATTGCAGGTGAAAATGGCATCCGGATCATAAGCCCTCAACGGTAGCTGCCCGATCGGCAGTATTTAAAACAGCGATGCCCTTTAGTGTACATACGCCGTAATTAAAATGGTTTAAAAGCTGTAGCTGAACATCCCATAGATTAAATTCGGCATGCGGGTATATAGAAGCGTTAAAACCAAGCTCAATCTGGTTAACGCGCATAATGGCTATGATCCTTGCATCAATTTCGGCACGCACATAGCCCTGATCAATTCCCTTTTTTAAAAGTTTTTCAATGATGTTTACGAGGAAGCCTGTTTTAAACTGAAGGTACAACGCCCATCCTTCATGATGGTATTTTTGCAGATCATTCAATACCACAGGGTTCACCCTTGAAAAGATCTCCCCGGTGCATCGGGTTAACTCAACCATCTCATCTATCATGTTGCCAGCATCACTGATGATAGCACAAAGCATTGCCTCATCATCGGCAAGCCGCTTGCTAACAAGGGCAGTAACAAGCTCATTTTTATCCCTGAAATGCTGGTAAATTGTTTTTTTGGAGATGCCCAGGTGCCGGGCAATATCATCCATCGTAATGCTTTTTATTCCCCTCTCAAGAAAAAGCACTTCACTCCCGTTTAAAATCCTCTCCTTGTCAATCATAAATTATCCGGTTATCAGCGCGGTGATCCCCCTGATTGCCCCGAGCAGGATCTCCTGGTTCATTTTTTCGTCGCGGGTGAGCTGGATCATGTTAATGGCTATCAACCCATGAATTACCGCCCAATAAGTATAATATTTTTTTTGAACTTCTTCATCACTTACCTCGGGCGAGGCGTATAGCGCGTATATCACTTCAGAAATCATTTGAGGAAAGATGCTGGCTTCGGCTATTTGATTTTCTGCCGGGCAGCAACCGGTACCAATGGCAAACATGAGCTGGTAAAGCTCCTTGTATGTAACTGCAAAATTCCAATAGGCCAGCCACATAGCCTCCATTTGTTCGGCAGCTTCGGTATGAGCTTCTTGTGCCAGTTTTACCATGGCTGTTAACCTCAGGTGGCCTTTACGGGCAAGCTCAGTGTATAAAGCCTCCTTACTTTCAAAGTACTCGTAAATAGCGGGAGCCGTGTATTCAATATGTTCGGCAAGTTTTCGCATACTTAACGCATCACAGCCCTCGCATTTGATCATATCCAACGCGGCGTCCAGTATCCTTCGGCGGGTATCGTCCTTTTGCCGTAATATCCGTTCTTTACTTCCCATGTTTTAATCTCTCCATTACAAGTATAATTTACCTTAATTTATTCATTAACAACCAATTAATCATAATTAAATATCAATGTGTTTTTAGGCGATGGTATTGTAACAGGTTTTATAAATATCAATTAGTTGGCATAGATAATAAATGTTTAAACAACTTCAAAATATGTCAAAATCACCGGCAGTAATAAAAGAAGCCCGGCAGTTGAATAACAACCCGGGCTTCATAATTAATAAGGGGTATTAAATGCAGTCTATTTCCAGCCGCCACCTAAAGCGCGGTAAAGGTTGACTATTGATTGCAACTCTTGCAAACGGTCATTAACACCGCTTAACTGGGCGGCAAGCAGGCTTTGTTCGGAAGTTAAAACATCGGTATAATTTGTTGCCGAGCTGTAACGCAGCAACTCCTTGGTAAAATCAACCGATTTTTCAAGTGCCTGTAACTGTTTAGCCCTTGAGCCCTGCTTTTCAATTGCATTTTGGTAAGAGAACAGTGCATTGGTCACCTCCTGCCCTGCTGTAAGCAATGATTTTTGATAGGCATAATAAGCCTCCAACTGCTGGGCCTGCGCTGTTCTTAAACGTGCCCTGTTTTGCCCTTTGTTAAAAATAGGCTGGGTAATGCCGCCAACAAAGTTGTAAAATATGGAATGATCAAAAAAGTTCTTCAACTGCAGGGTTGATAAACCGGCCTGCCCGGTAATGGTAAGCTGCGGATAAAAATAAGTACGTGCCATGTTGGTATTCTCAAACGCGCTCCTGAATGCAAACTCAGCTTCCTGCACATCCGGGCGGTTTTTTAAGAGCTGGGATGGGATGCCCGTTTTCAGGTCGGCTACAGGTTTCTGTTCGCTTAGCGTTGTACGTTTGATAGTACCGGGTGCTCTTGCCAGTAAAATACTTAATGCGTTCTCGGCTTCGCGGATGCTTTGTTTGAGATCGGGTATGGTAACTTCGGCAGCATAGCGGTTAGCTTCGCTTTGTACCACAGCCGCTCCGTTTACCACAGCACCTTCCTTCAGGGCTTTCACGGTCTCTACATCTTTTACCCGTATAGTAAGCGTTTGCTGAGTGATAGCCAATTGCTCATCAAGCGCCAGCAGGTTATAATAAGCGTTTGCTATATCGGCTATGAGCTGGGTTTGAACCGCTCTTTTTGCCGCGTCACTTTGCAGCAATGACGCCAGCGCCGCTCTTTTCGAACTGCTTAATTTACCCCAAATATCAGCTTCCCAACTGGTACTTAACGCCGCCTGGTAAGTGGTTGT
>NZ_DASVOB010000858.1:0-3564 GCF_036383575.1 Mucilaginibacter sp.
TCTATATTTTCGACCTTGTTGCTTACATCCGATCTGAAAGGCTATATTGAAAAGCCAAACTATTACTTTACCAATGTAAGTAACGAAACCAAAGCCAATCTCGATGTATTGATGCTTACACAAGGCTATCATCGTTTTGAATGGAAACAACTGCTGGCTGATAAATTTACACCGATTGTTTTCAAGCCCGAAAGATCACTTGAAGTAACAGGTCATCTCAAAACTTTTGGCGGTAAACCTGTACCCAACGGCAAAGTCACCTTGTTTTCATCATCAGGAGGAACTTTTATTATTGATACCGTTGCCGATGCCAATGGTAAGTTCACTTTCAAAGATCTTGTTTTCAGGGACAGCATCAAGTTTGTGATCCAGGCCCGTACGGCCAAAGACCGCAAAAACCTCGACATTACCCTTGATAATGTAACACCACAGCCTGTAGGGCCTAATAAAAACGCCCCCGATCTGCAGGTGAACATCAATGATGGGGCATCCGCTTATCTCCTGAATAGTAAAAAACTATATGACGAGCAGGTAAAATACGGCATAGGCAATCATACCATTGTATTAAAAGAAGTAGTTATCCGTGAGAAACGGGAAAACCCTTTTAAAAACTCTGCTAACCTTAATGGCCCAGGCAATGCAGATCAGACACTTACCAGTAAAGACCTGATGTACGGCGGCGGAATGCTTTCACAGGTACTACAGGGCAGGCTTAATTTTGTGACATTCAGGAATGGGATCCCCTATTCAACCCGCAGCCCAAATACACCAATGCAAATCGTTTTGGACGGCACTTATGTTGAATCTGATTTCCTGGATAACTTAACCCCAAGTGACGTTGCCACTGTTGAGGTATTAAGGACAATTGGTAACACGGCTATCTATGGTTCAAGAGGCGGAGGTGGTGTTTTAGTAATTACAACTAAGCGCGGCGGCGAAACTGTTTACAACAAATACGCTCCGGGAATTGTTACCTATGCACCTAAGGGGTATTATAGAGCGAGAGAATTTTATGCGCCTAAGTACGATGATCCTAAAACCAATGCTCAAATGCAAGACCTGCGCAGCACCATTTACTGGGCGCCGGGCCTGTTAACAGACAAAGACGGCAATACATCACTCAGCTTTTTTAATGCCGACGCTAAAGGCACGTACCGCGTAATAATTGAAGGTATTGACGCCGAAGGCAATTTAGGCAGGCAGGTTTACAGATATAAGGTGGAATAGTAAACATACTTTAAACAAATACGGTTTATAATAAGGCTAATATTTAAAACTTCTGTACTGGTTATAGTCAATAAAAACCAATATATTGGCATTACTTTAAACCTTATGAAATATCTGCGCTATTTAATATTAGCTTGCTTTGCTTTTTCGTTTGCACAACTATATGCACAAACAGACAGCTCTTTTTTAGGCAAAACATCAAACTTGCTAAACAGGCAATTATCATCGAACCCAACCGAAAAGGTATATCTTCATCTTGACAGGCCCTCGTATAATCTCGGAGATACTATTTGGTTTAAAGCTTACACAGTTTCAGGTGCAGATCATAAACCTTCTGAAATAAGCGGGATACTGCATGTTGAACTGATTAGCCCCGTTGACTCCGTGCTTAAGCGGATCAATTTACAACTCGACGCGGGTGTAACATGGGGTGATTTTACAATCGCCTCTTCATATGGTGCCGGCACATACCGGATAAGGGCTTACACCAATTGGATGCGTAATAAACATTATCCCGCTTTTTATGATCAAAAAGTAAGAATAGGAAAGCTGGCGCTGTTAACCGAAGAAGCAAATAAAAATATTATAAATCCCGATGTGCAATTTTTTCCGGAAGGAGGGCAGCTCGTTAACGGCTTACGCTCAAAAGTGGCAATTAAAGCGGTAAACAAAAGCGGCGCAGGCGAAGACGTTTCCGGGATAATAACAGATAACGAAGGTAACGAGGTTGCTGATTTTAATACACAACACCTGGGCATGGGTATATTTGCCCTTACCCCGCAAACGGGCAAAACATACAAGGCCCAAATAAAAGATAGCCAGGGACACACTTTCGGGGCCGATTTACCCAAAGCCCAAAACGATGGATTTGTTTTAACCGTAAATAACCGCATGGCCGACAGCATTAATATAAAAGTAAACTCGGCCTCTGCTACTTTTGCTGCCAAACAACACGCCAAATATTATTTAATTGGTGAAACCAATGGACAGATCTATTATGCTACATCCTTTAACCTTGACGAACCTACGTATATCATGCGCATAAATAAACGTCGTTTTCCATCAGGTATTTACAGGTTTACACTGTTTAGCCAAGACGGAGAACCTCTTAATGAGCGCATAGCATTTATAAGCAAAAATGATACACTGAAATTAACCGCTGATCTGCCCGGTCAAAAATTTATGCCGCGGCAAAAGGTAGCCATCAATCTTCTTGCTGTAGATAATAACAATAACCCGGCATCCGGCAGTTTTTCAGTGGCTGTAATCAACGAAAGCCGGGTTGGTGTAAATGAAGACGAGGAAAGTACTATTTTAAACAATTTGCTGCTTACATCTGAATTAAAAGGATATATAGAAAAGCCTAACTATTATTTTATCAATATAACTGATCAAAAGCGTGATGACCTTGATATGCTTATGCTTACCCAGGGATACCGGAGTTTTGAATGGAAGCAATTATTAAACAATAAGCCCTTAGTAACCACGTACCCTGCGGAGCAAACGCTGCAACTGGAAGGTTCAATTAAGACCCCAGGCGGCAAACCGCTGCCAATGGGTAAGGTAAGCCTGTTTGCAAGCCGTGAAAACTTTTACAGGGATACAACAGCAGATATTAACGGCAACTTTAAATTTACAAATGTTGAAATATCTGATACTGCCAAGATCGTAGTACAAGCCCGCAAGCAAAATAACGGCAAAAATGTATCCATTTTTGTTAAGCAGCCCGATTTTGCTAAAGTTGAAAAACGAAGTAATTATAAACAGGCGGATGCTGTTTCAGCAGGTACATTTGGCCAACAATTAAATGATACAAACTTAACTCAACCTGTAACCGTTAAGGATAGTCTAAAAATAAAAGAGGTAATAATAAAGGGAAAGAAAAAAGCGAAAGATGACAATTTAGATAATTACGGCACCTATGAGCAGCGCCTTGTAGATATGAAACGCGTGCACAATAACATATATCTTTCATTGGAAGAAGCCCTCCGCGAAATTGAACCCGAAACCAAAGTAAGTTATTGGGGATCTCGTGTATCAAATGGCAATGCTATTAATTCGGTTGTAGTGCCGGAAAATCAAGGAAAAGTTGTAGTTGACGGGGCCTGGCGCGACAGAAATACGTTATCTGTATTTTATCCACAGGAAATAGAAAGCGTACGCCTCATCTTTCAACCCAATTCAAACACGCCGATAATTGTTGTTACCACGCGCAGATATGCAGGTACCGACACCACTACATTGAAGCAGGTCAATATCCGGTCTACTCGTTTAAATAAAAAACCGGATATGAGCCAATCATCAAATCTTAATGGTGCGGGCAATGCCGACCAGGTA
>NZ_DASVOB010000859.1:0-15227 GCF_036383575.1 Mucilaginibacter sp.
ATTGAGAAAGAGCCGTACAAGTTTACAGGGATCAATCTTAAATAACAGAAGAGACCGCTAATCGCGGCCTCTTCTGTTATGGATAGTTTATCTCTTATACAGCTGCTGCTGCCTGATTAATAACGTCTGCAACTACATCAGGGTGCGACAGCATTGGCACGTGGCTACTTTTAATCTCGGTCACTTTTGCGCCCATGCGTTTAGAAACCCAACGCTGAAGATCCGGGTGAACCGTGTGGTCTTCGGTACATAATATGTACCAGCTTGGTTTAGTATCCCAGGTATTAACTTCTATGTTTTGCTGATCAAACAGATCCGAAGCTGGTGCATAATGGGTAGCCCAAACTACTTTTTGCTCATCTTCCGGAAGGTCACCGGCAAAGAACTCGGTGCCTGAGGGAAGCATCCAAACACGGCCATCGGCAACTTCGATGCGGTTGAAAATATCAGATGGGAATTTATTTAGCTGGCTATTAACCGTTTCACCGGGAGCAGGTGCCACCGCAGCAATGTATACCAGGCCAACAACGCGCTCATCATTTGCCGCGGCGGTAATAGTAGCACCGCCATATGAGTGACCAACCAGTATAACAGGACTGCTTACGCGGCTGATCGTACGTTTAATTGCTGCAACATCATGGTCAAAAAAAGTCAGGCCATATTGAACTGAGATTACTTCATGCCCGTCGGCTATTAATTTAGGAAGTAACTTGTTGAAGCATGAAGCATCTGCCCATATACCGTGGCATAATACGATTGAAGGTTTTTTTGTTGTGCTCATAATTAAAAATTTTAAAAGATTGATGATTTATGTCCTTTGGAAATTTATATCTGCCGGAACATAGGTTTGTTGGATAGGATTATTTAGTTTGATACGCTTTCAGCTGCTTCAATAATAACTTCGGCCACCGCTTCAGGCTGAGACATGAAGATCACATGGCTGCCTTTAATCTCTTTCGTCTTGGTGTTCGAGCGGCTGTACATATTACGCTGTATATCCGGGTTGATCGTTTTATCTTCCGTGGCGATGCAGCCCCATGATGGCTTGGTTTTCCAGGCCGCGTTGGTGATCGGCGAAGTAAATGCCCTTGCGTAAAACGCACCTTGCGATGCATACATAAATGCAGCTTTCCTGGCGTCAAGATCGCCGCAGAAACCGGCGTGAAACTTTGATTTTTCATTATAAACAACACCATTATCATCCGGGGGCAGGATGCCGTTTTCCGGCGAGGGCGCTATGGTCTGGATCCAGTGAAGTGCCGATTCTCCATTGTCCGGCTGGAAGGCTGCAACATATACCAGCGCAACTACATTCGGGTGATTGCCAGCTTCAGTGATCACCGCACCGCCCCATGAGTGGCCAACCAACACGGCTGGCCCGCCAATGCTGTCCAGAACAAGCTGGGTCTGACGAACATCATCTTCAAGCGAACTCAGTGGGTTTTGTACAACAAGTACATTGAAGCCCTTGTCGGTTAATACATGGAACAGCGGCTCCCAGCCTGATCCATCTGCGAATGCGCCGTGTACCAGCACTACGTTTTTGATTGGAGGTTTCATGTTATTTTAAGTTTTGTCATCATCCTATAGGCACTTTTGATGCCATTGGATTATCTGCCAAATAATCAATTGTTTATATTTTGGGGGAGCGAGTAAAAAACGTTGTATGTCGCAAATGGCGGTATCTTTTTGTTGATATTTGAATAATTTGAGCTTCGTAATCAACCTCGGTTTGGCGGGCAGTGTTCTGTATTATTCTGTGTTGGGCCGGCATTTTTATGCAGGCACAGGTAGCTCTAAAGAATTTCAGGTTTTGGGAAATTAATTCAGGGCCATTATTTACATCAAGGTTTCTTGGCTACGATTTATAATAATATCAGCAATGATGCTATTATAAATCATCAGGTTAAATATGTTTAAGAATATTTAAAATGCCAATTTCTCTAAAGGGCATTGCGAATTATATTATCCATTCCGAATCAACAAAAAGATCTCGTTCGTTTAAACTAATACTTATGGGCAAAAAGAAGTTAACATAGAATTTGTTCGGAATGAACATGTTTGATATTATTCGACTTTGATCAAAATAGGTGTTGAATGTTCACTTTCATTCTTAAGCCTGTCTATCGCTGTAACAACATAACGGTATGTTTTTCCTTTGTTTATTCCTCTGTCTATGTAAGTGGCATTGGTGTTGTATTGAATATGGATAATTTTCTTTGGGCTTTCGGTTGTTATCAGATTGTCACTTTCATCAAAGCGATATATTACATAGCCATATACCGGTTCGTTATCTGGGGCTGGTAACGGTTGTTGCCAAGTAAGCGTTACTGATCTGTTCACGGAGGTAGCTGTAATCTGGTTGGGCTGGTTAGGCGCTATAGAATCGCGCCATAACATAACAGGGGGTAATGCCGGGTAACGATAATAGTTGTTTTTTAAAGAGTCGGTAAAGCCCAGCGGATTTTTAATCAACGAGTTTGAACTGAAATAAACACTGCCCTGTACCCGTGGATTTTTACGAAGGTAAATAACCTGGTTGGGCAGCTGAGATGGTTGCCTAAAGCCTGCGAGCTTATTTTCAATGATGCGGTAAGGCCCCTGTCCAATGTATAAATGCCGTCCGTAAGTATTTTTGCCCCACCAATCAACCAAAACATTAAAGGCAACCGAGCGGTCGTTGAGCAAGCGGTACAATTGCGGGTTAATATAATCAACCCAGCCTTCCTTTACCCATTTTTTAGAGTCGGCGTAAAGTTCGTAATAAGAGTCGCCGCCTCGTGTATCAGAGCCTTCCGGGTTTTGATATTTATTGGCCCAGATGCCCGATGGGCTTACGCCAAATTTTAACCGTGGATTATGATGATGAATGCTATCGCTTAGCATTTTAACCAGCCTGTTAACGTTGTCCCTCCGCCATTCCCTAATATCTGTAAATGCCGAGCCGTATTTAGCAAATGTTTTTGAATCGTTGATTTGCTGCCCGGCTACATGGTAGGGATAAAAGTAATCGTCGATATGGATACCGTCAATATCGTAATTATCCACTACATCAAGTACAACCCGCACAATATAATCCCTTACCTCCGGTATCCCCGGATCAAATAACTTTTGGCCCCCGTAAATAAAAAACCACTCTGGCTTAATGTTGGTAATATGGTGCGGACTTAAAGCAGCATAATCAGCATCCTTAGTTGCCCTGTACGGATTAAACCACGCATGCAGTTCCATGCCGCGTTTGTGCGCCTGCTCAATAGCAAATTCAAGGGGATCATATGTGGGATCCGGCGCTTTACCTTGTTTCCCGGTAAGCCATTTTGACCATGGTTCGCGGCTTTTGGCGTAAAATGCATCGGCGGCAGGCCTTACCTGCAACATAATGGCGTTGATACCGGTTGCCTGGTGCTGGTCAAAAATGTCAATAAGCTCTTTTTGCTGCTGGGGGGTATTTTCTGCAGCTGTTTGAGGCCAGTCTATATTTTCAACGGTTGCTATCCAAACCCCTCTGAACTCTCTTTTAGGACACACATTTGTTCTTGCGGTATCTGTTACCTGTGCCGTTGCTCTAAAGTCCCAAAAAGATACCAAAAGTAATCCGGCGATGGCTATTGTTAGTTTCATTGTCACTCAATTTTTAATTTACACCAGCCCGACCACGTTCCGTTTCCAAACCACTTTTATTGACCCGCTTTTTGCTTTCTAATCCAAACCTGTACGCCAATGTTAAGTTTATCTGCCGGGTATCATTAATGATATTGCTTGTTACCAATGCATTATTTACCCGAATTTCACGCCGGATCTTCCACGAATGAAAAATATCAGAGCCGGCAAGGGTAATTGTAGCTTTATTGTTAAATATCTTTTTTTGCAGGCTCGTATTCACCCTGAACATCGGCAAATAGTATCCTTGTCCAAATGTTGTGCGGGTGCGGTAAAATCCGCTTATTTCTGCGCTCAAACCCTTGTTTAGTTTAAACTGATTATTCCCCGATACCTCGAAGGTAAACACCCTGTTGTAGAGAAAATCATTATTGATTGCTTCGCCTTGAAATAATTGCTTTGAAACCTGGCCGAAAAGATTTGTGGTCCACCATTTGAAAATTGGCGCAGCTACAGTTGAATAAAGCGTGATATTGTAATTGCTGCGGATATTCAACGAGGTATTAACCAACGATTGGCCGTTAACATAGTAAAACTGGATGATCGTGTTCCTGCCTTTGTTAAAAGATGTTCCTACCGTAAAAATGCCCGAATGGGTGAATGATAAATCGAAGCCGATTGTTTTTTCGGGCAGCAACGAAGCATTTCCCTGGAAGGAAGTATACCTGTCGAAATAAAATGCAAACGGGTTAAGAGATGAATAATCCGGCCGGTTGATCTGGTAATCGAAAGAAAAATTAAAAGTGTTTACCGAAGCAGTATCTAATTTATAGGATATATAGAGCTTCGGAAATAGATTGTTGTAGTTTAAATGTAAAGCAGGATAGGGGATAGTTGCAAAATTATACTGCCGGGTACGTGAGCTGCTGTTCTCGAACCGCAAGCCTAATTCAAAGCTGAATTTCTTCAGCTCTTTATTAAGGCCGACATAAGCGGCATTGATATGCTCTGCGTAAGTATTACTGCTGGTCAAAGAATCGTTTTGAATGCCGGACCGATTAAAATAAATACCATTGCTGGCCCTTTTTGAGTAAATGCTCTGCACGCCTGCCGATAATTTGATGCCGGAGAAGATTTTTGTTTCATAATCTGATTTTAAGCTGTACACATTTGCTTCAAAGGGATTTTGTGTGATGAGTTTGTAATTATCTACAAGCTCTGTGCTGTTCGGTAGGTATGTATCGCTGTTTAGCAACTGCAGGGCGTTGTCAGTGTAGTGCAGATAATCAGCATCTATCCTGATATTTTCTCCTTCTTTTTTAAACTTATGCTGATAATAAAAATTGAGTGCTGCATCGTTGGTATGCCTGTTCAGGTCACTTTGTGTTTTGATGATTGAATCGGGCAATGCATGGTTGAATTGCAGCAAATAATTGCCTTGCTCCTTGTAGGGGCTTACGGAGCCATCAATTACTAACCCAATGCTGGTGTTTGTATCAAGTTCTGCATCAAAACCCAGTTTATAACGCGTACTTTTCCTGTTGTTGTTTTCCAGGTTATTCTGTTTGATAGTGTAGTTGTCCGAAGGGGCGGCGAAACTAAAATCTCTTTCCCTGTCAACTTTGTAATAGTTATTGTTGGATGTATAAGCAGCGTTTCCAAAGAAATTTAACTTTCCAATTTTATAGTTAAGATTTAAGCTATAGTTCGCTTTAGCGTAATGCCCTCGGCCATGAGTGGCCGTTAAGCCGCCGTTGAACCCTTCCGTATGATTTTTTTTGGTAATAATGTTGATCAAACCTGTGTTGCCCTCCACATGATATTTTGCGGGTGGCACCGGCATTAGTTCTAATTTTTCAATGGTACCCGAAGGGAGGGACTTTAAGTAATTTACCAATTGTGCTCCGTTTAAAAAGGTTTGCCGGCCGTCAATGTATATCGTTACGCCTTGTTTTCCGCGCAATGATATAGCATCATCTGTAACATTAACTCCGGGGGTGTTATTTAAAACTTCAATGGCACTCACGCCATTGTTTGAAAGCAACTGACTAACATTTACGATGGTCCGGTCTATTTTCTGTTCTGTATAGGACTTTTGTCTGGCTCTGATCACAACTTCCTTTAAATCATTTTCGGCTATCTCCAATTTAATTTCGGACAGGTTTTCGGATGGTTTTTCCGCATTGATAATCACTTGTCCGATGGTAATTTCCTTAAAACCCAAATGTTTTATCTCCAGGGAATAAGTTCCGTTTCGCAGGTTTTTAAATTCAAAGGTTCCTGAGTGATCACTATGAATCACATTTTTATACAAGCTGTCTTTATGGCTTTCAAGGATAATCGTTGCGCCTTCAATCACTTGACCATCCTTTGCACTAACAATTTTTCCGCTGATGATGCCCCTTGCAGTTTCAGCTTTCCTAGTACTTTGAGCTATTGAATTTAGACAAAGCAGTAGCAATAAGGCCGATAAAATCACCTTCATGGTATCGAATTAAATGTTTGGATCATTGCAGAAGCCTTATCAATTCTAAAATGTGAATTAGGCTTAAATATTACTCTCCTGTGCCGTAAGCTACTATAGCATTGATGATTTTTTCGGCTATTTTATGCTGATTATCCGTGTTTGTGATATAATTAAGATCAGCAGGATCTGTCATGTAGCCCAACTCTAACAATACTGCCGGTGCTTTATTATGCCTCAAAATATACAGCGTATTATCGGGCGGGGTTTCGCTGATATCCATTTTTCGTCGGGTGTTTATACCGCTTAGCTGTTGTAAATTGGTTTTTAAATGGCGAGCCAGTCTTTTATTCAATGGATACAGCTCATTTTTATCAATTATCACCTCCATTCCATTGGTATGTTTGGTCCAGTAGCCGGGCGCGTTCAGGTGTATGGAAATGAAGGCATCCCCTTTATACACAACCCTGCTGCGCAGATCTAAGTAGCTATCATCGGGCCGGGTTAAAATTGTGCGGATACCTTGTTTTTCGGCTACCGCTTTGATTTGGTTAACAATCTGAAGGTTCAGGTTTTTTTCAATATAACCTTCTGCGCCCACTGTACCGTACTGGCTACCGCCATGGCCCGCATCCAGTACCAATACAAACTCTTTTGTCAACGCTTTGCCGTAAATTTTTTCAACCGAAAAACAATAGCCGTACATGGCCATTATCGGTACGGTAGCCAAGTACCATAGCTTTTTTAAAGCCGGTGAATTGGGCTTAAATAACATCGCGATCCTGCTTTTTAAGCTGTAAGCGCTGAATTGATTAACGAGCCCTGTAGATGATGAAGACGATAGCTTGAGCAACAACGAAGCATATTGTTTAGTGTCAAAAACAGTTTTCATTAAATGGTCAACCTCAAATTCGTGAACCTCGTTTAGGGCGTTTGCAATGAGGTAAACGAAGGGATTAAACCAGAAAAATGCTTTTACAATTTCCATATACAGGTTATCGGCCGAATGAAACAGGCGGGCATGTGCTTTTTCATGCGTCAATACCTGGGCTATTTCTGAGGATGCTGTATTGCCCGAACTGATAAAAATATAGTTAAAGAATGATGCGTTCTTTTTATACCGATCCATCACCAGGTAGTTTTTCCCGGATCTCACACCGTGTTTTTTTCCCACGTTTACTATTTTCAACACGCTGTAAGCCGTTTTGATAAGTATAGCTACAGAAATTGCGCCGTACACTATACCTGCAATTAATAGCCAGTTAAGGGTGTTTGTTTGATGCGGAACGGGTTTGAAATATTCTTTTTCAGAAGAGGCGGTCTGAGAAACAATCACATCCTGGGTTGCAGGGCCGACTGGAAGCGGTTCCCGTACCGTAATGTGTATCGCCGGGGCTATCAAACTTATTGTTACGATGAATAATAGGTAAAACCTTGTCATCGAAAAAAAAGTCAGGCGTTTTAACACCAACGGATATAGCATATAACCTAAACCCATGCAGGCAGTTGCGCCTATCAGATAATTAAATACACCCATAGCTATTGTTTATCAATCATTTTCTGGATCTCTTCAATATCTTTTTCTGAAAGGGTTTCTTCTTTTACCATAAATGACAGCAGCGATTGCGCCGATCCATCGAAATAATTAGTGATTAGCTTAGTAAAAGAATGTTTCCCGTATTCGGCTTTAGTGATGAGTGGAAAATACTCGTGCGTTTTTCCGTAAGCTTTATGGCCTATATAGTTTTTCGTTTCCAAAAGCCTCACCACAGATGATATTGTGTTATACGGTGGCTTTGGATCATCTAGCAAATGTTCAATGATATCTTTCACAAATGCTGATTTCAAATCCCATAAAACCTGCATGATCCGTTCTTCGGTCTTGGTCAATTCTTCCATAATCAAATATATAACTTATTTTTCAGTTATATAACTTATTTTTCAGTTTTTACGAAAGTGTTGGTTAGTCAATATTTACGTGGAGGCAAGTTTCAATAATATCTTTTGCCACTCAAGAACAAGAAAATTATTTGTGACGACATGTCATTCGCATGGTTAAATAAATTTGAGTGACAGTCATTTTTAGATAACCTTAGAATTACGTTACTCGTAACGCAAACCAGCTACTTGAGCAACGTCGCTTAGCTGCTAAAAAAACATTAAGGATAAGGATTTGGCCTCCTATGAAGAAACCCAGAAAGCTTATCATGTTTTGAATGTGGGATATAAATTATTTCTCGGTAAATCTTTAATTTGATTTTTTTTTCAAAACAGCCAGCGGACGAGCGTCGTAATATAATTCGCTAATGAATAGTTCGTTCCAAGAGTTAATCCGAATCCCCAATATTTTCGCTCAGGGATTTGGACTATGAAATTAAGACAATCAAAAACTTATTTACAGATGTAGAGTATGAAGGCCTTTTTTAATCAGTCTTATATTTTCATGATAACATAAACACACGAGATTCCACGCGACGCCATTTTCTTAGCTAAAGAAGGAGGCTAATAAGCATGCCCGCACAAGGGGATCTCATTTTAAATTTAAAAAATATAAGCTTGGTAAACTAAATATGACCGTATCCAATCTCTTCAAAAAACTCTCTCTCTTATTAGTATTTGCAGGGTTTGCATTTTGCACATCTGCACAGGAATATCCCAAGGTTATTTTAAAAGGTGATTATCCTGACCCGAGCATTATGCGCGAGGGGGACGATTTTTACATGACACATTCACCGTTTATCTATTCTCCCGGGTTTTTAATATGGCATTCGAAAGATTTGCTTAACTGGGAGCCGGTAACACGGGCGATGCCAGATCTGGTTGGTTCTGCCATGGCTCCTGATCTGTTGAAACATAATGGTAAGTATTATATTTATTTTCCGGCCAATGGGACTAACTGGGTAATATGGGCAAACAATATACGCGGTCCCTGGAGTAAACCCATTGATTTGAAGGTGCCGCGTATCGATCCGGGGCATGCAGTAGGCGAAGATGGTAAGCGTTATTTGTTCGTTTCTGCCGGCGGCATGATACCTTTATCTGATGATGGGCTTTCTGTAACAGGCAGTCTGAAAGATGTTTACACAGGTTGGGATTATCCCAAAGATTGGATTACCGAATGTAAATGCCTTGAATCTCCAAAGATTTTTAAGAAGGGTGATTATTTTTACATGCTAACAGCCGAAGGAGGTACCGCAGGACCGGCAACCAGCCATATGGTGATAGCAGCCCGTTCAAAAAGCATTCAGGGGCCGTGGGAAAATTCGCCCTATAATCCAATTGTACATACCTATAGTGCAGATGAGCAATGGTGGTCTAAAGGTCATGGAACACTCATTGATGATGCAAAGGGAAACTGGTGGATAGTATACCATGCCTATGAAAAAGGATATCATACATTAGGCCGGCAAACCCTTATTGAACCTGTTGAATGGACGGCAGATGGTTGGTTCAAGACGGCAAAAGGAAAAATAGAATCCCGGGGCAAAGAGAAACGATCTTCATCGGGCTTTTCGCTATCAGACAACTTCAATAAAAAAACGCTCGGACTACAATGGACAGCCTGGAAAGGTTATGACGCGAATGCTATTCGGCAAAAAAATGGCAGCCTTTATTTAAAGGCTAAGGGCTCTGATCCGGCGGATGCACGGCTTTTGTTAACCACGGTTCCGGATACAAGTTATGAGGTACAGGTAGAGGTGAGTTTAACAGGCGGAAGTGTAGGTGGATTGCTTTTGTTTTACAATGAGCAAGCTTTCGCCGGCATTACATCCAATGGGCAAGATATTACCATTTATAAGAATGCAGACACTCACTTAAATCAATCTATAGCGCTTGGAAAGCACTTTTATTTTAGAATTACAAACAATCGAAATTTCTGCGATATGCTTGCCAGCAAGGATGGTAAAAATTGGATAACACTTCAATCCGGCGTACAGGTGTCAGGGTTAAACCATAACGAATATCACGGCTTTTTTGCATTACGGCCAGGCTTTATGTCTGCCGGAAAGGAGGGCGCTGTGATATTGGATAATTTCAAGTATAAGTCAATCAACCACTAATAAGTAAAGAAAATAATCATTATGCTAATATTAACAGCGGTGCATTTTTAAAAAGTACTGGCTACCGTAGTTCTATGCCATATATTTTGACCATCGATAGCACAAAAGCCAATGCGGCTTGACGAAACCCGGAATGAAGAAAACAGGCTTCCTATGCATGCCTCTTATTTTGTTTACGAACCGGAAGCCGCAGCGTTAAAAAATGATCGGAAACAATCATTCAATTGCATGAGCCTCAATGGGGCATGGCATAATTATAAATAATTCAAACACATAATTAATGAAGTGAAGTACGTTTATGAATAATATTTTTTTAAAGAATTTAGCCTTGTTATGGCTGTTGTTTGTTGGGTTTGAAGTTAAAGCGCAACAAGGTAACCGGCCTTTACCTCAGCCGGTTATCCCGGATTATATTGCAGACCCTTCCGTAGTTAATTTCAACGGCACATATTATTTGTATGGAACATCTGATATTGATCGTGATTTGCAGGAAATGGGGCCGCCTGTTGTGTGGACCTCAAAAGACCTTGTTAACTGGAGCTATAAAGGGACGCTTTTTCAAGATATTGATTGGAACAAACCATATACCTATGGGCCCGAAGGGAAAAACAAAAAGGGCTATTTCAGATACTGGGCTCCCGGCATTGTAATTAAAGCTGATAAACTTTATCACTTATATGCTACTATTGTTAAGCCTGATGGAAAAACCGGCACTTATCATTTAACAGCAAGTCAGCCGGAAGGCCCTTTTAAGTTCAGCAATGGATCAGGTGTTTTTTTTAATCAGCCGGAAAAAGAAAATGAAGAAACTAAACCTGTTGTGGGTGATATAGATGGAGATCCTTTTGTTGACGATGACGGGCAGGCCTACATTTTTTGGCGTCGTAGAAAAGCTGCCAAACTGAGTAAGGACTGGAAAACTATTGAAGGGCCGGAAGTTACCATTCCAACCAAAAGGAGTGGTTATTCAGAAGGCCCTTTCTTATTTAAACGGAATGGTATTTATTATTATCTGTATACTTTATCGGGCGGAGCCAACTATGCTTATGCCTACATGATGAGCAAAATAGGACCATTGGGTCCATTTGTTGCGCCTGAGCAGGATATGATATTTAAATCCGATCTCAGGAACGGTGTTTGGGGCCCTGGCCATGGTAATGTGCTGCGTATCCCCGGTACGGATAATTATTTATTTTTTTACCTGGAATACGGGCAAGGAGGCACAACCCGTCAGGTTTTTGTTAACCGCTTACAATTTAATACTGATGGAGCTATTCAGCCTGTGCAGGGTAACACTACCGGTATTACGGAAATGCCCAATTTGAACAAAAGGGTTTCCATACGCGCTGTTAAAGTTAGGGCTTCCAGCACAAGAAAGGACACGGTTATCAAAACAACGATTGACACGGTAATTGATAAGCTGATTGCGATGCCTCCTAAATTTGTTGAAACCGAACTTGCAAACGTTCAGCGTGCAATGGATTTTAAACCGGAGAATGCTGTTGACGGATCAAATGGAACTTTTTGGATGAGCGATAATGCCGATAAACAACCCTGGTATCAGATGGATCTCGGTGCAATAAGGCGGGTAAATAGCCTGGAGTTCTTTTTCGTAAAATCAACACTGGGGCATAGTTATAAAATTGAGAAGTCGGAAGATGGCAATACGTGGAAAGCAATAAATATCCCTGCGTCGCAGGAAATTCGCTCTCCCGAAGTAATTAATAAAATAGGTAAAACCCGTTTTGTCAAATTAACTATCTTGTCAGGCGCACCCGGTTTATGGGAGGTTAAGGTGTACTGATAAAGTAAACAGTTATGTACCCGGTGAACTGTAAATATAAAATGGAATAAGCCTTTTACAATGGAGATAAGCTTGTAATATACAGTTAGATAAATAACAATAGGAAAACCCGATAAAACCAATTTGAATTAACAATGAAACCAGCAATAAAAATAGGCTTTAACCTTTTAGTATTCGTATTCCTTATATCTCAGCAGGCTATAGCCCAGAAAAAAATCAGGGAAAAAGATATGAAAGCTTACCTCATGGTTTATTTTAAGGACGAGACGCACGGACTTTATATGGCATTAAGTAAAGATGGCTACTCCTTTACAGATGTAAACAACGGGAAGCCTGTAATGGCTGGAGATACCATTGCCTTACAGAAAGGCATTCGCGACCCTCATATTTCACGTGGCCCGGATGGCGCATTTTATTTAGCTATGACCGATTTACACATCTTTGCTAAAAAAGCCGGTTATCGTGATACTGAATGGGAGAGGGATAAGGCGTATGGTTGGGGAAATAATCGTTCAATGGTACTGATGAAATCCTGGGACCTGATCAATTGGAGCCGTACTATATTAAGGGTGGATCAGGCATTTCCAGGCCTGGAAGACATAGGCTGTGCCTGGGCACCCGAAACCATTTATGATAACGATAAGAAGAAAATGATGATCTATTTTACTATGCGTTTTAAAAATGGCAATAACAAGATCTATTATTCATATGTAAATGATGACTTTACCAAACTGGAAACAGCTCCGGAATTATTATTCGAATATCCGAAAGATATATCCTATATCGATGCGGATATAACCCGTGTAGGGAGGAAATATCATTTGTTTTACGTTCCTCACGATGGCACTCCCGGCATTAAACAAATGGTATCTGACTCATTAAATAAAGGATATATTTACGATCCCAAATGGTATGACCCCGAGCCTAAATCATGCGAAGCACCCACGGTATTCAAAAGGATCGGTGAAAAAAAATGGGTTCTCATTTATGATATCTACGGAATAACTCCTAACAATTTCGGCTTCAGTGAAACCAGCGATTTTATAAACTTTAAGAATCTTGGGCATTTCAACGAAGGCCCCATGAAAGCGACGAACTTTTCTTCTCCTAAGCATTGTGCGGTTATCCAGCTGACTAAAAAAGAGGCAGAGGCTTTAGCTAAAAAGTGGAATTTTAGCGCTCAGTTTTAATTATGCGTAAAATACAATATTGAAATACCGAAGGGTTTTATATAGTTCATAAGAGTTGGAGTTGCTTAGCAAAACTTCAACTCTTGTTTTTTTATACATAGTTGTAACAGGCCCGGATGATGGGGCATAGCCTCCGGTTGTTATATTTTAAGATCTGTTTTCCTACCCATTTATAGCCGGCAGTTTGATTAACTTATTCCCAAAGTTCCTTCAAAAATAGTTGGAGATATAACCATGATTCCTTGTATTCCTAATGGAAATCGACGAATGGTCTCAGCATCCTCGGTTTTATACATTATACCCCCTTTGATTGGGCAATCTACGTCTCTTAAAGTGCTCCTGTTTATAATAGTTTAGTGCACTCTTACACGCCAACTATCTTTTTAGTGTTTAAAAGATAGCTGGGAATTCCATACATCGCCCGGACAGATTGTGGGATTTGGAAGAGTACAAAACCAAGTATAAACGAGAAAAATATCGACCCAGGATATTGCGGGATACCTAATTGAGAAAACCATTATGACAAAAAATTCAGAGGATCTGTCCAAACTTTGGAGTGAGGTTTGTATAGGAAATAAACGTTCGTATTCTTTGATCCACAAGAAGCTTTATCCTGCCCTTTATGTTTATGGGAACCGGATGTTAAAGGACGAAGAACTTACCGAAGACGTTATACAGGATATGTTCATTAAATTATGGCTAAAAAAGGAATCAATTGGTCCGATTAGAAATGTCAAAGGATATTTCTTTGCAGTTATGCGGTCTGGTTGCCTTGATTCTATAAAAAGCAGGGTTACTATCAAAGCAAAAAAGGCGAATATCGAATTTTTAGATCTCGAAATTTCAATTGAAGAAAAGATTACACAAAGGGAAGCGACGCTTAAACAAGGAAGAGCTATTGAATGTGCATTGAACCGATTACCCGCCCGTCAACAGGAAATATTAAGGCTCCGTTTTTTTGAAGGCATGAATTGTGCAGAGATCGGGGCGATGACCGGCATAAAATATCAATCTGTTGTAAATCACATGTACAGGGCTGTTCAAACATTGAGGGAATTATATGGTTCTGAAGATAAGCTGCGTGTGGCCTGAAATCTTGTACTAATTGCTCCGTTATTATTGGCCATCCTGAGTATCAGAATTTCAATTGATAGTCTTAAATGCGCATATCATGTTATGGTAAATTGGTTATGTAACGTATATTCATACTGATACCCCAATTTAAATGTGATAAGATAAAGCATCGATGAATAATCATGCTTTTTTATTAACTTGGGTTTGTATTGAGTGTGAATATTGCTCCTATAGCAATTTGGATTTAAGCTATTATAAGCCTGTTAAACGAAATTCGTAATGCCCTTTCGATTTCTCATTTGTTTCGTATTTCTCTTCATTGCATTTATAGATCCGTCTTTCGCTCAAAACGTTTATTATTTAGGTTTAGAACAAGGATTATCCAACAACTCCGTCACCAGTATTTATAAAGACCAATACGGCTTTATGTGGTTCGGTACATTGGATGGATTGAACCGTTTTGACGGTTATAGTTTTACAAAATACAGAAAAAGAGTTCATGATCCATATAGCTTAAAGGATAACACTGTATATGGTATAACCGGAACCCCGAACGGTAAATTGTATATCGGAACATCAAACGGACTTAGTGTTTTAGATTATAAAAGTCTGAAATTTTCAAATATCAGGTATAGATCTGCAAGTCTGACTGATAGTTCTGTTTTGCCTTTTAATGCCGAGATAAAGTGTGTAAAGGCGAGGAGGGACAATGATGTTTTTGTAGGCTCGGCTGGCTCAGGGTTATTGGTATTGAAACATTCTTCTACGGTGTTACTCCCGGTACCATTGTACAATAATGCTATGAGCACCACAGATTATAGCGTTGAAGCTCTTGGTTTAGATAACCGCCTGAACGTTTGGTTGTTATGTAGAGGGGTTGGTTTGTGTATTTACAATTCTAAATTGAACCGTGTTGAGATAGTTAATTCAACTATCAGGAACGGCAAAAGCATGACGTTTGATCCAAACGGGAATTTATGGATTGGGACCGACTCCGGGCGGCTGTTTAAAATCCGGAGAGGTTCTAATATAGC
>NZ_DASVOB010000860.1:0-9917 GCF_036383575.1 Mucilaginibacter sp.
GCAGTATGCTTACGCCCAGGCAATAGCTAACGTGGAGCCCTACAAAACAACCTTCGCTAATTTTCAAAGCAATTATGCCACATTTTTATCCAGCAGCTATGCGCCGCATGCGCATGCCCAGGTTGGTCGTAACTTATACAAAAGCGATTACGAAAATGATGCCATGGCTATGTTTGTTAATGGTGTAATGTGGAACATGACCGGGCAAGCCCAGTATGCCGACAAGGTTATTCAATTGCTTGATGCGTGGGCTTCAACCTGTACTTCTATTCAGTACCCCGATAACGACTGGCAGTTATGTAATGGCTACGGGTTGCATTTTATGATTTATGGGGCAGATATGGTTTACAACTATTCCGGCCTCACTTCAACAAAAAAGACCAATTATAAAAACCTGTTCAAAATATTTTATAACTATTATGCAGCCTATGCTGCCACTTATAGCAAAACAAGTCCGTTTGTTGTGGCTGGTTGGCCATCCTGGGGATCCAGTGCCGGTAAGTTTATAATGGCATATGGTATATTCTGCGAAAGCCAGACAGCATATAATTTATCGCTGGAATATTTTAACAGAACTGCGGCAAACGGGGCCGACAACGGTACCAACGTAACCGCATTTTTATCAACCGGGCAGCCTGTTGAAGGAGGGCGTGATCAATACTATACCCAACTATGTTTAGCCAGCTTTCTGGAATGGGCTCAGATGGCATACAATCAAGGCGACAAATCGCTTTATGATGCTCGTAGCGGGGTGATCGGCAAAGCCATGGAATATACAGCTAAATACAACCTTGGAAATAGTGTGACCTGGGATCCTGTAACGCCTGCAACCTCTATATGGGCTGTAACTCCGCCTATAAATTCTATTTCAACTTCTAACCGTGGTAATTACCGCCCAATCTGGTATATGGGTTATAATTATTATCATCGTTATCGTGGTTTAAATATGCCATATACCGAACAGGTTATAGCTGGTCATGTAAACGAAGGCGCAACAGCTACTATCACCGATGAAGTTGGGTGGGGTAGTTTATTTTATTGTAATACCTCGCAGACCGTTGCAGCTCCATCATACACATGGTCGGGTATTTATTGATTTTCTTAATTCCTGGCGCCGGGCATAAGTTTAGCCCGGCGTTACTGAAACTTTATCTCAATTCATGTGGGGGAATTTAGGAAGCTTGGCTTGGGATCGCAATAAATCTATTGATTCGGATTCGTTTATTTTTAGGTCAGCGATAGCGTCGCCAACCCTCTGTTAACTTCGGCAAAAGCAGAATAGCCGGCATTGCTTTTTCTACTTTAAAAGTAACTTTTTCCTTTTTATTATATTCCTTTTGGCCAACTCTGGACTGATCACTTTTAGTGCTGTCAGTTTGAAAATAGGTTGCATCATTCATTAAGTTTATTGCAACTTTATCTAAGGGTAACGGTCTAATCAATCAAAGTGGATCATCATTCAGCACATCATGCGGCAGACAAAGAACTGGTTGAGAAGGTATTGACCGGTGACAACTATGCGTTTGGAAAAATCATCAAAAACACGGAAGGATTGGTGGCTATGATCGTTTTTAAAATGGTGGCTAATAGCTCTGACCGAAAAGACCTGATTCAGGATATTTATTTAAAGGCATTTAATAAACTATCCGGTTTCGGGTTTAAATCCAAACTATCCACATGGATCGGGCAAATTGCTTATCATACCTGCCTGCACTATCTGGAAAAAAAGAAGTTATTACTACTGGATCAGATGGATGATGGAGAAGGATCTGATAAGCAAACACTGGAACAGATCAGCAAACGCTCCATTAACCTATCCAGTAATGAGCCTGAAACGCTATTGATCAAGAAAGAGCTTAAGGAGATCCTGGTGTTCGAAATTGAGCGGCTCCCGCCGGTTTACAAAACCTTGATTTCTTTATACCAGGAAGAATTGAGCAATGATGAGATGGTGCAGATTACCGGCTTGCCGGAAGGCACTATTAAAAGTTATTTATTTAGGGCCCGGAAAATGTTAAAAGAAAATATTTTGGCTAAATATAAAAAGGAGGAACTATGAATAATAGCCATTTAAGCGAAGAAGAAATTCAGCAGTTCGTTTTGGGACAAGGCAGTTCAGAAGACATTAAACACATTAGTTCATGCCCTTTATGTGGTACTAAAGCAGCAAATTACCGATCAATTCTTTCTACAATCAATGATCTGCCAAAACCTGCTTTTGATTTCGATGTAGCCGGCCTCGTCATCGCGCAACTACCCGTGCAAAAGTCAAAAGGTACCGCTGGCGATACATGGATCTATCTACTTGTTTTTGCAGCCATTGGCTCTCTTATTATTCCAGTTTACTTATACAGGGACGAATTACTAAAGATGTTCAATGGCGTTTTACCCGTTGCGCTATACCTGATCGTTCTTGCTGCCATCCTTATTCTGGTATTTCAATGCCTTGAAATCTTCAGGAAATACCGGAAACAAATGAACACCCTGAATTATGAATGAAGTTGCAACTTTAAATTAAGCAACCGGTCTAATCCTTTATCGGCAACATTAAAATATAACATGAAAAAACTCATCATCACTATAGCCGCCACCGTGGCATCTCTGGTTGCAAAAGCAGATCCGGATCAGTACAGCGATAGCTCATTAAAGTTTGAAGCGCTTCATCTTTCCAGCACCATTTTAACTATCGTTATATTTTCAGTGGTCATCCTGGCCTTTATCAAATGGCTACTGGATTACCGCCTGAAAAATAAGCTGATTGAAAAGGGGGCACCTGACCATGTGGTATCCCAATTATTACAGCCCGTTGCCAGGGACAATAAAAATGTAACGATCAAATGGTTCGCACTTTTAATGGGCTTAGGCACGGGCTTGTCTTTCGTGGATTATTTCCAGCCATTGGGCATACACTCCCTGGCAATCATGTCCTTCAGCCTTGCGGCAAGCTTCCTGGGCTACTATGTCTTTATTAATCGCCGGGAGAAACCATAAATAACGCCATAAATATTTAGTGCGATCTTCCTTGAAATAAACTGCCCCGAAAGCGGGCACTGGAAGGTATTGCCCTTTTTTAACCTAAGTATCATCATGAAATCGATCAATACTTATATGAAAAGAATTTATTTAGCCATTGCTATTTGCTTTATAACCCTGCTGAACGGGGTATTTTCACAGACTTTGGCCCAGGACCTCAAATCGGCCTTCCCGGTAAAAGGCTACCGCGAAACGGCCTCTAAGATCAATGATCTGGTGCACACCCGATTAAATGTTCGTTTTGATTATAAAAAGCGTTATTTATATGGTCAGGAATGGGTTACGTTAAAGCCTCATTTTTACCCCACTGATACGCTGAGGCTGGACGCTAAAGGAATGGATATTCGCACTATCGCGATCTCGAAAAATGGCAAAAACATACCTCTGCATTTCTCTTATGACAGTTTGAGTTTAAATATCAGACTGGACAAGGTTTATCAGCCTACCGAAAACTATACTTTGTACATTGACTATACATCAAAACCCGAAGAGCTAAAAGGACGACGTAACAATGAGCACGGCTTATATTTTATTAACCCGGATGGTACCGAAAAGGATAAACCAACACAGATCTGGACACTTGGCGAACCTGAAAATAATTCCTGCTGGTTCCCTACGATCGATAAGCCAAATCAAAAAAACACCCAGGAGATCAGTATGACCGTTCCCCGCAAATATGTCAGCTTGTCTAACGGCCGCCTTGAATCACAAAAAAATAATCCTGACGGTACACGCACAGATACCTGGAAAATGGAACTCCCGCATTCGCCATACCTGTT
This sequence comes from Mucilaginibacter sp., assembly GCF_036383575.1. GTDB lineage: Bacteria > Bacteroidota > Bacteroidia > Sphingobacteriales > Sphingobacteriaceae > Mucilaginibacter. Next base: position 3,813 of record NZ_DASVOB010000860.1, read on the forward strand.
CATGATGGCGGTGGGTGACTTTAAGATCATTAAGGACAGCTGGCATGGAAAAGAAGTCAGCTACTACCTGGAGCCGAAATACGCTCCTTACGCAAAAGATAATTTCGGTATTGTACCAGAAGCCATTGATTTTTTTTCCACAACTTTAGGCGTTGACTTCCCCTGGAACAAATATGCGGAGGTATCTGTTCGTGATTATGTAGGCGGGGCGATGGAAAATACAACCGCGGCTATATTTGGTAACGTTTCCACCAGAAGAGAACTCGCAGACAGTTATTACAACCCAGGCATCGAACATGAGCTGTTCCATCAGTGGTTTGGTGATTATGTGACCTGTGAAAGCTGGAGCAATATCACCCTCAACGAATCCTTTGCAGATTTTGGAGAGTTGATCTGGCTGGAGCACAAATACGGCAAGGACGCCGCGGACGGACATCTACAGTACGGCTTGCAGAATTACCTGGACAGCCATGATGCCCGGGCCAAAAACCTGGTCACTTTTTATTATACCAATCCCAAAGACCCATTTGGCATTACCTATTCCAAAGGGGGGCGCGTTTTAAATATGCTTCGAAACTACCTGGGTGATGTAGCATTTTATAAGGGCTTGCATCTTTACCTGACCACCTACGCCTTTAAAAATGCCGAAGTGCCGCAATTGAGAATGGCGCTGGAAGAAGCCAGCGGCCTTGACCTGAACTGGTTCTTTAATCAGTGGTATTATGGCGCAGGCCACCCGGTACTGGACATCCGATACCTCTGGGATGAGGCAGCAAAAACGCAAAAGATTTTCGTCAATCAAACACAGGATGGGACCGCTTTTACCTTACCGGTTGCTGTGGATGTGTATACAGGCGGTGCAAAAGAACGTCACCGGGTCTGGCTCCGGAATCATTCAGATACCCTAACTTTTAAAATGCCGTCAAAGCCTGACCTGGTAAACGTTGATGCGGATAAAATTCTGATTGCAGAGAAGACTGATCATAAGACCCCTACAGAATTGGTTTATCAATATTTCCATGCGCCGCTTTATCTTGACCGCTATGAAGCCATGGACTTTGCAGAAAAGAATACGGATGACCCGGAGGCGCAGCGGGTGCTGATCGCTGCTTTAAAAGACCCATTCTCCGGCCTGCGCAGGAAAGCGATCCAGGCACTTAACCAAAACAGGGAAGATATCCGCAATATTAACGCAGGCCTGCGGAATGCCGCCTTGCCATTACTGGCCAATATCGCGAGCGGGGACCAAAATACTTTAGTTCGGGCGGATGCGATCAATACGCTGTCCGTTTTAAAAGACCCGGCTTACCTTGAACTATTCAAGAAAGGGCTTAACAGTCCATCATATTCGGTATCTGGTGCGGCACTGAACGGTATTATCCGTATAGACCCGACATTGGGCTTAAGTTTGGCCAAGCGCTTTGAAAATGACAATGAGGGACAACTGACCCAAACCATCATCAGCGTTTATGCTGAGCAGGGCGGCGATACCCAGTGGCCCTTTGTTTACCAACGTTATAAAGCAGCAGGGTTCCAGGACCAGGTACACCTGACCAAAGCATTTTCGGGGATGATAGGACGATTAACCAGGCAGGAAGCTGTTTTGCAAGGCATTGACGAATTAAAGCAATTGGCTATCCGGTACAAAGGTGACGGCGCGGCACCTTTTATGATCAAGTTTTTGAACAGTATCAAAGACCAACGTACCGGGCTCAATGATCCCGTCGGTGCAAAAGCATCTGTGGACGCTATTCAACAGATCAATAATACCAAATAATGATCATTCCAAAAACTGAATCCAATGAAACTTAAGCAAGTAACAATTAGCACCTTTTCTTTTCTTCTTCCTTTTTCAGGTCGCTTTTCTGCAATCTGAAAGTGTAATGGCTCTGAAGATTATGCATATTGAAGATATTGCCGATGCTGAAGATGAAAACAGAAAGTCGTATTCAGAAGGAAAGATCAATCCATATTAAATATTTTTTACATTTAACAGATTGAAATAATTATTAACAGGGAGCATTTTTCATATGCAAAAAGAAAATAATGTGCATATTTGCAACCCAACAAAACCCAGTACCATGACTCCGTAGCTCAGCTGGTAGAGCAAATGACTCTTAATCATTGGGTCGAGAGTTCGAATCTCTCCGGGGTCACTTGAAAATCAAGCACTTATGAAGTATATTCATGAGTGCTTTTTTGTTTTGCATACAATTTGCACACAAAGCGATAACTTAATTTTCACCTTCGCCTTTTTTATGAGTTAACCACTTTTCAAATGGTACCTTAAGTCTGGATTCACAAAATCGAGATCAAAATCATTATTTATTTTTTTTCATCTTTTCTGGCATCCTCTGATGTCTTATGATCTGTTCTATTATCTTCTAATAGTGATGTATTTGTGTCGCACTGCAATAGCGTTCTTTTTCCTCCCCACTTGGTTCCATTTCCGTTTTTAGTTTTAATTTTTTGCGAATAAATTTCAATAATTATTTGACACTGTTACACCGGCTAAACGGTTTTAGTAGCAACTTCATAACAAGATATTGATTTTTTTATTGGATTTTCAATAAAGGCTACCTATATTGTAAAACTTACTACCTATTCCTATGAAAAAAAGAAAATTACTCAAAATCAATAAGCTGCAGTATGAAAGTGTTGTTAAAGACTTCATTACTCAAAATGGCTTAAATGTTCAATATTCGTATACTAAAGACCATTTTTACCTGTTTAGCGACGAATCAACTATCAATCAGCTCGAAACGCAGGTTATCAGGCCCAACTTATTATAAAATATAAAGGCCCGGAAGTATCAATACTCCGGGCCTCATTAATTCATTATGGGCTTATTATACCGCAGCGTATAAATCTTCCTGCTGTTTTTGCACTACAGGGCTGTTTATGTATTCATCATAGGTCATAAGCTTATCAATATAACCGCCCGGTGTTAATTCAACAATACGGTTGGCTACGGTTTCAACCAGCTCATGATCTCGTGAGGTGAACAGGATGGTGCCGCGGAAATCTTTCATGCCATTATTAAGGGCTGTGATCGATTCCAGGTCAAGGTGGTTGGTTGGCTCATCAAACATTAAAAGGTTGGCTTGTTGCAGCATCATACGGCTAAACATGCAGCGCATTTTTTCGCCACCTGAAAGCACACTGCATTTTTTCATAACCTCTTCGCCCGAGAAAAGCATCCTGCCTAAGAAACCACGGATAAACTGATCGTCCTTTTCGCCTGGTGAATATTCACGCAACCAGTCTATCAGGTTATCAGTCTTGCCGTCAAAGTATTCGCTGCTGTCGTTAGGGATATCGGCAGCGTTAATAGTTACGCCCCATTTAAAAGTACCTGTAAAGTCTTTATCCCGGCCAGTTAAGATATTATAGAAGGCGGTAGTTGCCAAACTATTTTGAGACAGGATGGAGATCTTATCGCCTTTATTCACTGTAAAAGTAATATTGTTGAACAGCACTTCGCCATTTAAGGTTTTGCCCAGGTTTTCAACCGTTAAGATCTGGTCACCGGCCTCACGACCAAGGTTATTGAATATAATACCCGGATATTTACGGTTTGATGGCTGGATCTCATCAAGGTTGATCTTATCCAAAGCCTTTTTACGGCTGGTAGCTTGTTTTGATTTTGATGCGTTGGCGCTAAACCTGCGAATGAATTCCTGAAGCTCTTTAACTTTATCTTCCGCCTTCTTGTTCTGCTCGGCACGTTGTTTTAATGCTAATTGGCTTGATTCATACCAGAAGGTATAGTTACCGGTCTAAATGGTCATCTTACCAAAGTCGATATCTACCACGTGGGTACATACAGTATCAAGGAAGTGCCTGTCGTGCGATACAACCAATACAATAGCTTCATATGAGGCAAGGAAATCTTCCAGCCAGCTAATGGTGTGGATGTCCAAGTCGTTGGTAGGCTCATCCAGTAACAGGATATCGGGTTTTCCAAAAAGTGCCTGCGCTAATAACACGCGTACTTTTTGAGTATTATCAAGGTCTTTAACCAATTGATAATGAAAATCTTCTTTAATGCCAAGGTTGCTCAATAGGGTAGCAGCATTGCTTTCGGCATTCCAGCCGTCCATTTCTGCAAAAAGGTTTTCCAGTTCACCGGCACGTTCTCCGTCGGCATCGCTGAAATCCTCTTTAAGGTAAATGGCGTCTTTCTCCTTCATTATGGCATACATTTCCTTGTGACCCATCATCACAGTTTCAAGAACTGTAAATTCGTCAAAAGCATAATGGTTCTGGCTTAATACAGCCATACGCTCGCCTGGAGTAAAACTAACCGAACCGCTGGTTGGATCAATATCGCCCGAAAGAATTTTCAGGAATGTAGATTTACCCGCGCCATTAGCGCCGATAATACCATAACAATTGCCTTGTGTAAATTTCAGGTTAACGTCTTCAAATAAAGTACGCTTACCATAACGTAAAGAAAGATTGGATACCGTGATCATGCTGCACCTCTAATTTGGCGCAAAAGTAAGCTAAAATCTTCATTTTAACGATATACCGTGCCGATATTATGGTTGGGGATTTTTTTGAGCAGCAATTTTCCCCATAAATTAAATTCATGGGCACACAATTACACAGAAATGATAATACAACGTAAAATAAAAGTGCCTTTAATGCGTTTTAAAGCAACATTTAACCAATTATAGCATAATGGTACAGCCTTTGACTAACATTTAATATAACAACTTAATTAAAATATTTAACAATGGTCATGGGAGCATTAATCATAGGTTTAATTATCATCAATGTGGTAATAGCCATCAACAATACACAAAAACGCAAAGTATACTAAATACAAGCTTTGTAAAAATGCGGCAGGCTTAGCTTAAGATATTAAGTAAGCTCTGTGTTTCGTGGTCGGCCAGTTTTTGAAGCGGACCAGAGGCAAGCATTTTCATCATCATGCTAAGCTCAGCATTAATGGTGAATAAAATATCAGTGTGGTCGTTATTGAAAGATAACGACCATTTTAGTTCAAGATTAAATGGAGGCTTCTCTGCAGGGATGATCCTTATTAGTTCATCTTGAATACGCTCCTCAATTTTCAAAGCAAGCTTGGCCATATTCTGGATGCTGAAGCGGGCCTCATCTTTTGTAGATACCCATTCCTGGATATTATCAGGCATTAGCTGCTTGTGATTGTTAAAATCAGCCAGGAAATTGTAAACCTCAGTTAATGGCTTATTAATGCTTATTGTACTTGTAAAGGTATTCATAGATAGATTTGAGATAGTAGACATGAGATTTAAGACCAATTGCGCCGACTATTAACTATCAGCGCAATCATCGAAATCAAAAAACTCAGCGGTCTTAATTTGCAGCTATTTCGCCCCAGGTTGATGGGTTTTCACGCCATTGTTTAAGCAGGTTTACATCTTTTTCGTTGATGAATTGATGCTCTTCGGCGTATTTAATAAGTGCGTTATAGTTTGACAGGGTTACGTATGGGCAGTTAGCCTGTTTGAAATTTTCATCGGCGATATCAAACCCATAGGTAAAAATAGCAGCAAGGCCGGCAACATCATAACCTGCGGCACGCAGGGCTTCAACAGCTTGTAAACTGCTTTTGCCGGTTGAAAGCAGATCTTCAATTACTACAACACGTTTGCCTGATGTAGTAGGCGCATCACCTTCAATCATACTCCCTGTACCATGCTCTTTAGGTTTTGAACGTACATAGATAAAAGGAAGGCCTAATTCTTGGGCTACTAATGCACCTTGCGGAATGCCTGCTGTAGCAACACCCGCAATGCAGCCAACCGAACCGAATTTTTCCTGAATAGCGGCAACTAATTGCTGCCTGATATAGGTGCGGATGGTTGGATGAGAAAGGGTAACGCGGTTATCGCAGTAAATTGGAGATTTCCAACCCGATGCCCATGTAAAAGGATTATTGGGTTGTAATTTAATTGCTTTAATTTGCAGCAGGAATTCGGCTACTTGTTGTTCGATCTCATTATTAGTAAACATGGCTCAAAAATACAGAATTTATATTAACGAAAAGGTTATCCTGCTCACAGAATCTGAACCAAAGCATGCAGATAATTTTGAAAGGCTTGATGCAGAGAC
>NZ_DASVOB010000861.1:0-2198 GCF_036383575.1 Mucilaginibacter sp.
GCCTCGGCAGGCTGTGTTGCTACCGCCTCTATCCTGCCAAATAAACTATTGTTACCACCGTAGTTATGCAGCATGTTCCAAATCCAGGGCTTACCGTAAAACGCTTCTGTCCGCTTCCATATGGGTTCATAGTCGGTATTGAGGTCAAGCACGATCATATGATCATCAGGCACAGCATTCAATAATGCTTTGATCTGTTCGTTTTGCCAAAATTTGCGGTCGCTGAAAAAAAGCCAGCCCTGCATCACCCAAACAGCTTTCGGATCGGCCCCCTTCATGCCGTCATAAACCCTCGCGCTTAGCTCTGACAAAAATTTCGGATCATTGGAAGGCGGCTCATTCTCATTAAAAGTATCGGCAGAATACAAATGGTCAGTTCCATAAACCTTGGTTTGTTCCTGTATAAATTTCTTGCCGATCTCTGCAAATAACGGATCTTCCGAATCCAGGATATAAGTATCGGCAAAGCCGTTGTTCCAGTTGGTTTGTTTCAGTTTGGCGTTGGGGAAATGTGTTTTAAACGACGCCGGCACATGCCCTGTAAATGCAGGAAGCACCGGTTTTATTCCCAGCTCACGCTCGCGCTGCAATATTTTAACCTGTAAATCCTTATGACCGCTTATCCAGCTTGCGGGCAGCGGGCCGTCCCATTTATCTATGTTACCCATATAAAACCAGCCAAAATAGGCTGGCCCGGTAAAAAAGTCCTGCATGTCTTTATTACTAAAGCCCATGCTTTTATAAACTTTATCCCATACATACTCCTGCCCGGTTATGGCCAGCGGCATGTTGATTCCATGAAGGGCCATCCAGTCAATTTCTTTTTCCCATCGTTTCCAGTCCCACCAGCTCATACTATAGCTATAGGTGCAATAGTTAAGGTAGTACCGGTATTGGTAAGGGGTAGTTTTATGGATCTTTTTGGCCGGTACAGGCAAATGCACAGGAAGGTTCAGATTTGTACCATTCCATGTGATCTGGCAATGCGCATATTCGGTGAGGTAATAATATAAGGCAGATGCCACCGCAACACCGTTATTGCCCCGTAATATGATCTTTCCTTTATTCCCTTCTACTTCAAAAACATCTTTGGCTTCATTTTCAGAAAGCGGTTGAACAATAAAATTTTGTGCATAACCGGGCACCACACGTTTAATTAAAGCATAAGAAGCCGGTACTTGCAACTGTGCCTGAGCGCTCATCATCCCACCGCAGATGCCACACAGCAGCATACAAATGAAAATCTTCGTTTTATAAACCATTTACTTTAGATGTTTTTATGATTATTGAGTTTTAGGCACATCGCCCGATAAATTTTGAAATCATTATCGCACACTTTCACGTCCCCTTAGGGTCTCTCGCAGAGGACCCTGAGGTTCAACCGCATTCTATATTTTACAAGAGCATTCAGAACGGCGAATTTGCTCGGTGTATACATCAGGGTCCTCTGCGAGAGACCCTGATGGGACGTTAATCAATGAATTTCAAAGTTATTATCGCACACTCACATGATGTACAGAAACTCAAGGCAATAAAAACAAAAAAAGGCATATTTCATTGAAAATAAATCAAAAAGGGAAAATCGCTTTAAAACTGATATTTCGCCCGATGTTATAAATACCCAGATGCGCGCTTGGTGATGACTGGTAATACTCAAAATACTTTAAACGGTTAAGGTTTGATTGATAGGCCTTATCAAACAAATTATCTACCTGCAAAAAAAGCTCGCAGATGCTTTTGTCCGATTTATTTTTGATAGTAGTGCCTGCACCAATATTAAACAGGGCATAGCCGGGCGTCGCCGTTTCGGTATTATCTAAAGCATAAAAGCGGTTCTGCGTGGTGTAAGCATCCATTTCAGCCTTAAAGTAAATCTTCGAAAAAGCACCATACGCTTTCTGCAAACTAGCCTTAAACTCCGACCGGATATGCAACGGCGGAATAAATGGCAGATATTTAGCCGCGCCATTGGATTCATCAACAAGCTGTTTATTGCAGTTAATCCCCGTTACATAAGCCAAACTATTGTTGAAAGCCAACCATTTTACATTTTGCGGATGCACATTCAGCGTAAACTCGGCCCCATACAACCTGGCGCTGCTTTGCTGGTATTGATAAGTGCTATTACCCGGTACAATCACTACAGGATTACCATTGGCATCGGTTAGTTTGGCCTGGTAAATGTAATTGTTGATGTG
>NZ_DASVOB010000862.1:0-6284 GCF_036383575.1 Mucilaginibacter sp.
CAAGGCCATAAGCCAGGGCGGCGGCAGTAGGCTCATTCACGATACGGCGTACATTCAGACCGGCAATTTCACCGGCTTCTTTGGTAGCCTGACGCTGAGCATCGTTAAAGTAAGCAGGAACGGTAATAACCGCTTCAGTTACTTCGGTACCTAAGAAATCTTCGGCAGTTTTCTTCATTTTCTGAAGGATCATTGCAGAAATTTCTTGCGGGGTATATTTACGGTCGCCAATTTCAACACGTGGAGTGTTGTTGTCACCTTTAACTACTTTATAAGGTACACGGGCCGCTTCACTTGTAACTTCATTAAACTGGTTACCCATAAAGCGTTTGATTGACGAAATGGTTTTTGTAGGGTTTGTGATAGCCTGACGTTTTGCAGGATCACCAACTTTACGTTCGCCATTATCAATAAAAGCTACTACAGACGGCGTAGTACGTTTACCCTCGCTGTTAGCTATAACTACAGGCTCGTTACCTTCCATTACAGCAACGCAGGAGTTTGTTGTTCCTAAGTCGATTCCAATTATTTTAGACATATATGATTGTTTTTCTTTTTTGATTTATTTGTTTACTTACCACTGCTGTTTATCAATGCTTGTGCCAATATGCCAATGGCAGTAAAAATTGCCTGTAATTGTCAGTTCATGAACAAGGCGGCAGGATAGCTTACTTTGTGATGACAGGTTGGCAGAAAATATAGAGATGAAAGGCGAAAGGTTAAAGGCAAAAGGTTATTGCCGGATTTGTTAATTGTCAGTATATCGATTAACTTAAAACCCATAGTTTAAACAACCATGAAATATATCAGGGAGGGTAATAACAAATTCGGAACGGTATTATACACTATCGACGGCAGCTACGTGCGGAAAGGCCAGGGCCACTTTGGCAACATATTATATACCATAGATGGCAAGGTGGTTAAAAAAGGCCAGGGAATGTTTGGGGATGTAGTTTGTAATCTCGACGATAACCTGATCAGGAAAGGCCGCACCCTCTTCGGCGATGTGCTCTATAATATCGATGGCAATTTTGTACGCGAAGGACGCAGTCGGTTTAATGATATCAAGTTTTATATTGATGAGTAACGGTGAATTTGTCTGAACCGGGATTTATAGAATTAAAGAATTGATCGAATACTAAGCAAATTCTAAAAATTCCTTAATTCGTTTAATTCGGGTTCAGACAACCGCCAAGGTTTCTAATTAAAATCCTTATTTTTATATTAATAAACAAAACGCCTCTGCTACTTAACACACTCAACAGGCTCATCATACTGCCTGGAATTGTATAACAAACGGCCATAATACGCTGGCTGTACCTTCCCTTTAAAAAAGCGAACTGGTTATTTATTGTTATTTAATTCCAAACATCCAATGTTTTTTATTCAATCACAACGGTTAAAAATGATACCGTTAACACATGAACAATTACTGTTACTTAAACAAGACCGTCAGCTGCTGGAGATATCATTAGGCTTAACCCCCTCGACTATGTTGATCGATCCATTATATATCAAAGAGATTGACGAAGCCTTCGATACGTTCTGGCTGCCCAATACGCTCGCCTTTCCCGATAAACACCTTTGGTATACCGGCTGGGAGATCGTTCTTAAAAGCACCAACACCGTTATCGGCGGTATGGGCTTTGCCGGCTATCCTACCCCCGATGGAGAAGCGGAAATAGGTTATATGATCGATGCCAATCAGCATAATAAAGGCTTTGCCACCGAAGCTTTACATCTGCTTTCGCAATGGGCATTTAGCCATGACTTTGTACAAGCTATCATTGTACATACTTATGCCGATAACCTGCCATCAAGAAGGATCCTTGATAAACGCGGTTTTACCCTGATAGATGACACGGCAGGACTGCTCACCTATAAGTTAAACAGGTAACAGCAGTAAAAAAATAAAGACTTACGATCAGTCCTCCAACGGACATCGTAAGTCTTTTAAAAATAAATGCGGATTTCTCAATTACTTCGACGCATTGATCAGCGGGGTTTGGTCGTAATAAGCTATTTCAACAGCTATTTTCCCGGCTTTATTAAATTCGTCAAACTGCACCAGGTGAAATTTTGCAGTTTTCTTTGTTTTCTTGTTTACAGTAGTTACCGTCCACCACGATTGTACAGTAAAAGGATCTTTATCATATTGAAGGCCATCCGGGTAACCTACTTTAACAATCTTGATCTGCCCCCAGTCTTTCGCTATAGCAGCCCAGCCTTTTTTCTGATCAGCAAGGGTAATTTTCTTAGGGCTCGTCGGATCATAAAATATCGCCGTATCGGCATACAATTTTGCCAAACCAGTCCAGTCCTGTTTAATAAACAGGTTGGTGGAGTTATTCACAATGGTAATGTATGGGTGTTCTTTATAAATGATGCCGTTTTTTTTAGGAGCTTGCGCAAATGTACTACCGGCTAACAGTACAAAAAGCACGATCAAAAAATTTCTCATCGTTTTAAGATTTAAGGGTTAAACTTGGTTATAATTCCACTTAAATTTAAAAACAATAAATCAGAAAACATACTAATTATCTGATTATTAGAAAACTACAAATCCAGCAACATTATATCGGGTAATGAAATTTTTGTGAGGCTAACAATATAAAAAACACATTATTAGTTAAAGGCCTATTTAAAATCAATCTCTTTTTTAAAAGCGCCTTCTCATAAAAAATCCTGACCAATATAAAAATCGTCATTGTTTCGTTCCAAGGTATGGCTAAGTTTCAACGCAGTTGTCACGCTAAGTTTTAAAATCTGGCAGACTCTGAAGGTAAAATGGCATTAAGCAAAGGGGGCTGGTCATCCTGAGCTTGTCGAAGGGTCGCGTGCAGAGGCCTTACCCGCCATGCTTCGACGGGCTCAGCATGACACCCTTTTTATGTGATGCAACTTGTTTCAGCACCCCACAAGAAAGGTAGGCGATTTGCTTAGCACACGGCTTAGCAAATGAGGTGTTGAAACAAGTTCAACATGACGGCTATTTTTAATCATGCCATAGGCAGAATAACAGATCAATATTTCAGCTTCACAATCTTCGGACGCCGTCACCGTTAATTTAATGCCACCTTATTTTACTAAATCCTGAAATTTCCTTAAAACAAAAACGCCCGGTTCAAATGAACCGGGCGTTTTTAATACCCGAAGATGAATAATAAATTATTCGCCTTTTTCAGCGTTTTCTTCGTTTTCAGAAGTTGCAGGTGCTTCAGCAGCCGGTTCTTCTTTAACGTCTTCAACTACTACAGCTTCTTCTGCAGCTACAGGAGCAGCAGTTTTAGCTTTTGCACCAGAACCACCACGACGACGTGTTGATTTCTTAGCAGGAGCAGCAGCATCATTACCGTAAACAGTGTTGTAATCAACAAGCTCGATGATTGCCATTTCAGCGTTATCGCCTAAACGGTTTTCTAACTTGATGATACGGGTGTAACCACCTGGGCGGTTAGCAATTTTCTCAGCAACCTCGCGGAAAAGGATTGAAGTAGCATCTTTATCTTGCAGGTAGCTAAATACTGTACGACGTGAATGCGTAGTATCGCTTTTTGATTTTGTTAAAAGTGGCTCAACATAACCGCGTAAAACTTTTGCTTTTGCTAATGTTGTAGTGATACGCTTGTGTAAAATAAGCGAAGTTGCCATGTTAGCCAGCATCGCTTTGCGGTGGCTGGTAGTACGGCCTAAGTGATTGTTTTTGTTTCCGTGTCTCATTGTTTTATATATTTCACGTGCATACCGTTGGGCGATAAACTCAAGCCCTCGGAATTATGCTTTCGCTTAATGTTTGCAACAAGAATCAAGAGTCAAGAAACCAAGAGTCAAGACAAAGTCTTGCTTCTTGATTCTCACAGTCTTGCTTCTTTCTTATTCTTCGTCTAACTTAAATTTAGACAGGTTCATACCAAAAGATAAACCTTTTGATTTAACCAGGTCCTGGATCTCAGTTAACGATTTTTTACCAAAGTTCCTGAATTTTAACATGTCAGCAACATCGTACGATACCAGATCAGCCAGGCTGCGGATATCAGCAGCTTTAAGGCAGTTAAGGGCACGTACAGAAAGGTCAAGATCAACCAACTCAGTTTTAAGGATCTTACGCATGTGCAGGATCTCTTCGTCAACTTCTTTGGTTTCTTCTTTAGCCTGTGCTTCAAGCATCATGTTTTCATCGCTGAACAGCATAAAGTGCTGGATCAGGATTTTAGCTGCTTCTTTCAAAGCATCTTCAGGATGGATTGAACCATCGGTAGCAATATCCAATACTAATTTTTCATAGTCGGTTTTTTGCTCAACACGATAGTTTTCGATGGTATATTTAACGTTTTTGATTGGGGTATAGATCGAATCGATAGCTATAACACCAACGTTAGCGTCAGGATTTTTATTTTCCTCGCTTGGTACGTAACCACGGCCTTTACCTACAGTAAGCTCAACTTCAAGCGTTACAGCAGGGTCCATGTTACAAAGTACCAAATCAGGATTTAATACAGTAAAGTTGTTAGAGAATTTGGTGATATCCCCTGCCCTAAATGCATCCTGGCCATTTACAATAACAAATATTTTCTCGCTGTCGCCAGATTCACCTGTTTTCTTAAAACGAACTTGTTTAAGGTTCAGGATGATCTCGGTTACGTCTTCAACAACACCTTTGATGGTTGAAAACTCATGCGTAACTCCCGAAAAACGTACAGAAGTGATTGCAAAACCCTCAAGTGATGAAAGTAAGATACGACGCAGAGCATTACCAATGGTTACACCAAAACCTGGTTCTAACGGACGAAATTCAAACGTACCATCAAAATCATTTGCTTTTTGCATGATAACCTTGTCTGGTTTTTGAAATGCTAAAATTGCCATTTATATCCTTTATTTATTGTTTACTTAATTAATAGATCTGAGATTTGAGATATTAGATTTAAGACATTTGATCTGCCTGTATTCAACTATCTGGTACCTAAGAACATTCCTATGATTGATTTGTTTACGTATGTAACCAGAAATGAGATTTGAGAACAAGTCCCAAATCTCACATCTAATATCCAATATCTTATTATTTTGAGTACAACTCGACGATCAGATTTTCCTTGATGTTTTCAGGGATCTCATCGCGGTTAGGATAGTTAAGGAATTTACCTGTTAAGGCATTTGCATCCCATTCTAACCAGCTGTATTTGTTGATTCTTCTTCCGGCTACTGAAGTAGTGATAGCTTCTAATGATTTAGATTTTTCACGTACTGCAACCACATCACCAGCTTTCAATGCATATGAAGCGATGTTTACAACAGCACCGTTAACAGTGATGTGTTTGTGGTTAACCAATTGACGTGCTGCTGAACGTGTAGGAGCAATACCTAAACGGAAAACAGCATTGTCTAAACGTGCCTCTAAAAATTTCAACAGGTTTTCGCCTGTGATACCTTCTTTAGCAGAAGCACGGTGAAATAAGTTTTCGAACTGACGTTCTAATACACCGTAAGTGTATTTAACTTTTTGTTTCTCTTGCAACTGAGTTGAATACTCTGATTGCTTTCCACGACGTTTTGACGCGCCATGTTGGCCCGGTGGATAGTTTTTACGATCTAACGCTTTGTCCGGACCGAAGATCGGCTCACGGAAACGACGGGCAATTTTGGACTTTGGTCCTGTATATCTGGCCATTTTTGTGTGTTCTTAAAGTATCAAGCAACCTGTAGCTGCTGAATCTTAGCTTTAAAAAATATGTTAATTAAACTCTTCTTCTTTTTGAAGGACGGCAACCGTTGTGTGGAAGCGGTGTAATATCTTTAATCGTAGTTACTTCGATACCTGCAGTTTGCAAAGTACGGATAGCTGACTCACGACCGGCACCAGGGCCTTTTACAAATACTTCAACTTTACGTAAACCTAAGTCATAAGCAACTTTACCGCAATCGGCAGCAGCCTGACCGGCAGCGTAAGGAGTATTCTTTTTTGAACCTTTGAAGCCCATTTTACCAGCAGATGACCAAGAAATAGCCTGGCCGGTTTTGTTGGTAAGGGTGATGATGATGTTGTTGAAAGTAGCATTGATATGCGCTTCGCCAACAGGCTCAACAATCACAATGCGTTTCTTGGTTACTTTTTTAGCTTTAGCCATTTTTTTTGTTGTTACTTACGAATTACTGGGTTAATTCAATAACCCGGACCCGTAAAAATTACTTAATGAGGTATTCCTGACAGCTCGAAGTTATCAACTGGCCATTAACCAATTTCCAACCTCTAACCACCAATCACTATTTAGTAGCTTTTTTCTTGT